>CAUDDP010000049.1 GCA_958448395.1 uncultured Oscillospiraceae bacterium | reverse complement strand
GAAATTACGCTGTTTTTTCAAAAATTTGCTTGGCGCAGAAAGAGGGATTTGAACCCTCGCGCCGGTTTCCCGACCTACTCCCTTAGCAGGGGAGCCCCTTCACCACTTGGGTATTTCTGCAAGTGTGAATGTATGACATCATAAAAATGAATGGCGGAGAGGGTGGGATTCGAACCCACGGTTCCTTGCGGAATCACTGGTTTTCAAGACCAGCTCCTTAAACCACTCGGACACCTCTCCTGATGTAAAATAGCTTGCTTGCTTCCATCAGAATCAGCTTTATTATTATAGCATACACTAGTGCGGTTGTCAACTGATTTTTATATTTTTTAAGAAAAAAAAGAAATATCCAAAAAAAATGAAAATAAAAAAGAAAAGTGTGCAAAGAAAAAAAGAAAAACAGGATACCACTTTTTTGCGATACCCTGTTTCTTTTAAAACAATAGGAGGTTGTTATCAATCATCACCTTGTAAAGCATCATAACCGGTTTCACCAGTACGAACCTTTACAACCTCTTCCACATCGTAAACAAAAATCTTACCATCACCAATCTGACCAGTATAGAGTACCTTCTTGCAAACATTAACAATGGTCTCTACCGGAATGCTGGTGACAACAATTTCAATCTTTACCTTTGGCAACAGCTTCGGTCCGTCAACCCGAACACCACGATAATACTGTGCATTGCCTTTCTGTGCACCATAACCCTGTACCTGTGTAACCGTCATGCCATTGACCCCAATTTTGTTGAGGGCTGCTTGCAGGACAGCCAGTTTTTCCTGTTTGCAGATAACGACAATCTTGGACATCTTTGCAGCTGCACCATTTACAGGCTTTACAATCAACTGTGGTTCTGGCAGGTCAACACCAGCAACAGAAGCGGTTTCGGTATCCATGGAAATGGTTGCAGCAGACGGCATGAAGTCTGCATAGGCAGAAGGCAGATTATGTTCGGTTGCATCCAAACCAATGACTTCTTCTTCTGCGGAAGCACGCAAACCAATGGTATGCTTGATAATCAGGAATGTGATGGTAATCAGAATTGCAGTCCAAGCAGCAATTGCCAACAGACCGAGCAATTGAGAACCAAGTAAGTGGAATCCACCACCATAGAACAGACCTGTGCAGGTAGAGGATGGTGCATCCGGTGTTGCCAGCAAACCAACTGCAATGATGCCCCACAGTCCATTGAAGAAGTGAACCGCTACTGCACCAACCGGATCATCTACATGCAGGACATGGTCTAAGAACCATACGCCGAAGCAAACCAACAATCCAGAAACAGTGCCGACAATCAAAGAACCAAATGCATCCATAACATCGCAACCGGCGGTAATGCCAACCAGACCAGCCAGAGATGCATTTAAGCACATAGAAACATCCGGTTTTCCATACTTTAACCAAGTGAAGATCATGCAAATAAATGTTGCAACTGCCGGAGAAATGGTGGTTGTAACAAAAATAGAACCAAGCTGAGAAACAGAAGTTGCAGCAGCACCATTAAATCCGTACCAGCCAAACCAAAGAATGAAACACCCCAATGCACCAATGGTCAGAGAGTGACCCGGAATGGCATTGACCTTAATTTTGCCGTTTCCATCTTTTGTGAATTTACCAATACGAGGACCAAGGATGGCAGCACCAATCAAAGCGGACAAACCGCCAACAAAGTGAATCACACCAGAACCAGCGAAATCATGAAATGGGGTATCCAGTGTCGACAGCCAACCGCCGCCCCATACCCAGTGTGCTTCTATTGGATAGATTAGTGCAGAAATGACTGCGGAATAAATACAGTAGGAAATAAACTTAGTACGTTCTGCCATTGCACCGGAAACAATGGTTGCAGTGGTTGCACAGAAAACCAAATTGAATACGAATCCTGACCATTCAAAATTTGCATAGTCAGAGAAAATATCAAATCCCGGTTTTCCAATTAAGCCCACGCAGTCTTCACCGAGCAGCAGACTGAAACCAATCAGAATGAAGACAACTGTACCAATACAGAAGTCCATCAGGTTTTTCATAATAATGTTACCGGCATTTTTTGCTCTGGTGAATCCTGTTTCTACCATCGCAAAGCCACACTGCATAAAGAAGACCAGTGCTGCACCGACCAGAAACCATACGCCAAATACTTCATTGTCAATGAAATCTAACAATTTTGTTTCATCCATTCTGACTCATCCTTCCATGTTGTAAATTTGTTTCGGAAAAGCGGCCCCTTCTTTTACCGAAACACAAGATGATGATAAAACAAAAAGGTGCTGGATAGAAAATGTTCCTATCCAGCACCTTTGCTGTTTCTACTTATTAGTATATCCGATTTTTATCCGTTTGTCAATGGAAAATTTGCTACAAGTTTCAAATCAATTTGGCTGTATTTTTGTTGGTTTTTCAAAATTCATTAAGAATCCACGTGACGAACACAGGAATTATTGTTTTTTACCAAAGGATTCGGTCAACATAACAGCTGTTTTTGCCAAGTAATCCATCTCTTCGTTTTCTAATTTTCCTGCATCACAGGCAGCTGCAATGTTTGGATCCAGTGGAATGCGTTCCAGTACGGGAATGGCATGGCTGTCTATATGATCGTCTGTTCCGAACAGCGGAATTTCCTTGCCGCAGTCCGGACAGCGGAGAAACCGCATATTTTCCACCATACCGAGCACAGGTACATTCATCATCTGTGCCATATTCATTGCTTTGTCCACAATCATGGAAACCAGTGACTGTGGCGTGGAGACAATCAGGATGCCGTTAATTGGCAATGATTGAAAGACTGTCAGCGGCACATCGCCTGTTCCGGGCGGCATATCCACAAACAAAAAGTCTACGTCACCCCAGCGGACGTCTTCCCAGAACTGCTTGACCACGCCGGAAATGACCGGACCTCTCCAGAGGACAGGATCGGTTGCGTTTGGCAGCAACAGGTTCATTGACATGACTTTTAAGCCATTTTCTGTGACATTTGGCAGAAGAGAATTTTCGACAGCTTCGGCTGATTTGGAAATACCAAAGATTTTTGGAATGGAGGGACCGGTAATGTCTGCATCCAGAATGGCAGCATGATAGCCAAGCCGCTGGGTCTGAATGGCAAGCAAACTGGTAACAAGAGATTTTCCAACGCCGCCCTTACCGCCGACAACAGCAATGACGTTTTTTACACCACTGGTATTTTCTTTTACTCTCTTTTCGTGTTCTGCATCCTGTGTGCTGCAATTGCCGTTGCTGCCACAGGAATCACACTGATGATTGCATTGTTCTTCCATATTGCAATCCTCCTTTTATAATTGTTATAGTTATAGCAATGGGGCAAATAGTCCCAGTACATAGCTGTTGCATTTTTGGTACCATTTTCGATTTTTGCAGTCCTCCAGCGTAATAGGCAGTGACCGCCTCTGTGTTTTTAGGAAATCTGCCAGCATGGCCTGAATGACATTGCAGTGGTAAATCAAAGAGGCACATTCAAAATGCAGGTACAGGCTGCGGTAATCCAAATTGATTGTTCCGAGAACTGCCAATTCATCATCTACAATAAAACATTTTGCATGAATAAAGCCGGGGGTATATTCAAAAATTTTTACGCCGGCCTCTAGCAGCTCCTGATAGTAATTCCACGCAATTTGATAAACATACCATTTATCTGGAATGTGCGGTGTAATAATCCGCACATCTACACCCTTTCCTGCCGCCAGCTTGAGGGCAGTGAGCAGGTCATGGTCGGGAATCAGATAGGGCGTTTCAATATAGACATAGTGTTTGGCATTGGAGATCAGATCCAAATAAACCATAACGCCTTTTAGATCCTCAGCGGTGGGACTGTCACCGAATGGCTGAATAAAACCGCCGTTGGTTTGTCTGGGTAATTTTGTCGGGCGGTACTGTGAGTAGGCTTCTTTTTTGTTTGGCTGCTGCATATTCCAGAGTTGTAAAAACATCATGGTATAGCTCCAGACAGCTGCACCTTCTAACATGATAGCAGTATCTTTCCAGTGACCAAAGCGAACCTTTTCATTGATGTATTCATCCGCAAGATTGGTTCCACCGTTAAAGGCGATGTTGCCATCAATGACAAGAATTTTTCGATGGTCACGATTGTTCTGTGCAGAGGAGAGCAGCGGGCGGAATGGATTGAAGATCTTACACTGAATATGATGTTTTTTCGCAATTTCAATAAAATCATCCGTTGAAAAAAATTTTGTTCCGATGCCGTCATACATCAGTCGAATTTCGACGCCTGCACGAGCACGGTCAATCAGAATTTCCAGAAATTCATTCCACATTTTTCCCGGTGCAATGATAAAATATTCAATGAAGATAAAGCGTTTTGCTTGCCGGAGACGATTTTTCATCTCTGCAAACTGGTCTTCACCAAGTGGGAAATAGGTGACATTGGTCTGTTCATAAACAGGAAAACCGGTGTGTTGCAGGTAGGTGGAGAGGTTATAGAACTGTTGGCTATGTTCCAGTAAGTGTTTTGCAGCCTCCGGTTCTTGTGGGAGAAAAGAGAGCGTTTTTCTCATCTGTTCTTCATAGTTGCGGAAAAAGTTACGGGTATCTTTTCTGGTCTTGAGAAAGAGATAAGTCAGACTGCCGAAAATTGGCAATACAGCAATCACTACCAGCCAGGAAATTTTATAGCTTGGATTTTTTCTGGAATTGGTAATATAAATGATCATCAAGCCATTTAACAGAAGAAGTGCACCGTATACCCATGCGTAATTTTGATTTAAAAATAAAACAGACAGCACCAGAAATGCCAGTTGTATGAGCATGAGTAAGATGTACAGTGTATTTTGACTGAACAAAAATTTCCATATTTTTTTCAAACGAAACTCCTCCTGACATCATACCAATCTGTTCGGCAATTGCTGTTGTTATTATAGCACAATAAAATGAAAATTGCAAGCTGATGGGGAGTACCGCAAATTTCTAAACAAAGTATACAAAAATGATTGACAGAAAAGGAAAAACAGAATGGGATAAGATCAGAAAAAATCATAAGATAAAAAGAAATTGCCGACATAGGACAATTTCATGTCAGCATATAGATAGAGGGAAAAATGGGGGTGTATTTATGTTATTATCCACACTACTGCAAAATTTAATCTGTTTTTTTCTGCATGTTGAAACATCTGGTGCATTTCGAAAACCGCTCTCTCAGAAAGAAGAGTTGCTGTGCTTTCAAAAAATGAAAGACGGGGATAACAGTGCCAGAGAAAAGCTGATTCTGCATAATATGCGTCTGGTGGCACACATTATTAAAAAGTATTATGCCAATCAGGTAGAGCAGGAGGATCTGCTTTCCATTGGTACGGTTGGATTGATGAAAGCGGTTTCTACATTTGACTATGAAAAAGGGGCACGTTTTGCCACTTATGCAAGCCGCTGTATCGAAAATGAAATTCTCATGCACTTCCGCACTTGTCGGAAACAAGGGGATGCTATCTCTATGGGAGAGCCAATTGATACAGACAAAGACGGTAATCAGTTGACTTTGCTGGATATTATGGAGGATGGCAGCGATATTCAGGAACAGGTTGCCGCTCAAATGCAGACCCAGCAGCTGTATCAGTTTCTGCAAAATTCGCTTTCTCCAAGAGAGGTGGAGATTCTGGTGCATCGGTATGGGCTTTATGGGCAAATTCCTATGACACAACGAGAGGTTGCGAAAAAGATGGGCATTTCTCGTTCCTATGTTTCACGGCTGGAGAAACGTGCCATTGCGATTTTGCGAAAACAGTATGATCAAACACCGTTTTCTGGTTTTTGATTTCGACGAACAGAACGCTGTATAAAAAATAGAAGCAGTAAACTGCTGAGCAGTGCGCCAAGACTATCAATGCCAATATCGAATACCCTCCCGGTTCTTCCGGGAACAAAAAGCTGATGAAATTCATCTGTAACAGCATAAAAAACACAGAAGCTCCAAGCACAAAACCAGCCAGACCGCAGGGAACGATTATGATTGTTTGTAAAAGAAAGCATCGTTGCGGAAGAGAATGTTCCAAGGATAAAATAGAGCGTGAAATGAGCGATTTTGCGGATGAGAAACGCCATGGAGGCGTGATTGTCGCTGTCTATTTCTGCTGCATCGGCTGGAATCCATGCAGTGCAAATTTCTGCAATTTTATGTAATACACCATCACTGACTGCGGTAGAGGCGGTTGCATCTTGGGCAGAAAAGCAGAAAATAACAATGCACCAGATGAGCGTACAGCAGAGCCAAAAAACAGAGTTTTGATATAATTTTTTTGATTGCATCAAAAATAACCTTCTTTCTCAATATCGGAATATTTTTTATTATACACGCATTTTTCAAAAAAGTAAAGTAATATGGAAAAATTTACACACGCTCTCGTTTTTGAATGCTAACACTGGCAGAAAACACGATGCTTGTAAAGGATGAGAAAACAGGAGCTTCTGTAATTTGTAAAAATATTTTTTTAGAATAGGTCTTGTCACAACCAGAAAAAAATGTTATAATAACAAGGAAGTATTGTCTTATTTCAGCATATTAGAAAGGAGTTTCTGTTCCAGTTTTTGACTGACAGAAAATAAAGGCGTATTATGGAACAATTTCATACAAACATTGGAAGAAAACGAGCGATGTCTGTCATTAGCCTGTTGTATTGTCTGTTAATGATTATCTTGGCAGCTCTTAGCTTTTTCTATACAGTAGAAATTCCGCAGAAAGCAGTATGCTGTCTGGTTTTGATTCTGATTTCCGGTGGGGCATTGGCGGCGATGCTCTATTCTCGCCGACAAATTTTAACGAAAATATGTAGTGTTCTGTTGTTGCCTGTGTTGTTGCCAACTGTACTACTTTGTTTTGGAGAGTGGGAATTGCTTGTACCATTGGTGGTTACCGCATTGCTGGCATTTTTCCTATGTGGCTGCACTGAGACAGTAAAGACAGTCTTTGGTACTATCTTCCTGCTGCTTTATGTGCTCGGGTCTTTGGCATACTTTCTTGGCATTTCCCTGTTCTCTACCTCTATGACAACAAACTTGGTGGAAAGTGGTGTGGCACCTTCTCGAAAATATCGTTATGAGGTAATCAATACAGAAGACAGTTCCAATGGCAGCACGGTTGTAATTGTAGAACCGAATGATTTCGATGTCAACCTTGGTGTAATGGAATTTCGTGCTGAGGGCTATGAGCGAACGGTTTCACTGGAACGTCCAATGCAATCAGAAACTGTCATTCGTTGGGAAACGCAAACCCGGCAGCAGATTACAGAAGAATTGCTTGCAATTTCACAGGATGTCACCTTGCGGCTTTCTGACAACGATAAAAAGGTACTTGGCTATGATGAAACGGCAACGATTTATTTGCGGAATCTGACAGATCAGGATTTGGAGCGGCTCGGTGTGCCGCAAAACAATGATGTTATGTATGTCAATGATAAAGTTTGTTTCCGTTCCTACATTGCAGTATTGGAGGATTATTTCTCCCCATCCAAACACGCAATTTCAGCATTTAAATAATTCTGATGGAAAAAGAAAGAGAGCGGACATCTGCAATGGGTGTCCGCTTGCTGTATGCAATGGAATTTTGATTGCATAGGAAAGGTGGTTTTTTACATGGCAAAAGAAAAATTGGAAAAGACAAATGCGATTCGGATTTTAGAGCGGGAGAAAATCCCGTATCAACATCGCATTTGGGAAAAGGCAACCAAAGAAAATACAGGCGTAGAGTTGGCAGCGGCACTGGAACAGCCAGTGGAGCAGGTTTTTAAAACCTTGGTGACTGTTGGAAAATCTGGAGAACACTATGTGTTTATGCTGCCAGTTGCCAAGACACTGCATCTAAAAAAGGCAGCCGCTGCTGTTGGAGAAAAAGCAATTTCTATGATTAAGGAGAAAGAATTGCTGCCATTGACAGGATATGTGCACGGTGGTTGTTCGCCAATTGGAATGAAGAAGCTGTTTCCGACTGTGATGGATGAAACTGCTTTGCAGTTTGAAACGATTTTATGCAGTGCCGGAAAAATTGGGCATCAGTTAGAATTGGCACCGTCTGCAATACAGAAGCTGACTAATTCTATCTTTGCAGATATTACAATATAAGGCAGCTTGTATGCATTCTGCATAGTTATAATTCTTATCATTATCCGGAATGACAAGCACTTTCATGTGACATACGCCGAAATGTAAGTGGAGGTCGCATCGCAAATTTTCGCAGCAGCCAGAAATAAAGCAATCCTGCTGGCAATAAACAAATCCATTCAAATGGCATTCCATTTAGTAGCCTTAGGCAGAGCAGCGGGATTTGGAACGCAAATGCTGCGGAAAATAATGGAAGACCTAGCATTTTCCAGAATGAAAATGGCATGTTTGCTGTACGGCAGGTTTTCCAGAGCCGTCCACAGTTACCATAGATATTGCTTGCATAATAGGACAGCACAATGCCATAAAAGCCGATTTTTGGAATGCAGACCAATACAATTGCAATACGAATCGTGTATTCTACAAGATAATTCATAGAGGAAAAGGATTGCTGTCCCATACCTTTCAGGAGGGCTTCCAGTACAATTTCCAGATAGATAAATGGGACAACAGGAGCCAGCAGGCGAATGAGATAGCCGGCAAAATCACCGCCGTCCAGTAACCTGCCGATGAGATTGCCGTATACCAGTAGTCCAGCAGCAATAAAAATAGAAAGCTGTAAGGTACGCTGTACGGCAGCAGTAGTAAGGTGCTGCAATCGTTTTTGATTTCCAGCAGCTGTTGCACGGGCGGCTTCTGTGATGAGAATACCAGAGAGTGCACATAAAATCGTGGAAGGGAAGAATAGCACCGGAATGACAATGGCTTCAAATACACCGAATTGGCTCAATGCTGCTTCTGTGGAATTACCAGCCTGCCGCAGGGTCACCGGAATGAGAGCATCGTTGGTGCTGCTCAAAACAGCAGTTAAGCATCCACCAAAGAGAACGGGAACTGCCAATCGAATATACCGTCCAAGAGAAAGACTGACGGTTCCGGGATGAGAAACACGGCTTTTGCAGCAAAACCAGAGTAAGAAGAAAAAGCCGATTATAGTACTGCTGCCTGTGCTGATTGCCATTGCCATGCAGACAGATGCATTGGTGTGCAGCGTTTGTATTTGCAGTAGAAATATCAGTATAGCACAGCGTGTCAGGCATTCTGCAATATCACAGATTGCCGCATAGGCAACACGGCAGACAGCATTCAGATATCCCTTTAGGCAAGAACAGATGCCGCCAAGTGGTAAAATTAGTGCAAAGACACGCACTGGGGCGGCAAGGTCTGCACTTTTTAGAAAGCGTAAGCTCAATGGTTCTGCACAGCAGAAAATCAAGCAGGAAATGGGAACGCCAAGCAGCAGACAAAACAGCATTGCATAGGACAGTACTCGATTTGGATTACCGTTTGGCTTGCCGAGTTCTTCCGAGACAAAGCGGCTGGTACAGAGAAAGCCGTTGCCGTTTGCAGCAGTGGCTGCCAGCTGAAAAAATGAGCCTGTTAAGGCAGTGATGCCAACAGTGGCTGCACCAAGGTGTCTTGTGAGCCAGACATTCAGCAGTAAGCTCACACACTCTAAAAAGAATTGTACAGCGGTCAGTTGGATGGTATCTTTAAGAATGCTTTTTCGTTGCATGGACTGCCTCCTGTCATGATAGTCTAATGCATTCTATGCAGGGACAAGAGAATCCATGTGAGGAAACGTCAAAAAAATACAGGACATCTTTTGGAAAGGATGCCCTGTTTTTTGTTATTCTATTTCTGTATCAGTTGGTTCGTCCTCGTATTTCTCAGGCATTTCTGTCATGGTTTCTGCGGCAGAAGTGGTATTTTTCTGCATGGCATGTGTAAGCAGACAGTCTTTCCAAAGTGGAAGAGAACTGCCGCCGAGGTGAACCCCATCAGAGGTATAGTCGGAATTGAGATAGCCATTGCTGTCTACCAGTGTGGCATTCAGGTCAATGTAGAAAATTTGCTGGTTGTCTGCAAGTTGTTCCAGCAGTATGTTTTTTTCATTGATGTTGGCATTGCTGATGACATCGGTTTCGGCAGAAGCAGATACATTGATAATACTTTGGATATATACAATGGCATTCGGCTGCATCTGACAAATTTGATCCACAACAGACTTGTAATATTCTGCAAAGGATTCTGATGTACCAGTACCCAGTTCATTGATACCGAACATAATGTAGATTTTTCCATACTGTTTTGCACTTAACATAGCAGAAAGGGTATCATAGGCACCGCTTTGCGGTGGAACTTCAATGGAATCTTCCATAGCATCATAAACGGTCAGACCAACATCTGCAAAAAAATCTGTACTTTCTGGCATATCACCGAAGAGATATAAGCCAACTGTACGGGAGTTTCCAATAAACAGAGCATCTTCAAAATAGCTCTCATCAGCATTGTCTAGTGTAACATAGCCATTGGAGACCGTTTCTATCGTTGTGGTAGTCAGTGTATTGTCATCGGTGTTGAGGAGGTTGGTACTGTCTGCTTGAATTGGTGCATCGTTGTCTGCTGCTGTGGTAGTGGATCTTTCTGTTGTGGTAGTCGTCATTTGTGCAGTTGCTGTTGGTGCAGCAGATTCTTTCTCATCCTCTTTTAGCAATTCCCATGGAATTAGAAGAGAGGTCAGTAACACACAAATGAGAAGGGGACATTGTTTTAAAAAATCCATGGAAAACTCCTCTCTTTAGAACTGGTAGTACAGGAATGGATTGCTGGTTTGCGTTGCCATACGATAAACGGATAACAGGAAAATTGCAAGCAGTCCCAGAATGACCAGTTTGCTGTTTTTATGTTTCTCATACAATTTTGCCGGAAACGGCAGGCATAGAAATACACAGGCGATTAAAATATACCAGTAGTCCTGAAGTGCATGCACGACATCTTTTGTATTGACGAAACCAGCTGTATCTGTAAGGAATGGGAACAGTCTGGAGAAGTAGGTGCCAATGTCATGCATATCAGGCAGAGCAAATACGACCCAAGTCAGCGGAATCAGGAATATGACATAGATATGTTTGAGGACTTTTGTTTTTGCCAGCAGTTTGCCGAATCCAAGTCGTTCGATGGTCAGAAGAACGAAAAAAATCAGTCCCCATAATACAAAGTTCCAGCTTGCACCATGCCAAAGACCGGTAAATGCCCATACAATAAAAGTATTGCGGATCGTTTTTGCAAAACTGCAACGGCTGCCGCCGAGTGGGAAGTACAGATATTTTTTGAACCATCTTCCCAGTGTCATATGCCATCTACGCCAGAATTCTGCCATGGAACCGGATATGTAAGGATGGTCGAAGTTTTTTGGTACATATAATCCGAGCATTTCTCCCAGCCCCATTGCCATCAGAGAATAGCCGGCAAAGTCGAAGTAAAGCTGGAAGCTGTAGGCAAATGCCCCCAGCCATGCATACGGGCAGGAAAGTGTTTCATATCCATAACGAGACATCCCAGCCCAAAGTGTTCCCATCGGGTTCGCCAGCAGTATTTTTGCACCCATGCCAAGGATAAATGTTTTTAATCCGGTTTCCAGATTCAGCACAGAGCAGTGCCGTTTCAGCAGGGTTGGCTCTAATTCGCTGTATATCCCAATTGGACCAGATGTAACCTGCGGAAACATGGCAATATAGGTACCAAGGTTAATGATATTTTTTACTGGTCGCTGGTCACCACGATAGACATCCACGAGATAGGAAACAATCTGAAATGTATAAAAGCTGATGCCAAGTGGCATCGCAATTGTAACTTTGGGAATCTGTGCATGGAATACGTTCAGCAAAACATTGATATTTTCAATTAGGAAGTTGGTATATTTAAAGAATACCAGCAGACCAAAGTTATATATCAGTGCAAGAATGAGTAACCTCTTTTTTTTGTCCGGTTTTTGGCCAATGAGTTTGCCGAAGGTGTAATTAACAGCAATGGAGAGCAATAGCAACAGCACATAAAAATGTTCGCCCCATGCGTAGAAGACAAGGCTGCCCACCAGCAGCACCAGATTTTTATATCGCATTGGTGCGATATAATAGAGAACCAAAAAGACTGGTAAAAAATGAAATAAAAATTCGATACTACTGAATAACATAAATCCTCCCTATGATTCCTGATTTTCTATCTATATCGGAATGCAACGAAAAACATGATTCTTATTATAGACGCTTTTTTGGTATCTGTCAAGTAGGTGGTGAGAATCCGATGAGATTGGGCTGTTTTTCTGTTTGTTTCAAAATACATATTTTCTGTCTTATCATACCATAAAATATACCTTTTGTCAACAGAAAAGAGCGAAATCACGTTAAATACGTGATTTCGCTCTGAATTTGTCAATCAGGAAAAGATTAAAGTCGTGTCAGGAACTGCGACAGCAATACCACCAGAATCAGGGCAATTGGATAGGTTGCAGCATAAGCAGATGCAACGTTTGGCGTTTTTGCTGTGTTAATCAGTGCACCTAATGCTGGTGTACTGGTCATACCGCCACAGATGGAGCCGAGGTTGTTGAACAGGCTCAGCTTGAGAACATACTTTGCAACAAAGAAACCGACCAGCAACGGAACCAGTGTCATCAATGCACCCCATAGGAAGAGTAATGCACCGTATTCTTGCAAAACGGCAACAAATCCGGCACCGCCGTCAATACCAGCACCAATCAGGAACAATACCAGACCGAGTTCCTGGAAGATGCTCAGCAAATGTTCGTCTACCTTCAGACTCAGGCGACCCATTCTGCCAAAGTGACCAAACAACAGACCGACAATGAGTGGACCGCCAGTGGTTCCCAGATTGAAGGATCCTTTTCCCAGCGGAATGTTGATGGAGCCGAGAATTAAACCGAGAATGATGGCGAGGGAGAATGCACCCAGACCGAATTTCTCCATTTCAAACAGTTTCTTGCTTTTCTTCTGTTGGGTGTTGCTTTCAGCAACAGAGATCAGTTTTGCACGTTCTGCATCCATATCTGCATGGAGAATTTTCGGGATAATCTGTACAAACAACACAACACCAATTACACCGAATGGATAGGCAATGGCATGTCCAACTGCGATATTCCCATAAAGCGGACTTGCTTCGCCAATTGCTTCTTGTGTTGCTGCGAATGCCGGCGTACTGGTCAGTGCACCGGAGAGCAGACCAACACTCATGGCAGAATCCATGTCCGGTACAAACAGCGTAATTGCTGCACAAGTTGCACAGCCTGCTACAATGATAATGGCACCGAGAGCAACATAGGATTTTGCGTTTTTCTTTAAATTCTTAAAGAAACTTGGACCGGCAATCAATCCGACGGAGGTAACAAATAGTACCAATCCGAGATTTTGTACCAGTTTAAAATAGTCGTTTACTGCTGGCAGGCTTTCCTGCCATGCAGCGATTTCCTCAAAGGCAACGCCCTTAAAATGACCGGCAAACAGGGCAACCAGAAAAATGGCAGCTGTGCCGAGGGATACTCCCTTGATGGAAATTTTTCCGATCAGATAACCGACAACAATGATGGCAAACATGAAAAACAAGACCAGCGTCATGGCTTTCATATTGAAAATATGTGTGCCGGCAACTTCCAGAAGTTCAAACTTCATTTACATGTTCTCCTTTTTTCTTTTTCTATGGATGGCAGCTGCATGACAGCCGTTTTGCTGGGCGAACGGGAAAAGTGACCAGACCGCACATTTCCGATGCGTCCTGCAAGCCTGATTGACAAACAGATTCTTTTTCAAAATCATTTGCAGAATATGGGACATTACTGCAAATAATGAAAAAATCAGCTGACAAATGCAATCTTTTCATCCATTCTTTCAATTATAGCATGGATTTTCTTTTTCTGTCAAGGAAAAAAAAGAGTTTTGTGATTCTTTCTGCGGTTTTTTTCTTTTTTCTGCATTTTTTTATAAGAAGCATTGCTTTCTTTTGCCATTCCGCCTTTTTGCTTCAAAAAAAATAAAAAAACCGAAAAAAAGGGTTTCTTTTTTTTCGATAATGTGGTATAATAAAAAAGCGGTTTTCTGTGTGCAATGTGCATATAAAATAAAAGGAGGCAATTTTACATGCAGGAAAAGAAGAAAAAGCAAACTGTAACCGGTCAGGAAAAACAGGCGAGAAAGAAAGAGCCAACTGCTGAAATCGCTTCGGACAACACCGGAATAGCAGCAAAGCAGAAAAGGGAAGCGGTATCATCTGAAAAAAGAAAGAAATCATCTGCATCTCAGACAGCAAAAGGAACCGCTGTACAGAAAGAACCGCGGCATATGGGCAGAATTCTGGCGGAAGTCGCCGTTTCGGCTGCTCTGTTGGTGACACTGCGATTTACATTGTTGCATCCGTTTTTGGACAACTGGACAGAAGTCAGCACGATGTCTGGAAGTACCTGGCTGGAGGAACATGCACAGCAGGTAACATTCCCTGATGATGAAAATATTGAAGATAACAAAACAACAACTACACCAGACGAAACAGAAGATTTATATGAGAGTGTTTCCATGGACAGTCAGGAAATTCATAACGGTGATTTGATTCTTGTCAATGGGAATTATGCTTATAAAAGTACCGATGAAAATGAATTAAAAACGCTTTATGGCAATAAAAGTGATTCTTATTATGTGAGTGGTTCGGAGCTGATGCTGCGAGAAGAGGTAATTGAGAATCTGAATACGATGCTGGACGATTTTTATACGGAAACAGGTCATAGCGATATTATTATCATCAGCGGCTACCGAACATCGGAGCAGCAGCAGGAGCTGTATGATGCTGACTTGGAATCTACGGGAGAAGATGCTTCAACACTGGTGGCAAAACCGGGCTACAGCGAGCATGAAACGGGCTATGCGATGGATTTTTCTTTGTTTGACGGCGAAAATTCTGCTGACTATGATGGAACAGGCGAGTATAGCTGGATTAACGAGAATTGTGCACATTATGGATTTGTTTTGCGGTATCCGGAGGAGAAAACAGAGATTACAGAAATTCGATATGAATCCTGGCATTATCGTTATGTTGGTCAGCCACATGCCTACTATATGCAGCAGAATCAACTTTGCTTAGAGGAATACATGGAGGAACTGCATGGCCATACCATTGACAATGCACTGGAAGTCACCAATTGGGATGGGAAAGTATATCAGATATATTATGTACCAGCAGAGTCTGGTGATAGTACGTATGTTATGGTACCGCCGGGGTTGGAGTATACGATTTCCGGTGATAATATGGATGGCTTTATTGTAACGGTAGATACCGGCGTCACGAATCTGGATGCTGTCAAGGATGATGTTGTAACAACAACGACTGTGGATGAAAGTGATGACAGCACGGAAAGCAGTGACATTGGCGAAACGGAGACAGAGACAGAAGCAGAGCCAGAGGAAAATGCAGATACGGAATAAATTCTGTTTCAAAATTTATTTTGATTTCCTTTTATGAAGGAAGAAAGACATCTGTTTTATACAGGGGTCTTTCTTTTTTTCTGTTTACAAATAAAAATGCATTGTGTTTGTGACTTTGGCAGAAATCGCTTGGGTTTTAATTTGGACAAATGTGGAAAATAATAGTCGGATTGATGCGAGACGGCGGACAATCGTCCACCACAGGGGAACGTTCTGTAGTTTTCAGAATCACATTTTACGTAGGGAATTCTTTATAAATTATCGTTTCTAATACGGGAAATTTGTTTTTTTAGGCTTACTTCTGCTATGGAATGAAACTTTTTCATTTTTTTTTTCTTTTTTTTTGAAAAAGCAGGGAAAAAAGTGTATAATATAAATTGCGTAAAGCGAAGGCTTTCGCAACTGACTTTAAATTTATGCAGGAGGTTTTGACCCATGGTGTTCAATTTTAAGAATCAGTATTTGCAGGGCGTTTATGAAAAGACTGCAAAATGCTACGCAAATGAACCGGAATTTTTGCAGGCTGTCGGTGAAGTGCTGCTGTCTCTGGAACCAGTTGTGGAAAAGGATCCGTCTTATGAGACAAACGGTGTCATTGATAGAATCGTAGAACCGGAGCGGATGATTAGCTTCCGTGTTTCTTGGGTAGATGATAATGGTAAGGTTCAGGTAAACCACGGTTATCGTTGCCAGTTCAATTCTGCAATTGGTCCGTACAAGGGCGGTTTGCGTCTGCACCCATCTGTTTGTCCGTCTGTTATCAAGTTCTTGGGATTTGAGCAGATTTTCAAGAATAGCCTGACCACTCTGCCAATGGGCGGCGGCAAAGGCGGTTCTGACTTCGACCCGAAGGGCAAGTCTGACGGCGAAGTAATGCGGTTCTGCCAGAGCTTTATGACAGAATTGTGCAAGCACATTGGTGCAGATACTGACGTTCCGGCTGGTGACATCGGTACAGGTGCAAGAGAAATCGGTTACATGTTCGGTCAGTACAAGAGACTGCGGAATGAATTCACTGGCGTTCTGACTGGTAAGGCACTGTCCTACGGTGGTTCTCTGGCAAGAACAGAAGCAACCGGTTATGGTCTGCTGTATTTCACAGAAGAAATGATGAATGTCATGAAGAATGATACCGTTAAGGGTAAGACCATTGTTGTTTCCGGTTCTGGTAACGTTGCAATCTATGCAACAGAAAAGGCAACTCAGCTGGGCGGCAAGGTTGTTGCACTGTCTGACTCCAATGGTTACATCTACGATCCGAACGGCATCAACTTGGATGTTGTAAAGCAGATCAAGGAAGTAGAAAGAGGAAGAATCAAGGAATATGTAAACCGGGTAGAAGGTGCAACCTACACAGAAGGCTGCAAGGGTATCTGGACGATTCCGTGTGACATTGCTCTGCCGTGTGCAACACAGAACGAAATTGATGAAGAATCTGCTGAAATCCTGATCAAGAACGGCACAAAGGTAGTTGCAGAAGGTGCAAACATGCCGTCTACACCAGAGGCAATCGAAAAGTTCCAGGCTGCTGGACTGCTGTTTGGACCGGCAAAGGCTGCAAATGCAGGTGGTGTTGCTACATCTGGTCTGGAAATGTCTCAGAACAGCGAGCGTCTGTCTTGGACTTTTGAAGAAGTAGATGCAAAGCTGAAGGGCATCATGATCAATATTTTCCACAATGCATATGACAGATCCAAGGAATATGGCATGGAAGGCAACCTGGTTGCAGGTGCAAACATTGCTGGTTTCCTGAAGGTTGCAGATGCAATGAAGTGGCAGGGTGTGGCATATTAATTTGCCACGCATGTGATAAATTATCATTGACAGCATAGTTAGACAGCATCATGGGCATAATAGAATAGATAACAGAACCCGTTCCGGTGCAGCAGCATCAGAACGGGTTCTGTTTTTGTTTAAAAAGGATCTTCTGCATATAAAATAGTAGGTAATTTAACGTGAGTTCGATGAGAGCGTTTTATCTGCCGAATGGCAACTGCGGTCAAGCTGGCTCAGCTTGGCGG
>CAUDDP010000048.1 GCA_958448395.1 uncultured Oscillospiraceae bacterium | reverse complement strand
TCTTGAATGCCAGGGACAGACCTTCTGTAATGAAGTCACCGCCGTTGTAAATCTCTGGCTTGATCGCTGTCTCATAGCTTTCGCCAGCGGTTACAAACTGCTGTCCTACTTTGATGGTCGGACCAGCCGGAATAGGTTCTGTAGCAGTGGTAGCGGTTGTAGTCTTTTTAGAGGTAGTCGTAGCAGCAGGAGTTGTTACAGTCGTTGTAGCCTTAGTAGTAGCAGGCGTACTTGCAGTTGTTACAACAGAAGTTGCATCAGTGTAAACCCGAACTTCATCAATGGTGAAATCATCACTATCAATCCACCAGAAGCCAACCTTTACTTCACCGTTGTACTGTGTCTGGATAATTTCAGATGTTGCACTGTCTACTTCCCAAACCAGTGTACCAGTCTTGCCGCTAAAGGTCTGCTCCATATTCTCAGTCATTGTCCAGTAATCTGGATCCACTGTTGTGGAAGAACCAAATGCACCTTCCCACTTACCGAGTTTGCCAGCGGTTGTAGAAATGTCCACTTCTACCTTCTGTACCTTTTCGCCAGCCTTTACACCAAGATCTTCATACTTGAAGCCGATCATCTTTCCATCTTCCGGCAGATCGGACAAAGTATAGTCCTCATCTACCTTTAGCGTATATACACCATCACCAGATGGAACTGTGGTGGTCGGTGCCTTGGTAGTCGTACTTGAAGCCGTTGTTGTCTTAGCTGTTGTTGTCGTATTCTTTGTTACAGTTGTTGCTGTTGTTCCCGGTGTTGTTGCATCCACACCCGGAATGCTGGACTCCAGAGAACCTGTGCCATACTTTGCGTACAGACCAGCAGCTGCACCAACCAAACCTGAATTGTAATCCAATGCAACTTCGTTCGATATTGCATCATCAATTGCATCATTATAAGAAGAAACATCAGAGGTAGTCGGACCGCCAACCAGTGCACCAACGAGTACATGACCATTTGCTTCGTCCCACTGTGGTGTTGCTTCATCCTCTGTCGTATATGCATGACCAGAAGCTGCTCTATGGTGCGGATGCTTCGGAGAATTTTCGTTGAAGCCAACTACAAAATTCTTTCCAGTTGCATTATCCCCCAGAATCATTCCCATCTGTGCCTTACACCAGCTGGTATAATCCTTATCAAACTTTGATGTTACCAATGCGCACATCTGCATTGCTACATTGTGACGGCAGCTGCCCCACTTATCTTCGCAGTAATATGTGCTTTCACTATTAGCCTTGGAATCCAGATACGTTGTAACCTTTGCCCAGTCAGAAGAAGACTTTGTAATTTCTGCCTGTAGGATAGCAGCACCCAGACTGACATTATTCCAGCACATCGGAGAATAAACGCCCCATTGACAACCGGAACTGCCAGAGGAACCCTTACCGGAAACACTCATAAATTCATTCAGGAAGCTCTTATAGCTGCTGTCTCCAGTTGCCAGATACAGCACGCCAGCTGCCCATGCCTGATCGTCATAGTAGTCATAGGACGAATAGAACGGCGTAGTACCGTCCAATGTAGCAGAGCTAGCATTGTACTGGGTAGAGAACTTGTACAAAGCCTTTGCATATGTCAGGTCTTCTGCGTTACCGAAGTTCATGTAATTCATTGCCAGAGCTGCTGCATATTCTGCTGCAATATCACTTGCACCATTGGTTGTCCAGAATTCCTTCCGGTCGCCCTTAATGGCTTCCTGTGTTTCCGGCGGACCCCAGTAACCGTGGTCTGCTTCGCCGCCGCCTTGGCCGATCTGATAGCAGAAGTTTGTAACAGTGTCACCACTCAATGTCGTACAGTTCTTAAAGTAATCACAGAAATAATTCGTGATTTTCTGCAAGTGTGCTGTCTGTCCCAGTGAATCATAGGCATCCTTGAATTCATAGTAGCCCCATCCCAGCATAGAAGCGGAATAGCCAGCTGGCAAACCAAATTTTACATGGTCACCGGCATCGTGGAAACCACCTTTGATCTCATCACCTGTATGGCAATCATCCCGCCAGTCAAATGCAGAAGTTTCTCCTACCTGGTCGCCACACATATTCCCATCGTAAAAATACATGGAATACTGCAGCAACTTTGCATAGTTATCCGTATCCGCCGCACGAACTGGCAGATAGGACAAGCTACTCAACACGCCGCTTGATCCGATCGTGGCAGCTGCAATCAGAGATGCAGCCAACCGCTTTGAAAATTTCAAATTGCTCATAAACGACCCCTTCTCTTTAGAATTAAAAAAGTGAAATAAAACATAGAAATATGCCAGTTTCTATTTTATCATATGGCATGAAAAATTGCAATTATTTTTTCCTTTATTTCAAAATTTCTATTAAAACCTACCAATTTCGCTTCTGTGTAATTGTGCAATTTTAACAATAGTACGCCGATGGAATTGCGTAGAATTCATTGCATTTCTTTCAAAGAGAAACGGCTGACAAATTGCCGCCGTTTCCTTTTGTAATTATTCCCCGAATTTTTCTTTTCTTAGTTGCTCCTTCAAAGCATCCATAATCATATTCCGTGCCCAGACCGCCTGTTCTGTTGTTGCCGGTTCCACACCTTTCAGCGGGTATGAAATGCCAAGATTTTCATACTTGACTTCTCCCATTGTGTGATATGGCAATACATCCAATGCTTTCATATTGGTCAGCCCTGCAAGGTAGGCACCAAGTTGCCGCAAATACTTTTCCTGTAATGTAATGCCCGGTACAACCACATGCCGAATCCAGACCGGAATATTTTTTTCTTTCAGATATTGTGCAAATTCCAAAATATGCACATTGCTTTGCTTTGTCAATTTACGGTGTTCCGCATTATCAATATGCTTAATATCCAACATCACTAAATCCGTCACTGCCATCAACTGATCAAATGCTGCCCGCTTTTCCTGACGAAACAAAATACCAGAGGTATCCAGACAGGTATGAATTCCCTTTTCTTTTGCTTTTGTAAATAGTTCTGTCAGAAACTCCATCTGTACCAACGGTTCTCCACCGGTTACCGTAATCCCACCGTCACGATAGAATTCCTTCAATCCATCATATTCCTGCAACAAAGATTCCGCTGTTCGCCGTTCATTGATATTGTATCCCCAAGTATCTGGATTATGGCAATACTGACAACGCATCGGACATCCCTGAAAAAAGATGACAAAACGTGTACCCGGGCCATCGACTGTACCATAACTTTCTGTTGAATGAATATAGCCTTCCATAAAAGCCTCCTTTCTCTATTTTGCAGACAAAGGCAGTATGCCCTGTTTATCCCAAATTATAAAAAGGGGACGCACAAAATATATGCGTCCCCCTACTTTTTCTTACAGATTTTTCCGCTGACAGTTTCTCATTAAAGAGCAGCGTGGAACGTTCTGGAGATAACATCATCCTGCTGTTCCTTGGTCAGCTTGATGAAGTTTACTGCATAACCACTTACCCGAATGGTCAGCTGCGGATACTTTTCTGGATGCTGCTGTGCATCCAGCAGGGTCTCTCTGTTCAGTACATTTACATTCAGGTGATGACCGCCTTTTTCAGCATAGCCGTCCAGCAGTTCTACCAGATTATCAATTTGCTTTTCATTTGCCATGATACATTTCCTCCTAAAAAATTCAATACCAAACGAATCCATCCAAAATCAGATTACTCGTCTTCGTCCATCAATTCTGTCGGCTGACAGCAAGCCTGATTGCCGATTGCACAATCCATGCTGCGATATGTGTCCACACGCAATCCCTCTTGTGCCTCCTGTTCCGTTACCACAAGATGACCGCTACCATTTTCCATCAGCTGTTCAATCATATCCACCAGTGCATCTGCCTTTTCCGCATCGGTCTGATTGGGTTGCTGTTTCATTGGAATCGCCTCCTTCATTTCTCATAGAACAAAACGGTATTGCTGCTTACTTTTCAAGATCCTTCTTAATGGATTCAATATCCAAATCACCAACGAATACCTGAGAATCCTTACCCAGAGCACCCGGAATAATCGTAAAGGTGTTGGAGATACCATCCTGTGCATTGCTCCATGGCAGCTTTGCAACAGATGCCATAGAAGCAGCGGCACCGTGGGTATCACGACCGTGCATCGGGTTTGCACCCGGAGCCAGCGGCTGACCCTTCTTTCTGCCGTCCGGTGTGTTACCTGTCTTCTTGCCATATACAACATTAGAAGTAATGGTCAAGATAGAAGTGGTCGGTACACCGCCCCGGTAGCAGTAATTGCTGCGGATCATATCCATGAATTTATTCAAAATTTCAACCGCAATGCTGTCAACACGATCATCGTTGTTACCATACTTCGGGAAGTCGCCCTCTACTTCAAAGTCCACAACAACACCGTATTCATCACGAATACACTTTACCTTTGCATACTTGATAGCAGACAGGGAGTCTGCAACAACAGACATACCAGCAATACCCGTTGCAAAGTAACGCTTTACATCTCTGTCATGCAGTGCCATCTGCAGTGCCTCATAACTATACTTATCATGCATATAGTGAATGCAGTTCAAAGTATCCACGTACAGTTTTGCCAGCCACTGCATCATGTCGGTGTACTTTTCCATTACATCGTCATAATCCAGATAATCGCCTTCTACCGGTCTGTACTTCGGACCTACCTGATTGTGTTTACCGGTCTTCGCATCAATTCTTTCATCCTTACCGCCGTTGATTGCATACAGCAAGCACTTCGCGAGGTTTGCTCTTGCACCAAAGAACTGCATTTCCTTGCCGACTCTCATAGAAGATACACAGCAAGCGATTGCATAGTCATCGCCGTGTGTTACTCTCATCAGATCATCGTTCTCATACTGGAAGGAAGAAGTATTGATAGAAAGCTTTGCACAGTACTTCTTGAATGCAACCGGCAGACGCTTTGACCACAGTACTGTCAGGTTCGGCTCTGGAGCAGTGCCCAGATTTTCCAGTGTGTGCAGATAACGGAAGCTGGTCTTAGTAACCATAGTTCTGCCGTCAATGCCCATACCACCGATGGATTCTGTTACCCACTGCGGGTCGCCGGAGAACAATGCATTATATTCCGGTGTTCTCGCAAACTTTACCATACGCAGTTTCATAATGAAATGATCAATGAATTCCTGTGCCTGTTCTTCTGTCAGGATGCCCTTCTTCATATCTCTTTCAATATAAATATCAATGAAAGTAGAAGTACGTCCAAGGCTCATTGCAGCACCATTCTGATCCTTAACAGCACCCAGATAACCAAAGTACACCCACTGGATGGCTTCCTGTGCATTGGAAGCTGGCTTGGAAATATCAAAGCCATACCGCTGTGCCATTGCCTTCAGTGCCTTTAATGCTTTTACCTGTTCAGCCAGTTCTTCCCGCAGACGAATGACATCTTCTGTCATGGTGCCGCAAGTAATCGCCTTCTGATGTTCCTTATCTGCAATCAGCTTGTCCACACCGTACAGAGCCACTCTACGATAGTCACCGATGATACGGCCACGACCGTAAGCATCCGGCAAGCCTGTGATGATTGCATTGTGTCTTGCAGCCCGCATTTCCGGTGTATAAACATCAAATACGCCTTCATTGTGCGTCTTGCGATAATTTTTGAAAATATAGCTGATTTCCGGATCTACTGTATAGCCATAAGCCTTGCAAGCTTCTTCTGCCATACGAATACCACCGAACGGCTGCAAAGAACGCTTCAGCGGCTTATCTGTCTGGAAACCAACAATCGTTTCCTTATCCTTATCCAAATAGCCTGCTTCGTGAGAATTTACAGTGGATACAATCTTGGTATCCATATCCAGCACGCCACCGTTTTCCCGTTCCTTCTGGAACAGATCCAGAACCTGATTCCAAAGTTCTGTCGTGGTAGCAGTCGGGCCAGCCAAGAAGCTCTCATCACCCTCATACGGTGTATAGTTCTTCTGAATGAAGTCCCGTACATTTACATTAGAAGTCCAAGCCCCACCGACAAAGCCTTCCCACTCATTCTGCATTGTTTCTGCCATGATTTGAATCTCTCCTTTTGCAATATTTCAGCAATTTTATTGATTGCAATTGCTCCGCAGCGAACCGAAAATCTCCCTGTCACCACCTTACAAAGAATGGTGTCTTTTAGAATTTTCTTATCCACGCTGGTCTGATTTAATAATAGCACATGTTCTCAATAATGTCAATAGATTTTTGAAAGTTTCCCGTTAAAAATTCTGGATTTCTTGAAAAAATGGTGTAAAAGAAAATGTTTTTTCTGAAAAAAACGATAAAAATGAATGAAAAATGTTTTTGTCACTTAAAAACAAAAAGAACAGCAAAAAATTTTCCGCTTTTTTACAGCTATATATAAAAAGCGAGCCTGTCCAGTCGAACAGACCCGCTCTTTTCATTCTTAGAACGATATTGTCATGCAGCCTTATGCCAATTCAGCAAAGTACTTAATGGTACGAACCATCTGGCTGGTGTAGCTGTTCTCGTTATCATACCAAGAAACAACCTGTACTTCGTACAGATCATCTGCAATCTTAGAAACCATTGTCTGTGTTGCATCGAACAGAGAACCATACTTCATACCAATTACGTCAGAAGAAACGATTGGTTCTTCGTTGTAGCCATAGGATTCTGTAGCAGCAGCCTTCATAGCAGCATTGATGCCTTCCTTGGTTACATCAGTACCCTTTACAACAGCAGTCAGAATGGTAGTAGAACCAGTCGGAACTGGTACACGCTGTGCAGAACCGATCAACTTGCCGTTCAGTTCCGGAATAACCAGACCGATTGCCTTTGCAGCACCAGTGGAGTTCGGAACGATGTTTGCAGCACCAGCTCTTGCTCTTCTCAGATCGCCCTTTCTGTGCGGACCATCCAGAATCATCTGGTCACCGGTATAAGCGTGAATGGTGCTCATGATACCGCTCTGGATCGGAGCATAGTCATTCAGTGCCTTAGCCATCGGAGCCAGGCAGTTGGTAGTGCAGGATGCAGCAGAGATGATGGTGTCATCAGCTGTCAGCGTACTGTGGTTTACGTTGTAAACGATAGTCGGCAGATCATTGCCAGCCGGAGCAGAAATAACAACCTTCTTTGCACCAGCATCAATGTGAGCCTGTGCCTTTGCCTTGGAAGTGTAGAAACCGGTGCATTCCAGAACAACATCTACGCCGATTTCGCCCCACGGCAGTTCAGCAGCATTTGCCTTTGCATAAATGGTCAGGGTCTTGCCGTCAACTGTAATGGTACCTGCTTCATCATCAGCGGAAACAGTATGCTTGCCTTCGCCGATCTTACCACAGTAACCGCCCTGAGCGGTATCATACTTCAGCAGGTGAGCGAGCATAGACGGCTTTGTCAGGTCGTTGATTGCAACAACCTCATAACCTTCAGCACCGAACATCTGTCTGAATGCGAGACGACCAATACGGCCAAAACCATTAATAGCAACTTTAACTGACATTGGAATTACCTCCTAAAAATTTATACTCTTATTTTACACCAAAACGACGAGAAATGCAAGATCTTTCTATAAAAAAAATGAAATAAAATATATCCCTCTCCTGCTTTTCTCCATTTTGCACAAAATTCAACATAGTTTTACGTGCTTTTTAGCAATAAAAAAATATTTGATAAAATTTGTTCTTTTTTTATCTCTTTATTTTTAACCGCCTCGGTATATAATATAAGCAAGTGTCTCACTGTCTATTATTCACTTCACGCAATAAAATATAGCAGATATCAAACATAAAATATCATACCGCCCAAAAAGAAAGGAGCATGTGACTTCCCATGAATGCAGAAACACTGCAAATTCTGAAGGCACTCTATGCCAACGAGAAACGACAAGTCTTTTTTCTGACGGCTACGGGAAAATGCATTTGGAAAAACAACATTTCCGAACCACTAAAAACAGAAAAGGATTGTCAGACTCTGTTGAACACCCTACAGGCAAATGTCGGTACACAGATGTTCTGGCGTGGCTCACTCCTATATGCCGCAGAAGTGCGAAGTTCTACCGAGCTGGACTGTGTGATTCTTCTAATTTCCACTGAACCAGCTTTGACCAACATGATGAAAGAATCTCATTTCCGAGCGACTTGTGAGGACTTTCTGGCAAAACAGCGGGAGGAGATTTTCAATATTTCCGCTGTTCTGGAACGCATCTACAGCGAAGTAGAGGCACATAATATCAACGAATTGGAACAGGAATCTATTTTTTCTGATCTCAACGATGTCATGTATTGTTGCTGCCGAATGATGAAGCAAACCGCGTACTATGAAGAACTATGCAAATATGCAGATATGCCAAATACCGCCCTGCAACCGCTGGAGCTATCCAGCATGATTTTTAATTTCGCACAAAACTGCCGGGAGACGCTGGGGCGTCATGTTCAACTGAAAACACAAATGGAAATCAATATATGGGTTTTATCAAATGAAAACCTTCTTTGCTTCTGCTTACTCTGCCTGATGACACAATTACTTTCAAACAACCATACGAATTCTGTAAAAACGCTTTTCATTAACACACAAACAGAAAACAACCATGCAGTAATTTCTTTGTATATCGATAAAACAAACAGCCATGAGTCAGAAACCGAACCGATTTCCCAATTACAGCCTGCCAGCAGGGATACGAATCAGGAATATTATCTTATTTCCAATGTGCTGTTCGATTTTTGTAAAGCCTACAACGCTGCATTCGAGGAGATCAAGGACGAAAAAATACGAGGATATCAAATAAAGCTACCGCTGCATCTGCACAATACAAATATGCAGTTGCATGCCTCACGGAAATCACAAAGATGCTCCACATTTTTAAACAACTACCAGATTATGCTTTGTGATATTGCCGACTATCAGTTCTATTAATTTCCGAACAAAAAAATCCCCCGCTTTCATTTGCAGGGGATTTTTCTCATCATAATCAATGATTTCACTTAAATTACAGTTTCTTCTTCTGATTTTCAATCATAGCAACCAGATCATCTACAGAAGTCTTATCATAAGAAGCAGA
This sequence comes from uncultured Oscillospiraceae bacterium, assembly GCA_958448395.1. Lineage (GTDB taxonomy): Bacteria > Bacillota > Clostridia > Oscillospirales > Ruminococcaceae > Ruminococcus_C. The sequence goes on along the minus strand of CAUDDP010000048.1, from coordinate 8,725 downwards.
TCGACTGCTGCGAGCAGCTGGCTTAGGAACTGGAGCTGGCTTTGTCGATGCAGTACTCCGCTGTCTGGGAGCAGATGCATTTCGTGCCAGTGGATCATTTCCAAAAATATCATCCACATTTGGACGTTTAAATGTACCAGTAGAAGAAGTGAGGAATGTTTTGCCAGTAGAGGTACCAGACGGTGCTTCATGTGCACCATGATAAGCCTGTTCTGGTTGTACTGGTGCTGCCGATTCCACTGGCATATCCGTGGAATACTTACCGACATACCCATTATTTTCCGGCTGTGGCGGCATCTGGTTGTATGAAGTTTCCGGAATTTGTACATTCTTCTGTGCTTGGAACTGCATGGTTTTTGCCTTCTGATAAGCAGAATTCGGGTTCACTGCCTTCCGCTCAAAATTCTGTGAAATAGAGGACTTTTTTGTTTCAAATGAAGTTGGCATGCCCGGCATCGCCGCATTTCCATAACCAGCAGTTGTTGGATAGCCATCCATATTGTAAGAACCAGTATTGTAATTACCAGTATTACCGGTTCTGGTCTGGTAAGATGGCTGCTGAACATCGTTTACAAATTCTTCGTCATCGTATTCCTCATCATCGTAATTGTAATCATCCTCACCGGCCAATTCATCGTAACTTTCCTCAAATGCATAGGCATCATCTTCCCGATTTCTTGCACTTCTCCGTACCAATGCCGCAATCAAAAGAATGACTAAAATGACACACGGCAATGCCAGCAAAACAATAATGCCGCTGAACCCAGTTGCAAACTGAATGAAGCTGTACAGCTGACTACTTTCATAACGGCAAATACCACGAATGCTGTCTACCGTAACAGCTGGTTCTGTGCCAATGGTATCCACCTGCATGGTAGTCGGATAATACTTCATTACACCGGTTTCCTCATCCGATGCAATATTCAAGATCCGACGAATTGCCATGCCTTCGCTATCCTTATCCGTAGAAGTGTCCTCCGGAGCCAATACACAAAGGACTGCATTGTTTTTAGAAAGCGGTTCGCTGCCATCATATGCCTTACAGATAACAGCAGTTTTAGCATGAATGGAGGCACTGACATCTACTGTTGTTGCCGGATCCGTGCTGTTGGCTGGCTTCACTTCCATACTGTCTGTTTCCATCAGGTACACATAGTTCCCAAAGATTTTTGGCGTATCATGCTGTGAGAACAAGACGTTCAGAGCAAGCGTAACGCACACGACAATTAGGAGCAAGACGGCGACAACGATGCCTAAAATGGAGATCGATTTCTTTTTCATGATGTTCCCTTCCTTTGATATAAGTTGTATTTTTCACCTTATTATAACATACTTTTTGGGAAATTTCAATTTAATTTTTGCTTTTTTTCCGAAATTTTTTTGACTTTCTGCAAAAGGTGGTCATCACACTCCCTTTTCTATTTTAAGCACAGATACCATTTTTTCATTATACCATATCCTTTTTCGCATTTCAACCATAAAATGAAATTTTTCAAATATTTTTTTAAAACCCCTTGACAAATGCAAAAAACGTGCTATAATATAATATGTCATTATGCACATCGACACTGCAATCACAAATAATCAATATCATGCTGGAATAGCTCAGTTGGTAGAGCAGCGCATTCGTAATGCGCAGGTCGCGTGTTCAAGTCACGTTTCCAGCTCCATTTTTTTACTTGCATCAGGACATATTCACTTGGAAAAGAGGTTCTTCTCATGCGACAGGGTCAAAATAAAGAAGAAGAAACTTTCGGCACGCCGCCGAAGCAGCCATCCGGCGGAAAAAAGGCACTGCTGATTGCTGCCATTCCGACTGTCCTTCTGTTTTTGAGTGTTGGATTAAAAATTGCCCGTGTCGCACAGAAAGCAGAACGCACTGTTTCTCATATGGCAGATCGTGCTGCTTCTGCCGTCACAGATCCGACAATTGCTCCAACTGCCGCAACGGAAGGGAAAAAAACAGAAACCACTGCAACTGTAAAAACGGCTGACACAGATGTCAACAACGGCATTTACCCTGCTGGTGATTATGAAGTCGGTGTCGACTTACCGGCTGGTACCTATCTGGCAGTTTACAGCGGTCCTTCAGAGGAGCAGCAGCTGGTTTTAGAAATCTCCTCCAGTTCAGATGAAAATGATAAGGATGCTGTATTGAACGATGGTCCTTGGTATCCACGCAATGCTTACTTTCAGGTAACAGACGGGCAATTTGTCCACATTTCATGGGCAAATTTTTACAATGTTGATACAGTCGATGTGGAATTAAAGCCATTTCAGCAAGAAGGCATGTTTCTGGTCGGCAGAGATATTCCGGCTGGTACGTATCAAATGGTACTGGATGAAGGCAAATATGTATATCCGGAAACTGCCCGCTATACGATTTACAGCCAAATGGCATCACCGCAGCCTATTCCAAAGGCAAGCGGTCAGTATACCGATACGATTACTTTAGAAGACGGACAGTACGTTCAATGCAAGGACTGTCATTTTGCAGAGCCGTAATCGCTTTGCATTTGCAGGCGTAGTTTAGTGGCAAAACATCAGCTTCCCAAGCTGAGGTTGCGAGTTCGATTCTCGTCGCCTGCTCCAAACAGATAAAAACCACTTTTGATGCAAATATCAAAAGTGGTTTTGTATTATAATGCACAGAATGGAAAATGGATTTCCGTGCATTATTGAGGTGATATCGTGAACATTACAGTTGATTATGAAAAATTACTGTATTTTTTTGAAAATGATAAAGCGTATCCCATTGATGAAACAACCTTTTATTTTGATGATGATCCTACTGAAGAACTGCATTATATTGGATGCCTCAGAAAATATGACAAACCATATTGGGCAGGTTACTGTGACATTTCGGATGGTTGTGAATTTTTTACGGCAGCAGAACTATTTACAGCAAAGATATACAATCATCAATCTATTAAAGACAGGTGGGAGCATCTTGTGCTGGAAGAGATAGGTGGTCTTTCAGCAGAAATCTGGATGGAATACTATTGTTATTGAATTTCCATTTGATTTTTGATAAATATTAAACAGATCCAAATGGGGGTGCAAAAAATGAAAATAAGAGTGGAAGACGAACATGACAATCTGACAATAGAAAATGGAAAAATAAAGGCGATTGTCAAAAACACTCCCTATTTCTTTGCAATATCAGACATAGAACAGGTGCTAATCATTACTACAGATCTCGGTCCATTTTATGATGATATGTGCCTTGTGATCCGTATAGACAAAGAAACAGCCATTTTTATCATGTCTGAACACCCGTCTTATCGGTCATTTTTATTTGACCAACTGGGGAAAGCAATAAAATTAGACTATGACACAATCATAAAAGCCTCTATCTGCACAGAAAATCATATATTCGTAATATACAAAAGAGAATCTGCCCCCACATGAAACGCATACCACACTTTTGAAAATTTGCATTCCTTTATCACGCACCAAAAACCGGAAGGGAAAATCCCCTCCGGTTTTTTCTAAAAAAATTTTTTTCCAGACGTGACATTTTGCCATGTAACTTGTAGTTATGAGAGAAAGGGGGAAACAACATGTCGTATATCTCGCAAACACCATCTCCGCCGGAACCTATGAATATCCAACAAGTAATACGGAAGTACCAGCAGTTGATCTATGGAATTGCCCTTACAGGGACTGGCGGAAACCGTGCCGACGCAGAGGATGTTTTTCAGGAGACATTTCTTGCCTACTTTCAGGCCAATAAAACATTTCAGGAAGAAGAGCATCGAAAAGCTTGGCTCATTCGCACCGCTTGCAATCACTGCAAAAAAATCACTGGCAGCACCTACCGGAAACGTACCGTTCCGCTGACGGATACCACGCCACTGCCCGTCCTGTTCTCCCTGCCAGAGGACAATGCACTATTTTCCGCACTTTGCAGTCTGAAGCCAACTTACCGAAACGTTCTGTATCTGCATTACTTTGCGGGATATCGAACAGAAGAAATTGCAAAACTGCTTGGAAAACGTGCCGGCACCATCCGTATGCAGCTATTACGGGGCAGAGAACAGCTGCGAAACCAACTGCAAAAAGAGGAGGAACCTGTTTATGAACCAAAAGCAATGCAAACGCATGTTTGAACAGATGCAGCCGCCAGAAGCAGTGGTACAGCGGTTACAGCAAAGAATTCGTGCAGAAGAAGATGCTATTCCTATTTCTATGCGATCTGCCCGACAATCGCAGATTGTCCGATTCACCAAAGCTTCTTCTAAACCGACACACCCTTCTTGGCGTAGCATCGCAAGCGGTGCAACTGCTGCCGTCCTGCTGCTGGGCATCGGAACAGGAGTTGCTTACCATCTGCAAAAAACAGAACCATTTTTACCATCTTCAGAATCCTCTGAGAATACCTGGAGTATGCAGCAAACCACAGTACAGCAGGAAAACAGTGCCCAAGAAACTGATGTTGCCGCAATCTGGGACAACCAATCCGATGCAGAAAAATACGATTCCCTTCTCTACAATGACGTATTCTGGAAAAAAACTTCTGTATTGCCCGATGAAACCATACAACTCGGCGATGTCTTAGGGGAAGGCACGCTGAGTGGCGGTGCCGCCTTGAACAACGATACAACAATCTCTCAAGAAACGGGACCTGTTCCTGTATACGATGTACAAATTGCAGGCTGTGAAAAACAATATGCTGTTGCTGTCAAACTGGATGAAATCTATTACCTTTTCACCCGTTCTCTGGAGCATATTACAACACTCAAGGATCTGCCTATTCTGGAAAACACCATTTCGTCAGCCAGCTTCTCAGTTGTAATGGACGACACAGAAATGACTTATGCAGATATTTCCACTTCAACACTGCAGCCACTGTTCACCTTTCTAAAAAACAATCAGAACAGCATCAATCTCTACACTGGACTTTCCACAGAAGCGGCAGAACAAGATATACGAATCACAGATGCATTCTCTTGGGAGTATGCCATTTCGCTGGATTCCACTCTGCTCGGTTTTGCCGGAACGCTGTATTTTGACCCCAATACCGGCATTTGGAAAGCAGATATGATGGATTCCATTTGCTATTTTATCAGTACACCCGATGCACTTTCCTCCATGCTAACGAATCTTCATCAAGCTTGTGAGGAGGAAGAAAGAACAACGCAAGCCTATCCAGCATTCAATCCCAATGCCGACGAACCAAACGAAACCACACTGGATACGACCGTACAGGATTTACTGCCAAAGCTGCGGGAAGCCCATTTGCAATTCCAGAAGGTTTCCGGTGTCATGCAAAAAAAGAAAACGGCATATATGCAGCAAATACAGGAAGATGAAACGGCAACCACTGTTCGAGATGAAACAAATGATGTCAATGCAACTATCTCATTTCAGATGGATCTTACAAATGGAACGAAAAATGTTGTATATACAGCAAACTATGAGAAGGGTTTCAAAATTCCAGATGTTACACCAAAGGATGATGTAACTTGGAAATTACCGACTGAACAAATATCTTATCAGGAAATCTGGACAAAAGACAATTGGTACACCATTTATCCAAATCTCAAATATTATCGAAAATCAGAAATAGATACCAGTGACTGGTCTCCGGAAGACTTTGCAGTTAACATTTTTATGGATGGCAATGGTGATTTTGGCAATGGCATTTTCTATCTGAAAAAGCAGTTTTCAGATGTTGTATTGGAAAATGAACCGGCGGATATTGTACTATTCGGTGAAACAAGGTATTTAGAAAGAGACTGCTATATTCTTGTGGAATATCAGCATAACAGCAGAGCAGCAACACGCTATCTCATTGACAAGGCGTATGGCATTTCTTTAAAAACGGAAACATATGGAGAGGGCATAGAAACCATTCGATATTTCACAGAAATTGCCTTTGATGATGCAGCAGAATCCGTTCCGACCGTGGAAGAAAGTACACTGTTGGATGGTCTGAAGCCAATACCGGATTATATCTCCTAAAAAGAAAAAGAAATATAGAAATAGAAGACAAAAACAAGGAAAACGGGATTTTTCAAAAAACCGCTGCCGTTCCTGCTTGGGAAACGACAGCGGTTTTCTGCGACGAAATGCCCTTATGTATGATTGGAATCTGTTGGCGGTGGAAATGCCGACTGTGCCGATGGTGCAGGCTGTATCGGCGTACGCTCCTTCCCATAGGTCTGCCCAATCCGATTATAGGCAAAGCTGATACCAAAGCATAGCAGACCACAGAGCAAGAAAGCTCCAGCCCATAACAATGGTGTATCATAAGAAAGATCTAATAATAGCAATTTGCATAGGAACACCAGCATCAAGACCAAACTATAAATCCGCAGCCCTTTCTGCCGGAGGAAGAATCCAGCCAGCAGCGTTCCAAAAGAAATTAGCGTCATGATTGCACTGCTCAATGTGACACTACAGAATACACCAGTTACAACAACGCCCAACAGAGTGATACGGATTCCTAAATAAACGCCAACCCCATTGCGATCCCGATAATGTTGTATCAGATAAGGCACATTCAAAGCAAACACTACAACGACAAAGCAAGCAAGTAAAATGGTTTCCCACAGAATCCCCAAAATTCCATTTGACCCACTTGATGCACCAAACAAACGCAAAAAAGCATCCCACAGAGATTCTATAGCATTTGCAATGGAAGCCACAATCAGCAAGAATAGGCCATCCAGCATCAGCAATCCGGTCACACAGGCAGAAACAATTTCCATTCCCCGATGTGGTTTGCAATACCGGAAATAAAGTGTCACCAGAACATCAATCACTACCCATGCACCATATTGTAGAATCACATCATCCAAAAATTCTACCTTCGACAAAATCATGCTAATTCCAAACAAGAATAGAATATACCCCAAATAACCAAATGGTGCATGCTTGCGAACCATTGCAGCTGCGATTAACACGGCTATCAACACCAGCCAACCTGGGATCGCCATTGCCGCTGGTACTTGCAGCAATAGTAAAAAAGCAATACAGCCAGCAAAACAAGCACTGAGATTTCGCAAAACGGATGGTTCCTGTTCCCGATCATACAATAGGAAAGACCCCAGTACTGCTGTGGCAGCAATCAGATTCTGCATGTTCTCCCAAAAGAAAAAGAGTGTCTTTCCCTGTATCAATACCAGAAACAGCAGATACAGTTGTACAAAAAGGAATCCAATCCCACTTTGCTCTGCCTCTCGCATTCGGAATCGGTACCAGAGCAGCTGTGCCAGCGTGAAAAACAGCAGGGCAAAACCCTCCAGGGCAAACAGCCAAATCATGCCGGTATCTCGTTCTCTTCGGATAGTGAGATTGAGCAGAAGGGTCAGAATCGGCAATGCAAAGGCATTGCAAAGCAAGGTGGAAAGGTTCGGGGCAATGCCGGTTCTTCGGTCTGCAAACTGATAAAGAGCAGAAACAAATACAAAAAAGAGAAAAATCAAGCTGGTTTGCAGCAGATTCATATCCCGAAACGCAAACAAAAGCGATAGAAAAATGCCACACTGTCCAATCAGCCGGAACAAAGGAACACCCTTTCTGGAAATCCAGAGCACTAATATTGCCCAGAGCAGCAGCATCCCATACATTGCCCATTTTCCAATGACAGAGAAATACCAGTAACTTAAAAAAATAGAAAGATACAAGATACCGGCACCACATCCGGCAACGCTCAAAAAGAAATAGCGATATGTTTTTTTTGCAATGCCGTACAATCCAATGGCAGAAACGGCAATCCCTATGATGTATAAACCAACTGCCTGCATCAATCCCGGCAGAAATGCATAACCAATGAGAATCGCTGCAAATATGAAAACCGATGCCAGAATGCCCATCACACTCCGTCCAAACTTTTGCTCCATATCCATTGATTTTGCGGATTGCTGGGGCATGGGCTGCTGTAGTGGTCTGTTTGGCATCGTCGGCTGCTGCGAGGATACCGGCGACACATATGGTGGTGGCACAGTCTGAAACGGCGAAGCCTGCGGTCGTACTGGCGACTGTGGTCTGTTCGGCATCGTCGGCTGCTGTGAGGATACCGGCGGTACATATGATGGTGGCACGGTCTGAAACGGCGAAGCCTCTGGTCGTACTGGCGACTGTGGTCTGTTTGGAATCGTTGCCTGCGGTGATGATACCGGCGGCACTTGCGAATGGTCGTTTTGCGTAGCGGCTGCTTCCTTTTCCTGCAATGCCTGCTCCAGTTGTATAATACGTTCTTCCAATTTATGAATTTTTTCTTCTTCTGATGGCAACGGTCATCCCTCCTATCTCGTTTAAAAAAGTATAACACAAATTGCTTGAAATGTCAAACCCCTGAAACAATTCTACCACGGAAATCAATTTTTGTATTTTCCCTCATAGATAATGTGAGTTCGACGAAAAAACAGAAAAATCTGCCAGAATCTGTTATACTGTAAATTCGACGAGAATGCATTCTACCGCTGCCAATCACAAACTGTGCCGGCAGAATCGCTTCGCTCTCTGCCTGTGTCCGCTGTCCGCCCTATTTCCGTATCTAAATTTGCAGCCAAATCACTCTAAATTTCTACATTCTATATCGTTTTGTTATTTTAGAGGGCGGACAGCGGTGGCTTATTTCTCAATCCGTTATCTGATCCAACTCGTTTTCTCTGCAAGGGGGACAGCTTGCAATGTCATCAACTTAAGGATTTGAACAGACTCTGCGGAAAATTTCGTTGAAAATGTCCCACTGGGACGTTTTCAAAATACTGCT
>CAUDDP010000047.1 GCA_958448395.1 uncultured Oscillospiraceae bacterium | reverse complement strand
CTTTCCAGCCCCGCTCATTTATCCTTCCCTTCGCCCTTCCTTCCAGTGCGACAGCCTGTCCATTATATCACGTCTCCAGCTCTTTGTCAAGTAAACAAATTGTGAAGTTCTTTTCCCTTGGTGTTGAACTCCCGTTCCACCTTTTCCCTCAGGTTTTCCCTTCCTTCGCTTGCTTCCTTAACTTCCGCTCTCTCGTGCGACAGCTTTATTATTATATCGCATTTTTTTCTCTTTGTCAAGTATGAATTTGTTAAGATTTCTTTCAACTTTTTGGGTAATCTGCATAATTTCTCCCCCTATTGCAAAAACCGCTCCGGTTTTTACTCCAGAGCGGTTTCACGAAAAGTATTTTATTGTTTATTTTTGCTTTGACTGCGATGCATAATATCGAATGTCATTTACATTCTCACACAATTCCCCAAATGCATACATGACGATTGCACTCAGCCATGCAAGTAATGGGCTGATAATTACAAGGATCACACCAATTGTAATAAATATTTCTCCATCATAGCTATCTGCTCCTGCTGCAATACTCACAATCCCCAGAATTTCTCCAATAATCAGAGAAATGACAAAAATCACCTTCGCAAGCACTTTCAGCTTCGGTCCTGCATTCTTAAATAAGCCTCCCGATCTCGGCACATAGTTTATAGGGGGTTTTAAAAGAGAGTCCCACGCTTCTTCTTTTACATCTTTTTCAACTGGTGGAAGTGCTCTTCCACATTGACCACAATGTAGAGCACTATCTGTATTTTGAGCATCACAATAAGGACAAAAACGCATTTTTATTTCCTCCTAAAATATAATATTTTTATTCTACATATACCATGTATAACTAATTATCCAACAATTATTCAGGATCATAATATCATTTGCCATCAATACTGTAAAGAAAGCCATTACTGAACTTGTCAAATTCTATCCAGCATGCTTCCTTATCATTACTTTTTTACTGATTATAAAATTATTCTAAACACTGATTTAACCATTCTATTACATCTGCTGAATAATATCCTTCTTCCAAATCTGTTTTAAATATAACTCCAGGATCTCCTATGTCATCTGGTCCGCTATTATAGCTAGTCCGACTGTTTCCTTCCATATCAGCAATCTCACATTCATAATAGATCGCATAATAGCTTTCGCTGGAATTTTTTATTCCAGCATTTTGTAAGTTCTTTTCTAACTCATCAACTATACTATAATACCACTCATAACTTTCTCCCGTCTCATTATTATAAGACGAACGATAATGTCTTAATCTGTTATCATCATAAGAATAATATTTAACATCAATAACATCAAACTCTATTACTCTATCAAATCCTTCATACCTATACTTAGATGTCCCCGCTTCTACTTTTTCTTTCAATTCTTTTTCTGTTAAACTATATTCCTCTTCTAAGTACTCTATAAATGTTGGTGGCACTGCGATAAAAAAATATGAAATATTTTCAAACCTTCCTTTATAATAGGCTTCTGCCGCCATTTCAGGAGAAGTACACACTTCTGCATGTTTCCAATCTATGATACTGTCTGCACATTTCGCAATATCTTCTATTTCTTCCATTGCTGCCCATGAATACCACTTGCCTTTGTATTCAAAGCAGCTATCATCCATATTATCATCCCCATAACCATTTTCATCCTGAAAACTAAATTCTAGCTCATATGCTTCTTCTGATTTATCAACATTTAATTCTGATAAAGTCTTATTTAAATCCTGCATGTCATGATAATTATTTTTTTGTATAATTTCAAAAGATACTACTTCAGCCTCTCCATGCTCATTATAAACATAAGCTTCAACTTTTTCTCTCAATTGATCTTCTGTTAAATAATATTCATCCTCCAGATATTCTAAATATTCCTCTGGCACAACGGTCAACAAAAGCTCTCCATTGTTTATCAATCCATTTATATAAGTTTCAGCAGCCTTTTCCGGTGAACTTACCCCTGCTCCAATCTCCTTTGTACGGATTGTTGACTTCTCTCCGCATCCCGTCAAGCCCCCTGCTATCACCACCGCAGCCACTGCCAAACAAATTCCCTTTTGATATGTTTTCATAACACTACCTCCTCATTTTCCACAAAAACAACAAAATAACTTTTCTTTTTCTATTATAGCATATAAATTTCTCAACTACTACCACATATGTATTCAACAGGTCGAATTTTCCAGTATATTATGATTACTGGGGTGATTCTGTGTATGATTCTACATTAGACCCGAAAATTGTCGGTAAAGTGATATCAAAATATCGAAAGGAAAAGGGCATTTCTCAAGAAGTCTTGAGCGGACTGGCTGACATTGGCAGAACCCATTTAAGTGCCATTGAACGAGGGGAACGAAAACCGACACTCGAAACGCTCTATCGGATTTCCACCGCCTTGGATGTCAAAATGAGTGACATTGTACGGGAAATCGAACATCAACTATCCTGCAAAGTATGACAAAAACCACCTGCTGGTCTGCTCCGGCAGGTGGTTTTTGTTGCCTATAAAATCAAAAGCAGCCCCGACACAACGCCGGAACTGCTTTCCTATCATTTTAATCATAAAGCTCCACTGTATATGTACCACTGTCAGAAAGTGTAAATGTATAACTTTCCTTGATTTCCTGTCCCTCTGTTAACGTCAAATGCACCTGTCCCAACTGAGAAGAAACTTCCTTTCCGTCCTCGTCCAGTAAGCGAACATCAATGGATGGTGCTGCCTGCACGACATCCTCAACTACCAAATCTTCATTCACATAGGTGCATTCTCCAAGTACTTCTACAGAAAGTTTATTATCTGTTACATTACACTGCACATCATTGATTGTGATTGTACTTGCAAGTGTCTCTCCATCATATGCACTAAATTCCTGCGGCAAACCGTTTTTCACAGCTACTGTTGTTTCTCCACAGCCAGTTAAGCCAACTGCTGCACCCATTGCAAGTGCTAATAATAAACTCATTTTTTTACCCATTTTCATTTCCTCCTAAAATATCATATATTTATAATAAGCAGCATTAACTTCTGTACTTTGAATAAAAAAACGTACGTAGAATCCCCTTTGCGTCAAGTATATCAAAGTCTAATTGCTTTTGTCGCTTACTATAATTCTTTCCGTTTTTCTTTTTCCTACCCTTTTTCAGCACAAAATTTTCTACAGAATAGGATTACATTTCGCCATTTGAAGCCTCACTTGTTTCTGTAGGACTGGTCTGCGTTTCTGCCGTCATATGCTCTCCCTTTTCAAAAAAATCCGGTGCGTTATTATATTGCTCATTATAAATACGGAAAATAAATGCAGACTTTGCCCCATCATCGCTCTTTCCACAGAAAATCGAAACATTTCCATTAAATGCTTCTACATCCCGAATCAGATACCCATGTTCCGTTTTCTTTTCGCCGCTTCCATTGTCATACTTTTCAAAAAGAGAATCTGCCAGTGCAGCACCAGCCGCTTCATCTGCAATCCCAATCATATATTTTGCCGCATATAGTTCACCAGTATCCCCATTGACCAAAAGTTGTGCATAAGCATCATATGGCTTTTTATCATAAGGGTCAATGTCTATTTGCTCCATTTCTCCACTATAATCAAATGATGTTACACCGTCTTCATAGAAATGCAGACACAAATCCATTGTTTCTGCCTCTGTATTGCCTGAAAAGTCCGCATAGTTTTTGGATAGATAACCAAGTCTCACCATTTTCAACACTGGCATACCACACGTCAGCTTTGTAAAGTTTCCGGAATCTATATGCATGCCAGATGTGATGTTTCCCCATCCATCCTCTGAAACAAGTCTGCTCTCACTGGTAACTACTGTTTCTACAGCATTGTCTTCCCTACCTTCCTCTTTGCAGCCCGTCAGTCCAACTGTGGCAACCATCATAAGTGCCAATAGTAAACTTACCTTTTTTTCCATTTTCATTTTCTCCCAAAACTCCATATATCTGAATTTCATCTTTTTTACTACATTTCCAATTATAATCCATATTGCATAAAAAGTGGTTTCTATGTCGTGAACAAACATGAAATTTTGTTCCATTTTCGCCAAAAAACCGCTCCAACACTTCCATGCCAGAGCGGTTTCCACAATCTTTTCCATTTTCCACAATTACTTCATTAGCTTAACCATGACTGCCTTCTGTGCGTGCAGGCGGTTTTCTGCTTCTTCAAAGATTTCATCCGCATGTGCCTCGAATACCTTTGTAGTAATCTCTTCTTCCCGGTGTGCCGGCAGACAGTGCAGTACCATTGCATCTGCATGTGCCTGTGCCATCACATCATCGTTAATCTGATAGCCCTTGAATGCCACACGCCGTTTCTCTGCTTCGCCTTCCTGTCCCATAGATGCCCATACGTCTGTAATCAATACATCGGCATCCTTCGCAGCCTCCAGCGGCTGACTGGTTAGGCTAAACTTGTCCCCATAGCTCTTTGCAAATTCCATTACTTCTGGTGCCGGATGATACCCCTCCGGACAAGCCACTGCCACTTCCATGCCAACCTTCAAGCCGCCGACAATCAGCGAATTTGCCATGTTGTTCCCATCGCCAATAAAGCACATCTTCAAACCATCAAATGTGCTCTTCCGTTCCCGAATGGTCATCAAGTCTGCTAAAACCTGACACGGATGGCTGAAGTCCGTCAATCCATTGATCACCGGAATGCTGCCGTACTTCGCCAGATCCTCGACTTCTTTCTGTTCAAACGTCCGAATCATAATCCCGTTGACATAGCGGGACAGCACTCTTGCTGTATCCTGTACCGGTTCGCCCCGCCCAATCTGTAAATCATTAGAGGACAAAAACAGTGCATGTCCGCCCAACTGATACATCCCTGTTTCAAAAGAAACACGGGTTCGTGTCGATGCCTTCTGGAAAATCAGGCCAATCGACTTGCCCTTCAGATACGGATGCGGAATGCTGTGCTTCAATTCATACTTCAGCTGATCTGCCAGATCCAAAATATCCAGAATCTCTTCGCCGCTCAGATCAAGCATTTTTAATAAATGTTTCATATCATTTCTCCTTTATCCTATTATTTTCTCATGCATGCAAAACTTGTTCCAAAATGGAAATGCCCTGATCCATTTCCTCATAAGTAATTGTCAGCGGCGGCAACAACCGTACCCGATCCTTTGCCGTCAACAGCAGCAGCCCCTGTTCCAGTGCGGCATTGACCACATCAATTGCTTTCTTATCTGCTAACTGGATCCCAATCATCAAACCCAGTCCGGTCACTGCCTGTACATGCGGCAGCTTTTCCAACTTCTCCCGAAGATACGCCGCTTTCTTCTGCACTTCCTGTAGGAAACCATCTGCTGTCAGTGTCTCCAATACAGCAAGTCCACCCGCACAGCAAACCGGATTGCCGCCGAACGTCGAACCATGTGCCGATTTATTCAATACGCCGGCACATTTTTCATTTGCCAGACAAGCACCCATCGGCAAACCACCTGCAATGCCCTTTGCCAGTGTGACAACGTCCGCATGATGTCCGAATTGTTCCCCTGCCAGCAGGGTGCCGGTTCTGCCCATACCTGTCTGCACCTCATCCGTCATGACCAGAATATCCCGCTCTGCACAGCGTTCATAGATGGCATCGACAAATGCCTGCTCCAGTGCCATTACACCGCCTTCACCCTGTACATATTCCAGCAGAATTGCACAAACTGTATCATCCAGCTTTGCATCCAAATCGGCAATGTCATTTGCCTTTACATAGTCAAAGCCCTCTAAAAACGGGAAGAAATAGTTGTGGAATACATCCTGTCCCGTTGCAGAAAGGGTTGCCATGGTTCTGCCGTGGAAAGAGTTGACCAACGTTAGAATTTTATGCCGTCCCTTGCCGTATTTGTCAAAGCTATATTTTCTCGCCAGCTTAATTGCACACTCATTGGCTTCTGCACCGCTGTTGCAGAAAAACAAATTCTGATACCCTGTTGCCTTGCAAAGTGCCTCTGCAAAGTCTGCCTGCACTTTGGTATAATATAAGTTAGAAGTGTGCTGCAACGTCTGTGCCTGATGACAAACTGCATTCACCCATTTTTCGTTACAATAACCAAGGGATGTCGTCCCAATGCCGCTGCCAAAATCAATGTACCGCTTTCCAGTTTCATCCCGACAATCCTCATTTTTTCCCTGTTCCAATACCACTGGAAACCGTCCGTAAGTTCCCATAACGGACTGATTCAGTTTTTCCTGTGTTGTCACGTGAAATACCTCCCTTTTCTTTCCATATCATGCACTTTAAAAATTTATTTTGCCGCCGCCCTGTCAGGGGATACAGACAAGGCAGCGGAATCGCATCAGCTTGCTGCAATTTCTATTGATTGCAGCGGTACACAAACCGGCTGCATCGTCTCTCGTTCCGGCAGATAGACATACAACTGTCCGCCATCCTGTTGCATCGCTTCCAGTTCCATGCAGTCCTGTCCCGTCAAAGTATAAAACACTTCCACCGTCTGTCCCGGCGGAATACAGAGATAATAATCAAAATTACTTGCCCCTCCGGCATTGATTTCTTCATAATAGGACATTGGCACTAAGGATTCTCCACTAATATACGGCTCTGTTTCATTCGTGACATAGAGATTCGGCAGATACCGTTCTGTCTGGATGCCGTTGTTATGCAGAGAAGCAATTAAATAGCTCTTTTCCTGCTGCGCATTTTCTTCGTTTGACACACCTGTATATAGAATCGCTTTTTCAATTCGCAGATCTGCATCTATTGTACTGCTGGCTTGACGATACTGCTCCGACATCCAGTTCCAAACCACGATCTCTGCTACCAGTAACAACATTATAATTCCGAATTTCTTTCCTGATCTGTTTTTTCTCATGTTGCTGTTCCCTCCGGTGCCTCTGTTACCGTCAGCGGAATTTCATACATCTGTTCAATATTGACCGCATCCCGACCATAGGTATGATTATTTTCGCTCTCTGTTCCAGCAAACACACAAAGTGTCAGCGTTTCTAAATCCGCCGTATCTGGCAGCAAAAACAATAGAATGCCGCTTTCTGCCTGAAGCTCCTGATCGATTCCCTGTTCCCACAATGCCCGTTGTACGGTTTCGCTGCCACTAATATCACTGTTATACAATGGAAGCAAGTAACAATTTGTAGTATCATCCCGCAGAGCTGCCCATGCCACATCCTTTATCCGTTGAATACTGCTCTTGGAATTTTTTCCGGCACTGCTGTAGGAAACAGCAAGATACTGTCCGTTCTTCGGCGGTGTTACCAAAGTGGTCGGATATAAATATGCCTGCTGAATACAGAGGGTATACGGTGCCACAGAAATGGTCTTTTTCATTTCCGCCTGTTCTGTTACATAGGAAACACCGATTTCTATCTGCTGCTTCTGTTCCTGCATCCGCCGATGCAATTCCGGAAACGTTGTCCCAATTACGACACCCAATAAAATCACTGGTATCAGCAAAAAAGAAAACAAGATGCCGACGAGCTTTTTCCTACCATTTTTCTGCACAGCAGTTCTCTGCGGCATACGGTGCTTCAATGGTGACGGTTCCTTTTTCTGCTGCTCCGACTGATACACCTCTTGTTCCGTACTGGCAAGCACAACAGCACCACAGAACGGACAAATCCAGCCCTCTTTTTCATAGTCAAATTTTTTCCCACACTGGGTACAAGCATGTTTCATGATTTCCTCATTTCCGTCGCTGTTTACCGAAACTGCGTCCCAATGCCCTCACTAGAAAGCGTTTCAATCAAAATGGAATGTGGCACTCTGCCATCAATAATAGCAGTCTTCTTGACACCACGTCGAACTGCCTCGACACAGCAGTCAATCTTTGGAATCATACCACCAGAGATAATGCCCTTCCGCTTCAGGAACGGTACTTCACTGACATTGACATACGGAATCAAAGTAGATGGGTCTTCTTTATTCCGCAGCAACCCGGCAATATCTGTCATCAGAATCAGATTTTCTGCCCCCAGCTGTGCCGCAATTCGAGCAGCAGCTGTATCCGCATTGACATTATAGGTCTGTCCCAGTTCATCGGAGGCAACCGTTGCAATGACCGGAATATAGCCATTGGAAAGGGCGTCCAAGATCGGCTGTTCATTGACGCTGACAATATCGCCGACATAGCCCAGATCTTCCCCATTTGCACCGAACTTCCGCTCTGCCCGCAGCATATCGCCGTCAATGCCACAGAGTCCCAGTGCCTTGCCACGATTACGGCTCAAAAGGGTAACCAGTTCCTTATTGACCTTTCCAGCCAACACCATTTTTACCACGTCCACGGTTTCCTTGTCAGTATAACGCAGACCACCGATAAACTTATTTTCAATATGCAGTCGATTCAGCATATCGGTAATTTCCGGGCCGCCGCCGTGTACCAATACAACCTTTACCCCCACCAGTGACAACAAAACAATATCACTCATAACTGCCTGTTTCAGGGTGTCGTTCGTCATGGCATTTCCACCGTATTTGACCACTACAATTTTACTATTGTATTTTTGAATATAAGGCAGTGCGTCCACCAGCACCTGTGCACGCAGTTTATTATAATTTTCCTCCATTCTGTCATACTCCTTTCTATGCATTTCATGGAGATAAATCCCACCAAATAGGAATTCCTTCTAAATCAAATCACGCAAACCCCAATTTTCCATACAACCTGACCGCCCCTTGCGGCACACAACTTCATTTTTGTATTTTTCATCACGGATCAGGAACGATAGTCTCCGTTGATTTTTACATAATCATAGGTCAAGTCACAGCCCCATGCCGTCGCTGTACCTGCTCCATCTCCCACAGAAATCAAAATCTGAATCTCATCCTCCAACAGCACTTTCTTTGCTTCCTCCTCAGAAAATGCCACACCTGCACCGTGCTCACAAACCAGAACCGAACCAGCACGGGATGCCAGCGTTACAGATACTGTATGAATATCAAATTCTGCCGGTGCATAGCCAACAGCACACAACACTCTGCCCCAGTTTGCATCAGCTCCAAACATCGCACATTTCAGCAGTGGAGAGCAAACCACACTCTTTGCAATCACAATTGCGGTATCCAAATCCTTTGCTCCGGACACCGTACATTCCAACAGCTTTGTTGCACCCTCACCGTCCTTTGCCAGCATCCGTGTCAGATTCATCATAACAATATACAGTGCCTGCCGAAATACTGCATAATCTGCATCTTCTTCTGTGATTTCTGCATTGCCAGCCAGACCGGATGCCATCACCATACAGGTATCATTGGTCGACTGGTCACCATCTACTGACAGACAATTATAAGTGACCTTCACAACATCCGACAACGCAGTTTGCAGCATCTTTGCAGAAATAGCTGCATCTGTAGTAATACAATTCAGCGTTGTTGCCATATTCGGATGAATCATACCGCTGCCCTTTGCCATACCGCCCAGGTGACAAGTCTTCCCGTCCAGTGTAAACGAAACAGCAACTTCTTTTGAAACGGTATCGGTGGTCATAATGGCAGTTGCCGCTGCCAAATTGCCGGTCGGTGACAGGGTTTTGCACAGTACTGGAACCGCTTTTTCAATCGGCTCTAACGGCAGAATCTGCCCGATGACACCGGTGGACATGACCATGATCTCTGCCGAAGCAACCCCCAATGCATCAGCAGTCAACTTGCACATTGCCTCTGCCTTTTCGATACCATCCGCATTGCAGGTATTTGCATTTTTAGAGTTGACAATCACAGCCTTTGCCTTGCCGCCTGTCGCTGCCAAATGCTGCTGCATCACCAACACAGGTGCACCTTTTACTTTATTCTGCGTATAAACCGCTGCGGTATTACACAACGTATCCGCAACGACCAGTGCAATATCATTTTTTTCGCCGCCAATCTCGCCGCCATTGCTGTCCGGCGACATTGCCTTTTTAATGCCACAATACATTCCACTTGCCTGAAATCCTTTTGCAGCACAAATTCCGCCATCTATGTAAGAATAGCCTTCAAATGCCTTCATTTCCATTCCTCTTTTCCTGATTGTATCGGATGGCATCCTTTTTCTGAAATGCCTCTGCAATTTGCAGTACCGTCCGCTCTACAAAATCGTCCAGCTCTGCTGCTGTCACCAAAAACTCTGCTGGCTTCTCTACTAACTTTGCGTATCGCTGTTGCAATTCTTCCAACTTCTCTGTCAATGCATGTTCCTTGTAATAGGGCAGATACCGATTGGAGAATGTCTTTGTTTTCTGTATCCGTTCCCATATGGAAAACGATTTTGTTTCTCTACAATACGTTTGTTCCAGATAAGTTAAATTCTGCCGCAACATCGCATCATATGGCGTTCCCGTAAAATGAGAAATGCCGATTTTCTGTTTCAACGGTTGTAAAATCTGCCGAATCCACTGCACATCCGTCAGCAGATGGACATAATAACCAAGATAAAACGCTGCTTGTTCTGGTGTCCAATCTTTCCCCAATAAGTACGCCCGATAAAAGGCATCTGCATCAATGTCCCGTTTCCTACCAGTTGGTGTCCAGTGGGTCGTCGCAGAATCTGGCTCGTATACATGTGGTGCAATCTCCATCCCACCGTCTGGTGCAAGATTGCCCACCGCAAACGGCAATTCCGGCAGTAAGCCGATCCACGGCAGCATCTGTCGAACAGCATCTGCAATCCGCAGATGCATCACCCATGTTGCCATTTAAAGTAAGCCCGTTGTCTCGTCCAAACCCATCATGATATTCAAACACTGCACTGCTGCACCGGAGGCACCCTTTCCGAGGTTATCCAGTCTTGCACAAAGCAACACTTGATCGGCACTGCCGAACACGAAAATCTGCATCAGGTTGGTGTCCCGTAAATCATTGGACGAAAGTTTGAACGGTGTCATTTCTTCCGCAGAGAGCAGCGGCATCACCTGCACAAAATTCTGCCCCTGATAATGCTCTGCAAACATGGTGTGCACGGCTTCTGGTGTCACGGTATGCCC
Organism: uncultured Oscillospiraceae bacterium; assembly: GCA_958448395.1. Classification (GTDB taxonomy): domain Bacteria; phylum Bacillota; class Clostridia; order Oscillospirales; family Ruminococcaceae; genus Ruminococcus_C. The sequence goes on along the minus strand of CAUDDP010000047.1, from coordinate 6,959 downwards.
GACAATGGCAGACTGTACTGCCACACAAACCACCATACCATTGAAAAAATCATCTACAATCGGCGTAAACATGGGCTTGTTTGCCAGACCAGAAATCTTCTGCATTTCCGGCAGGTGCTTGTGATTGTTTGCCAGGCCATAAAATCTTGGACTCTTCGCCTCTGCTGGACAGTCCGGTGATTCGATTTCTGCAATCATTTTATTGCCACCACCGCTGTAACCCGAAACGGCAAAGCACTGCACCGGATAATCCGCAGCAATCACACCATGCTGCACCAACGGATATACCAATGCATTGAAGCCACTCGCATAACAACCCGGCACAGCAACCCGATTGGAATTGCGAATCTTCTCCCGATGTGCCGCCGACAGTTCCGGAAAACCGTACGCCCAGTCTGGATTGGTACGATGTGCCGTTGAGGCATCAATCATCCGGACATGCGGATTCTCCACCAATGAAACGGCTTCTCTGGCAGCTGCATCCGGCAGACACAAAAATGTATAATCGCTGCTGTTAATCAACCGTTTTCGTTCTGCTGCATCCTTCCGCTTTTCCGGATCAATTTGCAGCAAAGTAATATCCTTCCGGTTTGCAAACCGGTCTAAAATTCGCAGACCAGTTGTTCCAGCCTGCCCATCAATAAATACATTTACTCCCATTATTCTCATTCCTTTTCGTTCCGTATCCCCAGCCAGACACTCACCGCACAGGTAGCGACAATCACAGCAATTAACCAGATTCTGGACGCTGTCATGCCCAAATTCCAAACCAATCCAATCAAGCATTCCCCCAATATCAATACCAACACAGCAAGACAGCAGAGCGGAACAATCCATTTTAATCGTTTTTTCATTGGCAGCCTATTCCCACTCTGCCAGCGTCTTCTTTACCTGTTCCAACTGCACTGCAACCGCTTTCGGAGAAGGTCCACCCTGAGAAATTCTGCCCTTCACACAGATTTCCAGACTGATTGCCTGATAAATGTCCTCAGTAAACAGTGGTGTCATTGCCTGATAATCTGTCAGCGGCAGAGTTTCCAGTGTCAAATTCTCTTGAATACACTTCGCAACCAACGTGCCGGAAATCTTATAGGCATCCCGGAACGGCATACCTTTCTTCACCAGATAATCTGCACAATCCGTCGCATTGATAAAGCCCTTTGCAGCGGCGGCACGCATATTATCCTTCCGCACAGTCATGGTGGCAACCATCGGGATAACCGTTTCCAGACACAGCTTCACTGTATCCACGGCATCGAAAATTGCCTCTTTATCCTCCTGCATGTCCTTATTGTATGCAAGCGGTGTGCCCTTCATCATCACCAACAGGGTTTGCAAATCGCCATAAACCCGTGCGGTCTTGCCCCGAATCAATTCAGTAATGTCCGGATTTTTCTTTTGCGGCATAATGGAAGAGCCGGTTGCAAAGGCATCGTCCAATTCAATAAACTTAAACTCCCACGAACACCAAAGAATCACTTCTTCCGAGAATCGGGACAGGTGCATCATAATCAGGGAAATGGTATTCGCCAATTCAATGCAATAATCCCGGTCAGAAACACCGTCCAGACTGTTTGCCATTGGTGCAGCAAAACCCAGCAAACTTGCGGTCTGCTCCCGATTGATCGGATATGTTGTCCCTGCCAGTGCTCCGCTGCCCAGCGGACAAACGTTCATTCTCTTTTCCGTATCATCCAGTCTGCCCAAATCCCGCAGCAGCATTTGCACATAAGCAAGCAGGTGATGTGCAAAGGTCACCGGCTGTGCTCTCTGTAAGTGCGTATAGCCCGGCATAACCGTTTCGGTGTGCTGTTCTGCAACAGAAACCAATGTTTTGCAGAACTTCCGCACCAGTGTGCGAATTTCCGCAATTTCTGTCCGCAGATACAACCGCAAATCCAATGCAACCTGATCATTTCTGGAACGGGAGGTATGTAATCGCTTGCCAACATCGCCGTACCGCTTAGTCAGTTCTGCTTCCACAAACATATGAATATCTTCTGCATTCGGGTCAAATTCCAACTTGCCGCTGTCCAAATCTGCCAAAATTTCCTGTAAGCCCTGTATAATCTGTGCACTATCTTCTTTGGAAATAATTCCGCAATCGCCCAACATCGTAGCGTGGGCAATACTGCCCTGAATATCCTGCCGATACATTCTTGCATCAAAGGAGATGGAAGAGTTGAATGCATTCACACCGGCATCAATTTCTTTGGAAAATCTTCCTGCCCATAAAGCCATAGCTAACTTCCTTTCTCAATTCGCTTTTCAGCTGTACTATCGAAAAAAGCCGGCATGTAAGCCGGCTTTTCTGTTTGGATTCCTCGTAAATACAGTTGCTTACTTGCCACGCTTCTGGTCGAGCTTTGCCTTTACATGAATCGGCAAACCGAACAGATTGATAAAGCCCTCTGCATCCTTCTGGTTGTAAACCTCTTCTGCATCAAAGGTTGCAACTTCTTCATCGTACAGGGTATACGGAGAAGTCACACCAGCATTGATGATGTTGCCCTTGTACAACTTCAGCTTGACATCCCCTGTTACAGTCTTCTGGGTTTCATTGACAAATGCTGTCAATGCTTCCCGCAGCGGTGTATACCACTGACCGTTATATACAATATCAGCAAACTTGATACCCAGATACTGCTTAATCCGAGCGGTTTCCTTGTCCAGTGTAATGGTTTCCAGTACATCGTGTGCATGGTACAGAATCGTACCACCCGGTGTTTCATAAACACCTCTGGACTTCATACCAACCAGACGGTTTTCTACCAGATCAGCCAGACCGATGCCGTTTTCGCCGCCCAACTTGTTCAAGGTTTCTACGATTTCTACACCCTTCATTTCCTTGCCGTCAATGGCAGTCGGGATACCCTTTTCAAAGTGAATGGTCACATAAGTCGGCTTGTCCGGTGCCTGCAGCGGAGAAACGCCCAGTTCCAGGAAGCCTTCCTTCTCATAAGTCGGCTCATTTGCCGGATCTTCCAGATCCAGACCTTCATGTGACAGATGCCACAGATTCTTATCCTTGGAATAGTTCGTTTCCCGGTTAATCTTCAGCGGAATATCGTGTGCCTCTGCATAGTCGATTTCCTCATCACGGCTCTTGATGCTCCACTCTCTCCACGGAGCAATAATCTTCATATCCGGAGCAAATGCCTTAATTGCCAGCTCAAACCGCACCTGATCGTTGCCCTTACCAGTTGCACCATGGCAGATCGCATCTGCACCTTCTTCCAGAGCGATTTCTGCCAGCCGCTTGCCGATGATCGGTCTTGCAAAAGAAGTACCCAGAAGGTAACGATTTTCGTATACTGCACCAGCCTGTACCGTTGGGAATACATAGTCTTCCACGAATTCATCCTTCAGATCCAGAATAATCAGCTTGGACGCACCCGTCTTAATTGCCTTTTCTTCCAGACCATCCAACTCAGTCCCCTGTCCCACATCAGCAGAAACAGCAATGACTTCACAGTTATTATAATTTTCTTTCAGCCACGGAATAATGATAGATGTATCCAGTCCGCCGGAATAAGCCAGAACGACTTTTTTAATTTCTTTTGCCATAAGGGAATCCCTCCATTTTTTGATTGAAAAATTGTCATCGGCAGCCACACGCAGCCAATCGGGCGTGCAATACCGTTCTGTTTTCTATTATACACGCTTTTTCAAAAATGTCAAGTATTTCTGCATAAATATGCATGAAAATTTTTTGTCAATCCTATTTTTCTGAATATTATTCATCATACATGAATATTTTCAGCCTTTTCAATGCATATATTCATTTCTGCTGCATAAACAGACGAATTTACGCAAAAAAGCTGCATCCTATGAAAGACAGGACACAGCTTTTCCATTTTACATCTTTTATTATATATATATTATACCGCATTTTATTTTTCTTTGTCTGGCAATTCAACCAGTGCAATCCCTCAATTTTTATTTTTTAGTTCCTTGTTCTTTCATATACGGCAAGAATCTCACCAATGAACAGCTTATGCAATGGATCGTTCTGATACCATCTTTCATATGTTTCTGGCAGAAGGAATCCTTCCGGCTTCAAGGAATCCACATACTGTTTTTTACAAATTAGAACCAAATTGGCTTCTGCAAATGTTGTCACATCGTCAATCGCAATCGGTGTCAAACCGGTTTCCTTGGCTTTGTCACAATCTCTGCCTGAATGGGTACCACAAAACTGTAGTGCAGCCCGCTGGGAGGCATCAAAAAATGATACACTGAAGCAATCATTTTTTTCCATAAAGGAAAGCGTGTGCCGATTGGTGCGGACACCGCAAAGAAAAGACGGTTTTCCCCACATCACGCCCATAAAGCCCCAAGATGCGGTCATGGTGTTGTAATCCTCTAAATTGCCGGCAGTCAGTAAGTACCACTGTGTTCCAATCATTTCAAACGGATTCCACTGCACATCCGAAAGTGCTTTTTTCTCAAATTGCATATTATTTCAGCCTCCTGCATAAAATATATATACGCGGCTTTTTATGCCCACCGTCTTTTATTCCGGCGATATTGCAGCCGCAATTTATCGGTAATCAACGCAATAAACTCCGAATTTGTCGGCTTTCCCTTTGCGGTATTCACCGTATATCCGAAAAATGTATTTAATGTATCCAAATCGCCCCGATCCCACGCAATTTCAATGGCATGCCGAATCGCACGTTCTACACGGGAAGAGGTGGTGTCAAAATGCTTTGCAACTGCGGGATACAGCATTTTTGTGACGCTTTCCAACAATTCCTGATTGTCAATCGAAAGTAGAATTGCCACACGCAAATAATGATAGCCTTTGATATGTGCTGGTACACCCAGCTGATGAATGGTTTCTGTGACAACGAATTCCAGATCTTCCTCTTCTCTATTACCAGAATTGGTTGTCTGATCTCCCTGAACCAAACGGAAAATCCGCTGTGCCAGCATCTCCAAATTGAACGGCTTCAGCATAAAATAAGATGCACCTGACTCCATCGCCTGTTTCTCTATAAATGCACTATCGTATGCAGAAGTCACAACAAAATATGGTTGTTTTCCGTTTCCAGCACGAACACGCCGCATCAGTTCCATCGCATCCAGATTGGGCAAAATTGCATCGACAATCACGACATCCGGTGCATCGTGCTGAATCGCATCTACGAGTGTTCGACCATCCTTTCTCCTGGTAATGACATATAATCCGGCCGACCGCAAACTGCTGGCACATGCAATTCCGTATTCTGCACTGTCATCACCAATCAATACTTTGATTTTGTTGTCCATTCGTGTCTCCTTCTTCTCCTAACCTACATTCATTATTTTAACACATTAAAAACAATTATGCAATAGCAAACGCTGTCGAAATTTGTCGAAAAAAGAAAAAAATCACAAAATAGAAAACAATCCCTTCATAAAGAACCTATTCCTTATCATTCTTTTTCTATTTTCCTCGAAGCAATAAAAAGAATTTGCGATAATTTTGTTACTTTTTTGGTTTGCCTGTTTCATCATGACAATTAGCGAATACGGGAAAACTGGTTTCCCGGCTGCCGATTTTCGGACAGAAAACCACCGTCATTTGTATGCGATAATCCAGCTGTTTTTGTATATAGTAACCTTGGAACGCAAACACAGCGTTCTCCATTCCAAAGAAAGAAGGCAATTTATGCAAACATGTTTTCGCCGCATTGCTGCGGCAATGCTGCTCGCTGTTGTACCGGTCTATGCAGCTGCCGGATATTATGCATGGCGGCTGCCGGACAGCTACTACGTGCAAAGTGGTACAGCACTATCTCTTTCTACCGCTCTGCACATTACGGCGGAATCAGAACCGGAACAGGTCAAAGCCGCCTTTTCCAATACCGTTTCCACAGAGGAACAGTACACCTTATGTTTATTCGGCATAGTGCCGATCAAAACAGTTTCTGTACAAGCCATTGCACCCCCATCGCTTGTTCCCTGCGGACAACCTTTTGGTATCAAGCTGCATATGGATGGTGTAATGATTGTCGGCTTCGGCAATGTAGAAAGCACAGATGGCAGCCGCTGCCCAGCAGAAGAAGCCGGACTGCAAAAAGGCGATATGATTCACCAAATCAACGAAACGCCGGTTTCCAACGGGGAAGAAGTACGGGATTGCATCCGTGCCGCTGCGGGTGAATCGCTCACCTTCACCATTACCAGAGAAGGCGAATCCAAAACCATCACCGTTTCTCCCATTTACTCCACAACAGACCAACAATATGAGACCGGTTTATGGGTCAGAGACAGTACCGCAGGTGTGGGCACATTCACATTTTACGAGCCGGAAAGCGGTGCATTCGGCGGACTCGGGCATCCCGTCTGTGATACAGATACAGGTGCCTGTATTCCGATTGCAGAAGGGGAAGCCTGCCCGGTACAGATTCAATCCGTTCTAAGGGGCAGTGCCGGCAATCCCGGTATGCTGCAAGGACAGTTTTTAGAGGATGCGGATCCGCTCGGCACACTGCTCTGCAACAACCGCTGCGGCGTATTCGGCACGCTCAACGAAAATCCGGCACCGGATGCCGAAGCGATTCCCATGGCATTTAAACAGGAAATTGTCCCCGGTGCTGCTACCATACTCTGTACGGTTTCCGGCAAGGAACCCAATGCTTACACCATTGAAATTGCAGAAATTGACTACAATGGCAGCGATAGTACGCAAAACATGGTCATTCAAGTGACGGATCCGGCACTGCTGGAAGCAACCGGCGGCATTGTGCAGGGCATGAGTGGCAGTCCAATTTTGCAAAACGGCAAACTCGTTGGTGCAGTGACACATGTTTTTGTGGATGATCCCACAAAGGGCTATGGTATTTTCTGCGAAAACATGGTACGGTTTGGACAAGCTGGTTCGTAAATATAAAAAATCTCACAGAAGAACGAATGCCCTTTCGGGTGTTCTCTCCTGTGAGTTTTCACGAAAACTTGTGATATGATTTTTA
>CAUDDP010000046.1 GCA_958448395.1 uncultured Oscillospiraceae bacterium | reverse complement strand
CCTTTCGGGTGTTCTCTCCTGTGAGTTTTCACGAAAACTTGTGATATGATTTTTACATATGCTGTGAAAAGGCAGGGGGATCTTATCTATTTTCCTCGCTAAAGCCACTCTCTACGAGATCTACCAGTGCATTGACAGCAACTTGCTCATCCGAACCGTCTGCAATGATCTTAATCTGTGTACCGCCGATAATTCCGAGGGACAAAATGCCCAGCAAACTCTTGGCATTGACACGGCGTTCTTCCTTTTCAATCCAGATAGAGGAACGGAACTCGTTCGCTTTCTGAATAAAGAACGTAGCCGGTCTTGCGTGTAAACCAACCTGATTCTGTACCATTACATCTTTACTGTACATAAACAAACTCTCCCATCTTCATATTGAAAATTTACTTTTCCACTTGCATTACAGCATCGTGTTTTACTTTGCCTTTCACTGTTCTTATTATAGCCGATTTTCCCGCATCTGTCAACGCACAATTTGCGAAAAAAGGTGCTTTTGCAAAAAAATTCTATGCATTGTCGCAAACGTCGTTTCACAAACAAACTGCTTTTGTGTATAATCACAACAGCATGAAGCAGCAATTTTTTTCTCTCACAATTTGTTAAAATGCCGCAGCCGTTTTTCTCTATTTTTTGTCAACATACTTTGCATACAGATCCGGCCGCTTCTCCTTTGTCTCTGCAAGACTGGCAGCAAACCGCCATGTTTCGATATTTTTATGGTGTCCGGAAAGCAAAACGGATGGGACAGCCTGATCATGCCAGACTTCTGGACGGGTATACTGCGGATACTCTAACAAGCCATTATAATGACTTTCCTCTTCAAAACAAACTGCATCTGGCAGGACACCACTGCACATTCTGGCAACGGCATCGGTCAGTACCAATGCTGGCAATTCTCCGCCGGTCAATACATAATCCCCGATGGAAATCTCTTCGTCTATTATGGTATCCAAAATCCGTTGATCAATCCCCTCATAATGCCCACAAAGCAAAAATAAATTTGACTTTTGAGAGAGTTCTACTGCTTTCTGCTGTGTAAAGACACGCCCTTTGGGGGAAAGATAAATGCAATGTGGTTTTGTCTGTCGTTCGGCAATGACTGCCTCCCAACAGCGGTAAATGGGGTCTGCCTGCATGACCATGCCTCTGCCGCCGCCATACGGCACATCATCCACCCGTTTGTGCTTGTTCAAAGTATAATCCCGAATGTTCCAACACTGCACAGACAAAGCACCATTTTTCTGTGCTCTTCCAAGAATACTCTCCTGCAAGACCGCTTCGCACATCTCCGGAAACAGGGTTGCGATGTCAATTTGCATCAAGCAGTCCCTCCAGCGGTCGGATTTTCATACAGCCTGCCTCCAGATCGGTTTCTACAATCACATCCGGAATGGCTGGAATCAGCACTTCTTTTTTGCCCTGCGGCTGTACCACATAGACATCATTGGCACCGGTCTGCAAGACATCCTTCAAGGTACCATAGGAAACGCCGTTGTCTGCATCCAGCACATCCAGCCCAATCAAATCCTGTATGAAATAGGTACCGTTCTCCAGTTCCACATCTTCCCGATGCATGTAAAGCATCTGGTTGCGAAGCGTTTCCGCCTGTTCTACGGTTTCATAGCCTTCCAGACGAAGGATTGCCATATTTTTCTGGACACGGGCATCTGCAATCTCAACTTCCTTTTTTTCTTTTCCGAGATACAAAACCGGAAATGCACATAAAAACTCCGGGGAATCGCACCATGGTTGCACTTTAACATCACCACGCAAGCCATGCACAGTCACAATTTTTCCAATCTCCAAATAGTCCTTCATAAAAGCTCCTTTCCTGTTTGTTTTACTGCCGCTCATAATACGACATGCCGCTGCTTGGTTCAAAATACGTCCGGATATATCCGTCCCCAGAAACCACTACAAACTCGTTGGTATCCTCTAAATAATAAATATCGTCCCCATCTTCTGCTTCCTGCTTGTGCAGGGCATCTTCATCCGCAATCACCGCATTCGCTGCTGCTTCGTAAGCCTCTGCATCGTCAAATCCCATTTCTATCCCATGCTTCTCATAATGGCTGTCCAGCAAGCTGTCATTACGGAAGGTATAATAAACAACACTGCTCGAAGCTTCTGTTTCCGATTCCACAGTCGTCTGCTCCGCCTGCAATGTAATAGATGTTGTAATTGTTGTATCCGTTCCGGCAGCAGCTGTCGTCTGTGTATTCACATGGACTGTCGTAACCACATTTGCGGTCTGTGACTCCTCTGATTGTTCCAATCCATAATGCACACCGGTAATACCACCAACTACCAGCACCAGAAAGGAAGCGATACCGATGCCGATTTTTTTCATCTGTGTCTGTTTCATATTGTCCTCCTGCCCCATAACATCACTTACAAAAACAGACGTGCCGTTTCCGGTACGCCTGCCTGTGTGGTTCAGTCAATTTCGACTGCAATTTTCTGGTTGCTCTTTGCAGCACCAGAACGCATAATGATCCGGATCGCACGGGCAATTCTGCCCTGCTTGCCAATCACACGCCCCATATCCTCTGCTGCAACGTGCAGATGATATACAATCACGCCCTCTTCATTCGGTGCGTCCTCTGTAATCTCAATGGCAGACGGATTTTCCACCAGTCCTGCCACAATCGTACGTAATAATTCCTGCATCATGCTCCTCCTTTCCACAAAAAGGAAAACAGCAAATGAACGTGCAGACTGGCAAACCATTTGTCATCTGCTGTCCGCATCGTCCCTGCTTGGATTCTACTCTTAGAGAATGCCTTCCTTCTTCAGAATGCACTTTACAGAATCGGTCGGCTGTGCACCGTTCTTCAGCCACTGCTTTACCTTATCAGCATCTACGCTTACAGCAGCCGGATCCTTAGTCGGATCATAGTAACCGATTTCTTCAATGAATCTGCCATCTCTCGGATACCGCTCGTCTGCAACTACGATACGATAAAACGGTGCTTTCTTTGCACCCATTCTTCTCAGTCTGATTTTTACTGCCATTTTGATTTCCTCCATATCATTCTTGTTTAAATTTTTATTCGCACACGCCTTCTGGCGTGTCAATCTATCTCCAGCAGTTTCCTGCGGGAATGCATTTATTTTTTCGGCATCAACCCTGGCGGAATGCCTGGAATGCCGCCAGGCATTCCACCTGACATATTTTGCAGCTGATCCAAATTCATACCAGCAAGCTGCTTTCTGGCACGCCGTCCCAACTTGCTGCCCTTGCCGCCAAACTGCTTCATCATCTTCTGCATCTGTTCAAACTGCTTCAACAAACGGTTCACTTCTTCCACCTTTGTGCCGCTTCCAGCAGCAATTCGCCGTTTCCGAGATGGATTGATGATAGACGGTTTTGCACGCTCTGCCTTTGTCATAGAGGTAATCATTGCCTCAATGCGGACAAACTGTCTGTCATCCAAGTCGACATCTTTTATTTTATCGCCCACGCCCGGCAACATTCCAATGATGGACTTGAGGGAACCCATTTTCTGAATCTGCCGCAGCTGATCCAACAGGTCGTTCATATCAAATTTATTTTCTTCCAGTTTCTGTGCCAGTCTTCGGGCGTCCTTTTCATCAACGGAACTTTCCGCCTTTTCAATCAATGTCAGTACATCACCCATGCCCAAAATACGGGATGCCATACGTTCTGGATGGAACGGCTCGAAATCGTCCAGCTTTTCGCCTGTCCCAACAAATTTAATTGGCTTACCGGTAACTGCCAGAACCGACAACGCCGCACCGCCTCTGGTATCGGAATCCAGCTTGGACATCAAGACACTGTCAATCCCCAGTGCATCATCAAATGCCTTTGCCACATTGACCGCATCCTGTCCGGTCATGGCATCCACTACCAGCATAATTTCATTGGGGTTGGTCAGTTCTTTCAGCTGTTTCAGTTCTTCCATCAGCTCTAAATCAATGTGTAGCCGTCCGGCAGTATCCAAAATCACTACATCATTGCCGTGGTCTTTTGCGTATTTCATTGCCTCCTTGGCAATAATCATCGGGGAGATTTGTCCCATTTCAAAGACCTTGACACCTGCTCGTTCTCCGACAATCTGTAACTGGTGAATTGCAGCCGGACGATAAATATCACATGCCACAAGCAGCGGATAATGTCCCTCTTTTTTCATCATCTTCGCCAGCTTTGCAGCATGGGTGGTTTTACCAGAACCCTGCAGCCCACAGAACATAATCACGCACGGCGGTTTCGATGGAAAATGAATTCTTGCGTTGCTGTTTCCCATCAGGGCACAAAGCTCTTCGTTTACAATCTTTATGACCTGCTGTGCCGGTGTCAAACTATTTAAAACCTCTTCCCCGACCGCACGGGCAGAAACCTTTGCCACAAAATCTTTTACCACTTTGTAGCTGACATCGGCTTCAAGCAATGCCATCCGGACTTCCCGCATGGCTTCTTTTACGTCTGCTTCTGTGAGCTTTCCGTGTGCCCGCAGTTTTTTAAACACGTTTCCCAGCTTATCTGATAATCCTTCAAAAGCCATTGCAAAACCCTCCCTGCTGTCGTTTTTCCTTTATAAAAGCTGCAAGCCAGCCTCCACGCTGCTGCAAATTACCGCACAGGCATCCTGTACAGTAGATTCCTGACTATTTTCGGCAAGTGCGGCAGCTGCTTCTGCAATCACAGCATAATTCTGCCGCAGTGCACAGAGCTTTTCTGCGAACTGTAACTTTTCTTCCATACTGTTGAGCACCTGCTCACTCCGTTTGACACTGTCCCGCACCGCCTGCCGGGTTGTACCAGTCAGGGCGGCAATTTCCCCGAGCGACAAATCTTCACTATAGTAATGTGTCATCATCTCCTGCTGTCTTGGTGTTAAAAATGCACCATAACAATCCAGCAGAAGAATCATTCGCAAATCTTTTGCCATGTCCAGCCCTCCGTCATCTGTAAAGGTAGACTGCTTTACAAGTATACCGGATTTTTTTTCATTTGTCAAGGGGTTTGTGCATCTTTTTTTATTTTTTATCATTCTCCGGATATAGAATCAACGAAACCACTTTTACAACACGCCCTACCGGGAAACAACTGCATTTTTCCGTAATTATGCACAAAATCCGAACGAAAATTTTGTGACAAGATAAATATTTCCACGTTTTTTTCATGATTTATTTGTATTTAGATTGACTTTTTTTCTGGTTTCTGCTATACTATATGCAATGTGCAGACGGCTTTCCAAATGGGAAATCCCATCCTGCAAAGACAACCGGCATTGCGTTTTTGCAGTGCCATGCAGAAAGGACGATTACTATGACGTTTTTTGAAATGTTTGATGCTGCAAAAGCAGGCTTTGCCAAGGCAGATGCCAGCGGTCTGGAAGGCCACATGGCAATACAGATTGCAGTAACAGAGGATGGCACTGGTATTTTTTATGTAGAGGCAACCGATGGTGTACTGAATGTACAGCCATATGATTATCGTGATAACACGGCTTCTGTCACACTGCCGCACAGCACTTTATTTGCATTGCTGCGGAGAGAAACCACACTGCCAGAAGCAGTTGCAATGGGTCAGGCAGTGGTAGAGGGCTGCATGGAATCTGCCGCAGAGCTGTTCGCAACAGTACCAGCTCTGAAAAAGGCAGCTGCACCAGCAAAGGAAGCTGTTAAGGAAGAGGCAAAGACTGCTCCGGTAAAGGAAACTGTCAAGGAAGAGACAAAGACTGCTCCGGTAAAGGAAACGGTTAAGGAAGAGACAACGACTGCTCCGGTAAAGGAAGCTGTCAAGGAAGCGGCAAAGACTGCTCCGGTAAAGGAAGCTGTCAAGGAAGCGGCAAAGACTGCTCCGGCAGAAGAAACAGTTAAGGAAACCGCAACCACTGCAAAGATAGCAACCACTGCTGCAAAAACGACTGCAAGCACAACAACTACAAAGTCCCAGCCAAAACGCAGCTGCAGTCGCAGAAAGACCAAGTAAATTCTAAATGCAACAAAAATGGCTGCCATATATGTGAAGCACCATAAAGAAACACAGCCTGAGAAGATCACACTCTTCTCAGGCTGTGTTTTTTACTTTCATTTATTTTTCATTTTCCAGAGTTGTTTGAAAATGCTTCTCTTTCCGCCACGTCTTGCCATCGTCCCAAAACTCTGGTCAAATTTTTTCTGCTCTTCTTTGGTCATTCTCCGATTGCATCGGATTAACACAATCCCCACGATCAATCCGACTGCTGCAAATAAAAATACCCAGATATATTCATACCAAGGTTTTCCGTCCAAAATAAATTGAATTCCAATCGGCAACAGCGTAATACCAAACAGAATGTACAAGTACTTTGCAATGCCAGTTTTCGGGATCACCGCACAGAAAAAAGCAAGTGCAAAAACACAGATGACACAAAGTATCACATCAATAACAAACAAAATCTCCAACATTTTACGCTCCCCCTGAACATGTGAATTTATCATCTTAAAAAATCCGAGCTGTCGATGGATTGATTATAACACCAGAGCATAGAAATGTCAATGTCACAAGAAATGCAAAACAGCCTTTTTGTTGCCTATAATCCGTTATAGAAAAAAGACCTCCACCGCCGTTTTTTCCGGCAGCACAGGTCTTTCTTTCATCATTTTCGTAAGAGAACAAATTAACTTAATAAATTGGCAACGCTTCATAACGACCAATCAAATGCTGCAAAATAACAGCAACATCCGCTTCATCCAGCACGCCATCTGCAACACAGTCGGCATTTACCATTTGTTCATGGGATAAAAATACCATACCATTGATGCACTTTTGTAGGAGAACAGCATCAATTGCGTTTACTTCGCCATCACCGTCTACATCGCCGTACAAAGTTGCAGTAATGCCACTTGGTACGTTACCTTCTGCGGTTACGGTTGTTGCGGTCGTTTCCGCAGTAGTAGAGGTTTCTGTCGCTTCGGTGGTTGTCATTTCCGTTGTCGTGACTTCTGTCATCGTAGTGGTTTCTTCTGTAGTTGTAGTCGTTTCGATTGTAGTTGTGGTTGTTTCGGTTGTAGTGGTTGTCGTTTCCGTTGTAGTAGTTGTGGTTTCTGCTGGTACTGTTGTAGTATCCGGCACAATGGTCAGATAATCCATAGAACAGTAACCAGTCTTGCCCTCATACGTTATGGCTGCCCACACTCCGTTTGCCGTTGTCACAGTTACGATTGCTTTATTCGGAATCACTGTAACGACGGAAGAAGAGGTGGACGGATCACTTCTCATATTCAGAGCAGAAGCTGTTACAACATAAGAACCGGCATAGCTGTCTGAAAAATCAGAAGGGATCACGACAGTTGTTGTACCCTGTGTGGTGTCTTCCGTTGTATCTGTTGTGGACGGATCTGTTGTAGTATCATTTCCGCCAAAGTTTGCGTTTAGAAGGTTCTGATATACCATATTGGTACGCTGTACGAATGCACTGTTGGAACCATAGCTGTCATTTAATGCGGCCTGATACATATTATCCAGTGTAACTGCACCGTAAGAACCAGCATAGCCGGCTGCACGGGAAGCAATTCTGGAAGCAATGCCGCTGCCGAAATTATAAATATCGGCATACAATACCAATGCACCTGCATCGGTTATTCCCTTATTCTGACCAGTAATGATATAACCCTGTACATCAGAAAATGCAAGTGCATCCTGTGCTGCCACACCAGCATCTGTTGTTAACAGTGTGGAAACTGCATTTCCCTCAGAAACAGAAAATGTTCTGTAATTCCAGTTGGTAGCAGTCAGGATTTCATTGTAAAATGTATAGCCCAAAATGGACTGTGACAGATCCGGTGCATTGCTGCAAATGCTCTTGAGCAAATTCAATGCCCGTCCTGCGTGCCATTGCAGCTTACCGATACTGCACGCACCGCAGTCATTGCGGTTAACAGAGCCGTAAGAACCTTCATGAGACATGATACAGGAAATTGCAGTAGATGTCATCTCGTCCAATGATGCCGCTGCGGTATGCACCGCACCGCCGATGAGAGACAACAGCAGCAGAAGAACTGTGACACAGGAACAAGCGACTGCTGAAAGTTTTTTGAACATAACGTATACTCCTTTGTTTTTTCACTTCAAAGCGCGTATACAGCAGTCTATGGCTGCATCGCTGTACGGCAGTCGAATTTCCAAACGACCGCTGTCGGCAATGCAATGAGATTCGATGCAGGGAAAAACGATGAAACAGACAGGACAAGGATTCGTTGCAACAGGGTGCATTGTCCTGCAAACCTACCGTTGGCGGAAACAGCCTGTATGCTTCGGGGTCTCTCTCCGTCTCGATCGCCTGCATTACAAAAGAAACAGTCATTCTAAAAAATGAGCTGCTTCACGGCAGAAATCATTTTGTAATTTCTGTACCGTACTGCATTTATTATATCACACTTGTAACCATTTTGCAAGACTTTTTCACAACTTTTTTCTTTTCTTTATCGAGAAAGTACAGTGGGAAATAGAAAAAAAACGACAGGCTTGTGGAAAAAATACAAAGATTCTGGACAGTTTCACAACGTCTTATCTCTTTTTTCGACAAAAACAGACAAGCAGCCCCCATCCATTTCGCCAAAACCAATTCCAGCGAGCCGGAAATATTTTTTTAGAATTTACAGAAATTCGATTGAATTCAAAAAAAATAGATGATAAAATGGAAATGAGCGTATACAAAAAGTAATAAACAACAATTCACATGAATGTGTTGCTTTTCTGCTTTTTCCTTTCCGAATGCTGTATTTTCTGCAAGTCCTGTCGGAAAAGTTTGGCGAAAACAGCAATTGAAAATACGCTGGAAATATAGTATAATAAGTATAACCGCAGTCCATGTCCACTCGCTTCTGGGAAACAAAGGCTCTATTCAATGCCAAAAGGAGCGATCCTATTAACCCAGAACCATTGCTTTGACTGCTTGTTGCATGAGGGGGAAAGCCCCTGATTGAATCAGTGGTATCAACGATGCAGGTGCCGCTTCCACTGTGCAGTATGTTACTGCATCGTGCAGGGATGAAATTTAAATGCATCGAGGAACGGAGAAAATTATGGAGAAAAAACAACTCACGCAAAAAGAAGAACTGAAACAACAGTTCATCGACAGATTGCAGCTGGAGTGCAGTGTATCACCAGATGAGGCTTCTGATAAGCAGATCTATCAGACCCTGTCTGCGATGATGGTACAGCGGCTCAAGCACATGCGGCAGCACTTCATGAACAAGACCCATTCCGTTGGCGGCAAGAGCGTATATTATCTTTCTATGGAATTTCTGATGGGTCGTTCCCTCAAAACCACCTTATACAATCTGGAACTGGTAGAAGATGTGACTTCTATTCTGAATGATTTCCACATCAATATTGACCAAATCTTTGAGTGCGAACCAGATGCCGGTCTGGGCAACGGCGGTCTGGGCAGACTGGCTGCCTGCTATCTGGATGCCATGGCAACACAGGGCATTCCGGCAAAGGGACATTCCATCTGCTACGAATACGGCATCTTCCGGCAGGAATTGCAGGACGGCTGGCAGACCGAATATCCGGACAACTGGCTGCCGGGCGGTTCCGTTTGGCTGGATCCAAAGCCGGATGAAGCAATTGAGGTGCACTTTGAAGGGGAAATTCAAGAATACTGGCAGGATTCCTACCACTACCTCTCTCACCACAACTACAACACCGTACTTGCCATTCCGTATGATCTGTATGTTTCCGGCTATGGCAGCGAAGGCGTTTCTACCCTGCGTCTGTGGCAGGCAAAAGCACCGAGCTTTGATATGCAGTCCTTCAATGAAGGCAACTATGCAAGTGCACTGAGCCAGAACTCTATGGCAAATGCCATTTCCAAGGTACTGTATCCGAATGACAACCATCTGGAAGGAAAGTCCCTCCGTCTGCGTCAGCAGTACTTCCTGTGTGCAGCCGCTGTTGGTGACATCGTAAACCATCACATGAGCGTATATGGCACACTGGACAACCTGCACGAAAAGGTTGCCATCCACATCAATGACACACACCCAACACTGGCCATTCCGGAACTGATGCGGGTGCTGCTGGATGACTGTGGCTATACTTGGGATCATGCATGGCATATCGTTACCAACACCTTTGCTTACACCAACCATACTGTTATGGCAGAAGCACTGGAAAAGTGGGATGTCAACCTCGTAAAACAGGTAATTCCGAGAATCTTCCAGATTATCGTAGAAATCAACAATCGGTACTGTGCAAGCCTGATGGAACGCAACGGCTGCGACAGTGCAAAAACCACCAGAATGTCCATCATCAAGGACAACCAGATTCACATGGCAACCCTCTGTGTGATGGCTTCCCACAGCGTCAACGGCGTTTCTAAGCTGCACTCAGAAATCATCAAGCAGTCTGTTTTCCATGAAGAATATCTGGATACCCCGAACAAGTTCAAGAATGTTACCAACGGTATCGCCTATAGAAGATGGCTGTATCAGTCCAATCCGGGTCTGACCGCTCTGTTGCGGGAAAAAATCGGCGATAAGTTCTTGATGGATGGCAGTGAACTGAAGAAGTTGGCAGTCTTTGAAAATGACAAGACGGTTCTGGCTCAGCTGCGGAAAATCAAAAAGGATAACAAGGATCGGTTTGCCAAGTATGTCAAGAACAAGAGCGGTATTCTCCTGAATACAAATAGCATCTTCGACGTACAGGTAAAGCGTCTGCACGAATATAAGCGGCAGCACCTGAATGTCATGAACATTCTGGCACAGTATCAGTACCTGCTGGAGAACCCGAACGCAAATTTTGCACCGAAGACCTATATCTTCGCTGCAAAGGCAGCACCGGGCTACTATCTGGCAAAACAGATTATCAAGATGATCTGGGCACTGTCAGAGGAAATCCGGAAGAATCCAAGAATTTCCGAAAAACTGTCCGTTTACTTCCTCGAAGACTACAAGGTAACCCTGTCTGAGTTACTGATGCCGGCAAGTGATATTTCAGAGCAGATTTCTCTGGCTGGCACAGAGGCTTCTGGTACAGGTAATATGAAGCTGATGTTGAACGGTGCGGTAACACTGGGTACACTGGACGGTGCAAATATTGAAATCGGCGACGCTGTCGGTGAAGACAACATCCTGATCTTTGGTATGAAGACAGAAGAAGTCAATGCCCTCAAGGCACGTGGTTATCATCCGGGACAGTATTATGACCAGAACCCGATTATTCACAGCTGTATTGACCGGATGTATGCTGGTATCAATGGCTGCAAGTTTAATGAAGTAGCAGACTCCCTGAGAAACATTGACCCGTATATGGTACTGGCTGACTTTGATTCCTATGCAGCCATCCAGAAGAAGAGCTCGGAACTGTATCAGGATACGGAAAAGTGGACAAAGATGTCCCTGAATAACATTGCAGGTGCTGGCATCTTCTCTGCTGACCGTGCAGTCAATGAATATGCAAGAGAAATCTGGGGCGTGAAGTAAATTTTTTCCATTCCAGTGCCTATAAAAAGCGGGAGAGAGCAACATTACTCTCTCCTGTTTTTTTCAAAAGTACTACAATAGAAAGGAGCAGCCTCGATGGAAGAAGCTTTTTATGAAGACAAATATGGCTATCTTCTCCGAGATGGATTCCAAAAAAATAAATCTGCCCGAAAGAAATTCTTTAAGGCAACACAATACTACGATCAGCAGCAATATGATAATGCATTGCAACTGCTCTCTGCTCTGGAAAGGAAATGTACCGATTATCAAGCACACACCGCTGTTTTCCTGATGGAAGGGCTTTGCTATCACTGTAAACAAATGTGGAATCATGAGATTGCCGCTTATCAGACCGTTTTAGAGCAAGAGCCTTCCTATTCTCGTGCATGGTCGAATTTAGGACATGTTTATTTTACAGCTGGAAAGATGAGCCCTGCCAAAGAGGCATATGCCAAAGCAATCACCTATGACCCCAGCAATGAATATGCCTATGCGAATTTGGCAGCCCTCTATCTGCATACCGGCGAATATGAACAGGCTCTAAATTATGCCCTGCATGCATTACAGCAGAATCAGCGTCTGGCAGCCGCAGCAAGTGCTGCTTCGGCAGCTTATGCCAATCTGGGCGATCGGGAAAATGCCATGCGGTACTGCAATTTATACAGCATGTGCGGCGGTAATTTTGAAAATGCAAAAACGATGGTAGAAAATATATTGCTCCATCAAAAAAGAAAGGAGTCATCTAATTGAAACGATGTATCTATGACAGCTGGGATTTACAGTATAAAAAGCCGTTCGGTGCGATCCGGCGGCGTTCCGACTGTGAATTTACGATTTATCTGCCAGAGGGAATCACACCTGACTTTGCACCAGTTATGGTGCTTTTCCGTACCGGTTTTAAAGAACGCTTTCTTCCGATGAATGCTGCCGGGGAACAGGACGGCTGCAAGTGTTACAAAGTTGTATACAGTCCAAAATATGCAGGCGTACATTATTATTATTTCGCTTATACCTGTAATGGGACTCGCCACTATATCAAGCGTGGCAATGCCCATGAAGCTGCACTCGACAACGGTGAACTGTATCAACTGACCGTATTCTCCAAGCACTATGAGACACCGGACTTCCTCAAAGGCGGCATCATGTATCAGATTTTTCCGGATCGCTTCTGCAAAAGCGGCAAGCCGCATGAAAATGTGCCAACTGACCGTGTCATACGGGACGACTGGAATGGTACCCCATACTATAAGCCAGATGCAAACGGTCATGTTTGGAACAATGACTACTTTGGCGGCGACTTAGAAGGCATTCGCAGCAAGCTGGATTATCTGGAAAGCCTCGGTGTCACCTGCATTTATCTGAATCCCATTTTTGAATCCCATGAAAACCATCGCTATAATACGGCAAATTATCGAAATGTGGATCCCCTGCTGGGCACAAATGAAGACTTCAAAACGCTCTGTGCGGATGCGGCAACACACGGGATTTCTGTCATTCTGGATGGCGTATTCTCCCACACAGGTGCAGACAGCATTTACTTCAATAAATTCGGCCGCTATGACACGATTGGTGCATGGCAGTCCACAGAAAGCCCCTATTACAGCTGGTATTCCTTCTTTGGCAACAAGCAGTACGAAGCATGGTGGGGCATTGATACCCTCCCCAATGTCACCGAAGTGAATCCAGAATATTTAAAATATATCTGCGGTGACGGTGGTGTATTGGATTACTGGATTTCACTGGGTGCGGCTGGCTATCGTCTGGATGTGGCGGACGAACTGCCGGATGCCTTTTTGGATGCACTGCGAAAGTGTGTCAAGAAGAATGGGGAAGAAAAAATTGTCATTGGTGAAGTCTGGGAAGATGCTTCGAATAAGGAAAGTTACGGCGTAAAACGGCGGTATCTGCTCGGCGACCAGCTGGACAGCGTAATGAATTATCCGTTCCGAGAAGCCATTATCAACTATATCAAAGGCATGGACGCCAATGCCTTCAAAGACTGGATCATGGGCATTCTGGAAAACTATCCAAAACAGACGGTCGATGTCCTGATGAACTTTGTTTCTACACACGATATTGAACGAGCAATTAACCGGTTTGGCGGACAGAACTGTGACGACAAATCCAAGGACTGGATGGCAGAAAACTGGCTGTCTGAGACAGAATACAACCGTGGCAAACAGCTGCTCAAGGCAGCCATGGTGCTGCAATTCTTCCTGCCGGGTGTACCAAGCATTTATTATGGTGACGAAGTTGGTCTACAGGGATGGAAAGATCCATTCAACCGCCGCTGTTTCCCTTGGGGCAACGAAGACACCGACCTGTTGGAATATACGAAGCAACTTGGAATCCTGCGAAAGAACAGTTCTGTTTTCGTCGATGGGGAAATGGAATTCCTGCTGACCGGTCAGGAACTTCTGGCATTCTCCCGTTTCCACCGCAGCACAGGGGAAAGTGTCATCATTGTACTGAACCGAAGCGACAAAACCAACCACTTTGATTTGAACGATACTGCACTGAGCGAATATGCACTGAGCAATGTGGCAGCTGGTATCTGCGAAGAAGAGAAACTGGTACTGCCGCCATACTCTTATGCAGCGATGTTTGCCGTACGGACTGTAGAAAACGAGCTGGAAGAAGCAGCCATTGATGAAACCGATGCAGATGCGACTGCAAAAAAACGGTAACAGCAATCCATACATAATATAATGTAAGTTCGACGAGAATGCATTCTACCGCTACCAGTCACAAACTGTGCCAGCAGAATCGCTTCGCTCTCTGACTGTGTCCGCTGCCCGCCCTATTTTTGTGTCCAAATTTGCAGCCAAATCACTCTAAATTTCTACATTCTGTATCGTTTTGTTATTTTAGAGTGCGGACAGCGGTGGCTTGTTCCTCATTCCGTTACCAAAACTCTAATTGCAGTGTTTCGCAGGGGACAGCTTGTCCCCTGCACCCCTCCGCCAAGCTGAATCAGCTTGACCATAGTCGCCTACGGCGTGCAATCGTTTCCCACCCTTGAGGGCATACAATGCCCTATCTTCTCCATTTCATAACGATGGGTGGACTGTCGGCGGCGACTCGCCGCCTGAATCAGCTTGACCGCAGTTGCCATTCGGCAGATAAAACGCTCTCATCGAACTCACGTTTTATAAAACAAATCCCGTCAAAGCCACGATTTACCGCAGCTCTGACGGGATATTTTTGTTCTGAGAGAACCTTTCTACAGTCCTCTTTTTATTACGATTGAAACATGATACACGATATATTTATGCCTGCTGTGTACGCTCCTGCAACGGCACATACTTTCTTTCCAAGCCAATTGGCTGATAGGCTGGACGAATAATCTTATTAGAATTGGTCAGTTCCTCTATTCTATGTGCCGACCAGCCTGCCACTCTGGCAATCGCAAAAATTGGGGTATACAGTTCCATCGGAATGCCCAGCATCTGATAAACAAAACCACTATAAAAGTCTACATTTGCACAAACACCCTTCGTAGTCTTCCGCCGTTCTAACAGCAACTCTGTCGCAATTTCCTCCACCGTCTCATACAAATGAAACTCATCATGCATATTTTTCTCATTAGAGAGCATCTCCGCAAACTTCTTTAAAATTTTGGCTCTTGGATCCGAGACGGTATACACCGCATGACCCAATCCATAAATCAAACCGCTGCGGTCAAATCCTTCCCGATTCAGCAGCCCCGTCAAATAATTCCGGATGGCATCCCGATCATTCCAGTTCGTCACATGTACCTTCAAATCACGGAACATCTCCATTACCTTCAGGTTGGCTCCACCGTGTTTCGGCCCCTTCAGCGAACCAAGTGATGCGGAAATAGCAGAATAGGTATCGGTACCGGAAGAAGTCACAACATGCATCGTAAAAGTGGAGTTGTTGCCGCCGCCATGTTCCGCATGAAGCACCAATGCCAAATCCAACAGCCTTGCTTCCAGTTTCGTATACTGTCCATCATTCCGCATCATCGCCAGCAGATTTTCTGCAATCGTTTTTGTTTTATCTGGTTTGTGCAGCACCATGCTGCTGCCCTTATGAAAATACTGCGTCATCTGATAATTATACACTGCCAATGATGGGAACCGTGCAATGAGTTCCAGACATTGCCGCATCACATTTGGAATGCTAATATCATCCGGCTTCGGATCTGTGGAGTGCAATGCCAATACACATTTCTCCATGCCATTCATGATGTTATCACTCGGCAGCCGCATAATCACGCTGCTTTTAAAATGATCCGGTAAAATCTGATAATCGGCAAGCAGCTTATGAAATCCTGTCAGCTCCTCTTGTGTCGGCAGGTCTCCCGTCAACAGCAAATACACAATCTCCTCAAAGCCAAACCGTCCCTGCTGAATAAAACCGGTCACCAAATCAGAAATCGAATACCCTCGATAAAACAATTCCCCTTCTGCCGGTACGCTTACACCATTTTCCATTTTGGTTGCCCGTACCGTACTAATCCCCGTCAAGCCTGCAAGGACACCTTTTCCGTCTGCATTTCGTAAGCCGCATTTGACATCATACTGATCATAAAAAGCTGGATCAATCTTATAATTGCCCTTGTACTGTAATGCCAGCCTTTCTGTCTTCTCCATATTCTGTCTGTAATTCCGCAACAGCTGCTGAATCTCCGGTCTTTTCAAAATGGTTTCTTTCGTCAACATTTGGTATCATCGTCCTTTCTGAAACTGGTTTGATGCGGGTTTTCATCTGTTTTTCGTATGCCGACAGGAAATCTTCCCCGGCGACATATGTTTTATAGTATAACATAATTCTTTCATTTCTGTCAACTACATACAAATTGTGACTATCAATATCAAATTGTTAGTATAAATAGACAAGAATCTATTTTATGGATTTCAGAAACAGGGGTACTTCATATGGAAGCACCCCTGTTTCCTTTCATTTGATTGTATCCCTTGTTATAATAGGATTCCTATGAACTTGCTGCTCATCCCAAACCGCACTCGTCATAATCCTTCCACTTTTCATGATATGCCCGATTACTCAGCGTCCGGCAGACAATATAAACCACCGAAACAATGGCAAGCATCAATGCCAATACGACGGGGGCAACCTTACTGAACATACTGCGTTTTTCGGTATTTGCAACCTCATAGTGCTTGCTCATGATGCTGAACCCTCCTGTTCCAATGCAGCAAGCTGTGCATCCAAATCGGCATCGCTGTTCTGCACACCCATTTCTGCCATCAGACGCTGCAATTCCACATCTACCTTTGCTGCACTTTCCAACTGTTCAAATGTCTGTGTATCGGGATTGCTGCTGCCAGAAATCTCTGCAAATGCAGCAGCTTCTGCCTCTTGCTGCATAATTTTTTCTTCCATCCGATTGAATTTATCCATGGAACTGGATGTATTGATACCGCCCATAGACTGTGCCAGATTTTTCTGGGTCTTTGCCATCTGAGAACGGGCGATCAGCATTGCCTGCCGGCTTTTTGCCTCTTCCAGCTTTGCCTTCAGGGTTTCCACCTGATTGCGGATGGCATCTGTCTGTGTCGTAATGGTTTCATACATCTGCTGATACGATGCCACATCGCCATCTGCTTTTACTTTATAGGACAATGCTTTTTTTGCCAAATCCGTATTACCAGCTGCCAAGGCTGCTTTTGCTTTGGATTCCCAGTCAGCAGAAGTTTGCAAAGCGGTTTTATACTGCCGTTCTGCAATCCGCTGACTTGCCATTGCCTTACCGAGTGCCTGTGTTGATTTTGACACTTCCTGCTGCAAGTCACGAATAATCTGCTTCACCATCTTTTCTGGATCTTCCGCACGGTCAATGAGGTCATTGATGTTTGCTTTCATAATGTCACCCATTCTTGAAAAAATGCCCATATGGATTTTTCGCCTCCGTATTTTATTTTGATGATTTTCTGCTGCTTACCTGATCATTTTGCTAAATTGCAGCGAATTCTACTGAAAACGCATGCAAGTATGATTATTTTTATTATACCACATTTTTTGTATGCTGTCAAGCAACAGATTGGATTTTTCACGGGAATCCAACTTTTCCCATTTTTTTGTATTTCCTCTCACGAATATCGGGCTCATTTCCGCTGGCAGATTCGCTTCGCTCTCTGCCTGTGTCTGCCCTGTTTCTGTATGCAAACTTGCAGCCAAATCACTCTGTATTTCTGTGTTCTGGTATCGTTTTGTTATTTTAGAAGGCGGACAGCGGTGACTTGTTCCTCATTCCGTTACCAAAACTCTAATTGCAGCGTTTTGCAGGGGACAGCTTGTCCCCAATGTCATCAACTTAAGCAATTTCATATCATCATTAAAGCTTTTTGGTGCAGCAATTTCTCGAAAATGCTGCCGAGGTCCAGGGCGAGAAGCCCTGGTCGCTGCCCGCAGGCAGCGAAATTCCCTGTGCCATCCTTTTTGGCACGCGGAGAAAAGGGGGGAGAAAAGCGACAGCTTTTCGAGGGGAAAGCGGACAAGACCGCTTTCCC
>CAUDDP010000045.1 GCA_958448395.1 uncultured Oscillospiraceae bacterium | reverse complement strand
ACAGCTTGTCCCCTGCACCCCTCCGCCAAGCTGAGCCAGCTTGACCGCAGTTGCCATTCGGCAGATAAAACGCTCTCATTGAACTCACGTTACTTTAAAATCAGAAATCACGGATGTGTTATCGCATACACATCCGTGATTTTTTTTGTTTTTCATTGTTAAATACAGAAGATGCCACCGTTTTCCGGTGCTTGATCGAGAACATCCTGCAATGTGATGTGATCTAAATAATTGATGATAACGTTATATAGTCCCTTCCAGACTGGAAGTGTGATGCAGCTGTCCGCTCGTTCACAATTGACAGTATCCCCATGCAGACAGGAAACTGGTGCTAAATCGCCTTCTGTCAGCCGCAGAATTTCACCGATTGTATATTCAATTGGTGTTCTTGCAAGGCGATAGCCGCCCTGATAACCACGGTTAGTAAGCAGCATATTGGTACGGTTCAGCAAAGGAACAATTTGTTCCAGATATTTTTTGGAGATTCCCTGCCGGGCAGCAACTTCTTTCAGGGAAACATAGCTGTCGTTTTGGTGGACTGCCAAATCCAGCATCATACGCAGGGCATAACGACCTTTGGTGGAAATTTTCAAGTCTTATCCCTCCTTTCTGTCTCTTTTTATAAGGAATGTGCTTTCTTATTATACCACAAAACCTATCAGATTGCAAGGAAAAATGCAGTGAATCCACGAAAATCCATTTTCAAATGATGGAGTGAATTGCTCCGCCGAACGGCGACTATGGTCAAGCTGATTCAGCTTGGCGGAGGGGTTATTCCCCACAGTGTGGGGAAATGTCCCGAAGGGACAAAAGGGAAGGGCAGGGGACAAGCTGTCCTCTGCAAAGCAAACGAGTTAGACAGGAAAACGGGACGAGGAACAAGCCGCCACTGTTCGTCTCTAAAAAATAAAACGATACAGAATACAGAAATTTAGAGAAACAAAGCCACAAGCTTGTATCACGTACAATGGCGGACAGCGGACACAGGCAGACAGCGAAGCGATTCTGCCGGCGGAGATGAGAACGCTATTCGTAAGAGAAAATACAAAAATGGATTTCCATGCAATACTATGAATTTTTTGGTTGTCATAAAAATGCAGCATGGAATACAATGACAATCATTTAAAATAATAAAGTTTTAGATAAAATACAGCAACTTATACATTTTTATTTCCGTTATTTGTAGGATTGCACAAAATTTATATATTTTTTGTAAATTCGATTTTTGACTTGTACGTTTGCGTACAAGTTTTGCCCCAAAACTCCCGTATAGTGAAAGGACTTTTTCGCTGTAACCGAAAAAGTTTCCTCTCCAAAGCAAATGAAAGGAGCGATTAAAAATGGCAAGAAGAACGATTCGACCGCAGGAACGCTGCTTTTGTATTTGGTATGCAATGCTTTGTAATGTACAGGAAGCAGCCCTGCACGCTGGCTATTCGCAGGAGGAGGCGTTAGAACGTGGCGTTTTGCTGTTACAGCGTGACGACTGTCGGGAATTGATCCATTGTGTGCTGGAGACCCTTTCCCTTCGCAGTTCGGCAGCACAGGTAATGGCAGGGCTGGAACGTCTGGCGTTTGGTTCTTGCAATGATGCCGTTCGGCTGATTTTTGCCGCAGATAGTTTGCAGCCGGAGGAATTGGCAAAGCTGGATTTGTTTTGTGTCACGGAAATCAAACGGGACAAAAACGGTGGTGTCGAGGTGAAATTCTGTGACCGACAAAAGGCAATGGAACAGATGCTGTCCTATACCAACAGTGTAGAAAGCCGGTCACAGGCAGATTCTTTGCTGGCGGCTTTGACGGGAGCGAATGCCCATGCAGAGTCCGTTTAAGCCGTTTTCACCGAAACAGCAGCTTGCCATGCGTTGGTGGGCAATGCCACAGTATCAGGATTATGATGCCGTCATTTGTGATGGTGCGGTTCGGAGCGGAAAAACAGTTTGTATGTCGCTGGGCTTTGTCTGCTGGGCAACCACCTGTTTTCAGGGAACAGCATTTGCACTCTGTGGAAAAACCATCACTGCCTTACGGCGGAATGTGGTCACACCGTTGCTGCAAACCTTGAAGACATTGGGTTTTTGCTGTACGGAAAAGAGCAGCCGCAATTATGTGGATATTGCACTTGGAAATCGCAGCAATCGGTTTTATTTGTTTGGCGGACGGGATGAGAGCAGTGCGGCTCTCATTCAGGGCATTACGCTGGGCGGTGTCTTTCTGGATGAAGTTGCCTTAATGCCACAAACATTTGTGGAACAGGCACTGGCACGGTGCAGTTTGGCACAGGCAAAGCTTTGGTTTAATTGCAATCCAGACCATCCATATCACTGGTTCTATCGGGAATGGATTCAGAAGGCTAGGGAAAAACATGCCCTGTATCTGCATTTTACTATGGCAGATAATCCCGGTTTGAGTCAGCGGGTTCGGCAGCGGTACGAACGACTTTATAGCGGTATTTTTTACGAACGGTTTGTGCTGGGTAAGTGGGCGGTTTCCAGCGGTGTGGTGTATCCGATGTTTTCCAAGGAACGGCATGTGGTGCAGCATGTGCCGCCGTGTGAGCAGTTCTATATTTCGTGCGACTATGGAACAGTCAACCCCTCTTCTTTCGGCTTGTGGGGATATTGCAGCGAAGACGGTGTCTGGTATCGCTTGCAGGAATATTATTACGATGCCCGAAAGGAAGGCTGTTCCCGTACGGATGAGGCACACTACACGGCATTGGAAACGCTCGCTGGAGAGCGGCAGATTGAAGCCGTTGTGATAGACCCGTCTGCTGCCAGCATGATTGCTTGTATTACGCAGCATGGTCGGTTTCGTGTCATTCGAGCAGATAATGATGTATTGGCTGGGATTCAGCGTGTGAGTACGGCTTTGCAGAAGGAGCAATTACGGTTTGCTGCTGGCTGTAAGGACACCATACGGGAGTTCGGGATGTACTGCTGGGAAGAAGCACGGCATGGTGATGCACCGAAAAAAGAATTTGACCATGCAATGGATGATGTGCGGTATTTTGTGTCTACGGTTTTACAGCGGCAAAAACCGGATGACTTTTTCACTGCTGCCCTGAAACGATAATAAAAAGAGAGGAGAGGTATCTTCATGTCACTTTTTCATCGAAAGAAACGAATGCCGTCATCATCGGTTTTGATTGCCGCAGAGCGGCAGCAGAAGCGAGATTTTTCTCTGTTGCAGCAGGATGAAACAGCACAGCAGCTTTATCGGCAGCTGCGGTATGCCGTGCCGATTATTGACGCCGCATTGAGCAAAATTGTACGATTGACGGGCAGTTATACGGTAATTGCCTCTGAGAAATCGGTACAGAAACAGTTAGATGCCTTTGTACAGAAAGTACCGTGTGATTGCAGTGGACAGTCCTTGCAATGCTTTACAGACCGTTTTTTGGACAGTCTGCTGACTTGTGGAAACGCATTGGGGGAAATCTTAATAGACGGACGCAGCCATTGCATTGTAGGTTTGCACTGTGCAGAACCGGATTTGATTTGTTTGCAGCCGGGGCGAAGCGGCAGACAGTTTTATTTGCGAACGGCAGATGGTTCTCCGGCAGAACAGCCGCTGCCGCATCCGGAACGATTGCTGTTCAGTGCCTTACATCCGCCAGCAGGAAAAGTTTATGGGGTGTCCGTTTTACATGGGACACCAGCCCTTTGCAGTATTTTGCTGCGGATTTATGAGTGTATCGGTCAGAATTATGACCGCATCGGCAATATCCGCTATGCCGTAACCTATCATCCTTCTAATGATCCAACAGAACGGGCTTATACAACAGAACGGGCACAGACCATTGCAAAGGAGTGGTCTGCTGGAATGCGTGCCAGTGCAGGTGGAGAGGTCAGGGACTTTATCTGTGCCGGAGATGTGGATATCAAGGTCATCGGAGCAGAAAATCCACTTTTGGATACAGAGGTGCCGGTTCGGCAGTTGTTGGAGCAGATTGTGTCCAAGCTTTCGATTCCGCCGTTTCTGCTTGGATTGAATTGGTCTTCTACAGAGCGGATGAGTACACAGCAGGCAGATATCCTGACTTCCGAGCTGGAATATTACCGTCGATTGCTGACACCGGTCATTCAGCAGGTTTGTACTGCATTTCTGCGAACAATTGGTTCTGTTGCAGAGGTGACAGTGGAATGGGATACGATTAACTTACAGGATGAAACGGAGCAGGCATTGGCAAGATTACACAATGCGCAGGCGATGCAGATTGAACAGACGTTGACAGAAAAAAGATGATTTTATAAAAAGAAAAGGAGTTATGAATATGTATCAGAATGTAACATTGGAAAAGGGTTTATATCATCTGACCAACAAGAGCTTTGTACAGGCATTGGAAGGGTTGGATCCATCTGCCCAGTATGCGGAAACACCGCTTGCCGGACTGGATGCCTACGAACGGCAGCTGAAGCGGTTTGATATTCGTATCAGCGGACCGCAGTGCGACCGTGTGGAAAAGTTCTTTACCAGTACAGAGAGTGCAATTCTGTTTCCGGAATTTGTCCGCCGTGCGGTACAGCAGGGAATGGATGCCGCTATGTTGTCGGAAATCACAGCGGTGGAAACCCATACGGACAGCAGCCAGTACTTGGGCTGTGCCATTACAGAAACAGCCAGCTATGGCACGGCAGTTTCACAGGGGAATGGTTTAACAGCCTCTACCATTTTGGAAGATACTACAGCGTTGACATTGAATAAATATGGTAGGGTGGTAAAGTCCTCCTATGAGGCTGTCCGTCAGCAGAGACTGGATGTCTTTGCAGTTTTTCTGCGGAGTGTGGGGATGCAGCTGGCACAGGCTTTGATGCAGCAGGCAATTATCACACTGACGGCAACTGCTGGTTCCACAACTGCAAAGGCAGGCAGTGCATTGGCCTACAGCGATCTGGCAACGCTTTATGGAAAGTTTACCACTTATAATATGAATACACTGTTGGTATCGCCGAAAGTGGCAGCCACTATTTTGGCAATGGCAGAGATGGACGATGTTGTGCCAGTGGAGCAGGGGCAGGTACGGCTGCCGTTTGGCACTGTACTTTGTAAGGTGCCGCAGATGAGTGACAATGTCATCATTGGTCTGGACAGGAACTTTGCACTGGAGATGGTAACAGGCTCAAATTTGATTCTGGAAACCGATCGTCTGATTGAAAATCAGTTGGATTTGATTTCCGTTTCATTGCAGTGCGGCTTCCGTGTACTGATGAAGAATGCAGTCCATAAGATGACGATTTAAGCAGAAGGATTTTTCTGATAGTGGATGGGACGGCAGCCGTAGAATGCATTCTCGTCGAACTTACATATTTTAAAGGAGGATTTTCATGGAAACGATAGCACCGCAGGACGATCTATTACAAGCACTGAATCAATTTACCAGAAGAACACACAGTGCTGACGAAGTCTATATTTTTGATGTGCTGCTCTGTGACAATGAAATTGATCGGGATTTTGAGCGGTTTTCCTTGTCTGCCTTACAGGAAATGAAACCATTGTTTGTCGGGAAAACTGGTATTTTTGACCATAATCCGTCTGGTATCAATCAGACGGCACGCATTTTCTCTACCCGTCTGGAAACGCATCCGGAGCAGCGTACCAGTACCGGCGAACCCTACACCTGTCTGAAGGGAAATGCCTACATGGTGCGAACGGACAGTAACCGGGATTTGATTCGGGAGATTGATGCTGGGATTAAAAAGGAGGTCAGCGTTTCCTGCACGGCTGCTTCCCATACCTGTTCTGTCTGTGGAAAGGATCGGCGTACCGGCGGTTGTCCGCATGTGCAGGGAGAATTGTATCAGGGTACGCTTTGTCATACTGTACTTTCCAATATTACAGATGCCTATGAGTGGAGTTTTGTTGCTGTTCCAGCACAGCGGCAGGCAGGGGTCACAAAGCAGTATGGTGGGAAAGCGGAGAGCGAACGGGTTGCTGTTCTGCAAAAGCAGCTGCAAAGTCAGCAGGCACAGCTGGCAGCGGCAGAAAATGATGTCCGAAAGGAAATTGTCACACTCTGTTATCTCAGTGGACAGCCGTTGCAGAAAAGCTTACTGCAAGCAGCAGAACGCATGACATTGTCCGAATTGCTGACGCTTCGGCAGCAGTTACGGCAGGAGACGCAGCAGCAAGGCAGTTCTCAGCTGCAATCGGCAGAGAAGAAGTCAGAAGTGGCTTTACAGCAGTTTCAGATGAAGTAAAGCTGGGGAATACAGAGGAGGTGGAGCATATGCATCCAGAGATGGTGCGTGGATTCTTTCAAATGCTGACGCAGCTGGATGATGTGCAGGCATATGAGGCGTTGATTATGTCTGCCATTGATATGGTGACCGCTGCCTTAAAACCGGAGGCAAATCCAACATTACAGCCGCTGCATTTATTGGCTGCTGCCATTGCAAACTGTCAGTATCAAGCATTGCAGACAATGCAGGACAAGACAGCTTGTACCTATGCCGGAACCGTGCCGCAGCAGCAAGATCGTACCAAACAGATTGCAGCTGCTCGACAGCTGCAAGAGCAGTATCGGCAGCTTTGCAGTCCGTGGCTGCTGGATGAACAGTTTTGTTTTTGCCGGACAAAAACAGCAGGAGAGGAGAGAACAATGGATGATAACACAGATTCTGCATCAGCTGCAAACCCAGCTAAAACCGCTTCCGATACCGGTTTATACTGCATATGATCATACGGCAGTTTCGCAGAAATCATCGCCGTTTTTGGTACTGAATCTTCAGAATTGCAAGACAGAGCTGCCGATTTTTCGTGCGGAGCAGCAGGCAGTGCCCTTTTCCGCAGAGATAACCGTCACGTTACTATTGCCAATGGAGGCAGGCGTAGAACAATTATATGCATATTTTACAGAAATGATTTTGCCGGTGCTGTTGCAGAACTGTCGGGTGCAGACGGTTGTATTCTCTGCCCCAAAGACGGAACGGCTGCTGCAAAAGCAGACCATGACAGTAACTTGTCATGTACAGGGCATTTTGCAGCCAGATGTGCAGGAAACAGAAGCGGAGGTGGAATGACAATGGCGTATCATTGTACATTGCAGGAGAAGCGAACGTTTCCAGTAACCATTGGAAGTCACATTTTTTATGTAGACAAGTATCAGCTCTCTGGTGTTCGGCAATTTGCAGAACAGACAACTGTGGCAGGAACAACAGTTTTCACAAATCATGCCATTCGGGCAAGACGGCTGTATCTGGATGGGCGGTTTTTGCGAACCGATCCCCCCTCTGTTTTGATGCTGGAATTGGAAACGTGTTTGGCAGAAAATAAGCGGTTTATGGTGGAGCTGGATGGGATACGATATAGTATGTGTCAACTCACAAGATATGTCATACAGGAGGACGGCGGTTCGACCACCGTTGCCTGTCGGTTGGAATGTCTGGTCAATCAGTTACAGGCGGTATAACCAACCAGATTGCAGTTTTCAACAATTCTACACACTTTTGTGGAAAGGAGGGATCGCATGGCATGGACTGTTACAATTTATAATACCACGGGTGCATCATATGCATTTACAGAAATCTTATCCTTTCAGTTAAAAAAGGAGGTTTATACGCCCTATACTGCTTTTTCTGCACAGCTGGACACAGGTGGATTGCAGCAATTCGGTACGATTTGTCGAATTGTGGTGCAGTATGGCAGCCAGACCCTGCATGAAGGCAGTTTAGAAAAAATAACCGTGCGAACGGATGAGAATGCAACTGTGATGACAATCTTATCTTACGGTTTTACAAAACTGCTGCTGCACAATGAATTAGAACCGGGATTGTATCCCAATCTTTCTGTGGATGCGTTGCTTTCAGGATATTATACGTTTCCATCTGCCATTACATGGGAATCAAATGGTGATACCAGTAACTATGTCTATTTCAAAGATCACATTCCCGTCTGGGATGGTGTGGTGACGCTTTGTTATAAATTATTGGAACGGTATCCTTATATTCGAGCAGCAAACAAAGTCTGCCTGCACCTGCCGGAGGATACCAAGTCACTGCATATCCAGACGGGGCAGACGCTTTCCTATGGAACAAAACGATGCTACAGCCGCATGATCAGTCATTTTCACATGCAAGACGTAGACGGCAGTTATAACAAGTTTTCACTTGTCAACCCACAGGCGGTTGCTGTCTATCAGCTGCGGCATAAGCAGATTGCTTTTGACCGCTCTTATTTGTATGATCCACAGAAAGCCTTGCAGTTCCGTTCCAACACCGCACAGAACGGCTGGTTTCAGCAGTATTTTACCCTTCCCGGATTGGTGCAGTGTGACTTGAATGACTGTTTGACGGTAAAAGATGTCATGGAAAATGGGCGAATTTCTGCAATCGTTTGGAAGGGGACACAGGCGGGGATCACTACAACCATTTCTATTTATTTTGATGCTTTTCAAAATATAGAATAGTATGTTTCTATCATAAGCATATGCAGAGGTTGTGTTCAGTTATCGTCAATTTTTTTCGTTTTGACTTGCAAAAGGAAGTTTGTTGTTGTATAATAAAAATCATACATGGACGGAAAGGACGTTATTTGTGAATATATTTTTAACAATCACATTTCTTTTTGCGGTTGGCAGTATCCTTGGATGGTGTTTAGAAGTTGTCTTTCGGCATTTCGTCACCCATAAGTGGCTGAATCCGGGTTTTTTGATTGGCCCGTATTTACCGCTTTATGGATTTAGTTTGAGTGTGCTGTATTTGCTGGCATCATTAGAGCCGTATTTACCCATAAAAAATCATGTGGTACAGAAACTGGTGCTGTTTTTGGTGATGGCGGTTTGTATTACACTGATTGAGTATATAGCCGGTTTGATTTTTGTCAAAGGTATGAATATTAAGCTATGGGACTACAGCGACATGTGGGGAAATATACAGGGGATTATTTGTCCACTGTTCTCCTTTTTCTGGCTGCTGCTCAGTGCAATTTATTACTTCTTTATTCATCCGTATATTTTAAACAGTTTAGACTGGCTGGCACAAAATCTGGCATTCTCGTTCCTCATCGGTTTTTTCTTTGGTATTTTTGTATTGGATCTGGTGTACTCTCTGCGATTGGTGCGACGGATTCGTTTGTTTGCCGCAGAGCATCAGATTGTAGTTCGATTGGAAGAATTGAAAGCAAATATTCTGGCAAGCAAGGAGAAGAACGGCGAAAAGCGACGGTTCTTATTTGCATTTCGTTCCGGTGTTCCACTGAAGGAGCATCTGGAACGGTACCTAGATACGCCGAATGTGAAAAAGCGGTTGCAGGAGCTGCGTGAGCGGATGCAAAAACGATAAAACGATATTGGAATAGAATGCATTCCTGTTGCATTTATGTGAATAGAAAACGGAAAGCAGACATGAAGATCTGCTTTCCGTTTTTTGCATGCAAATCAATTTTCAAATGATGGAGTGGACTGCCCAGCCGAACGGCGATTGCGGTCAAGCTGGCTCAGCTTGGCGGAGGTGAGACTGTTATCTGTGAGGGAAAATACAAAAATGGATTTGCGTGCGTTTTTTGTTTGTTGTATTGCGGCGATAGCTCAAGCTTTCTGTCCAGTCTGCTTGGATGGATGCAGAGAGATGTGTGCACGATCCAGAATTTTACAGAGTGCCTTTGCTGCAAAAAATGCAACAATCAGGGAAATACTATCCTTTAGCAGATATGGTACGGATACTTGCAGGGCACTTGTCCAGAATCCTCTGCCTGCCAGCATAGAAAATTGCAGTACACCAAAGAAATGGCATACCAGTAGACCAGCTGCTTGCAGCAGTGCACCGCCGATGCCGCCAATGATTTTATTTTTTGTAGATTCCTGTAAAGCCGCACCTGCACCGCAGAGCATTGCCATTGGCAGGAAGCCCCAGAGAAAGCCACCAGTGACGCCAACAAATTTTGCAATGCCGCCTGTGAACTGGGTAAAAACCGGAATGCCAACGGCACCAAGTGCCAGATAAACCAGAACAGCAATGCTGCCTCGTTTCCATCCAAGACAGCTGGCACAAAGACCAACTGCCAGTGTTTGCAGCGTGATGGGCACGCCACTTGGCATGGGGATGCTGATTTGTGCCAGAACGGCAAGAATGGCAGTGAACAGAGCAATTTGACAGAGATTGCGAATGGATGATGATGACATAATGGAAAACCTCTTTTCGTAAACTTTTTGAATTTATTTTAGTTTACGAAAATCATAGCATATTTTTTTGGATTTGTCAATAGCAAATTTTCAAATGATGGAGTGGACTGCTCCGCCGAACGGCGACTGCGGTCAAGCTGGCTCCAGCTTGGCGGAGGTGAGATTGATATCCGTGAGAGGAAATGCAAAAATGGATTTCTATGGTTTGGAACCGTTTCGCATTGTATAAAAAGAATAATAAAAACTGATTTTCAAATTATAAATTGTGCAATCTTACAATTTTTTCAAAACATCTTGACAATTTAGCGGAATCGTGATAAATTTATATTAGCACTCAAGGAGAATGAGTGCTAACACTTCAAAACAATAGCTGCCAGCAGAAAGGGAGGCGATCGGATGGATGCCAGAAAGAAAAATGTATTGCTTGCAGTTGTGGAAGCGTATATCCAAACGGGCGAACCGGTCGGCTCTAAAATTATCTCCCAGTTGCCGCAGATTCATGTTTCTGCTGCAACGGTGCGAAATGATATGGCAGTGTTAGAGGAGCTGGGCTACCTCGAACAACCGCACACATCTGCTGGCAGAGTACCAACCTACAGCGGTTATCGGTTCTATATTGAACAGGTGGTACAGCAAGAAACTCTGCCGGAATCCGAACGGGAACGGTTAGATGCCATGTTGGGCGATGAATCCCAGATGACAGAGGATTTGCTCATTCAGAGTGCTACCACGGCACTGGCAGAGGTCACAAAGTGTGCAACCGTGGTGTCTGATTTTGCACCGAAATATTCTGTGATTTCCAAAGTGGAAGTGATTCCAACCGGAAAACGGCTGTATGTGGTACTGTTGATTACCTCTAACGGTACGATTAAAAATAAAGCATGTCGGCTGGAATTTGATTTGACAGAAGAGCATATGCAGTTCTTCCGGAACTTTATGCAGGAAAATTTGCAGGGCGTTTCCGTTTCAGAGCTGTCTGAAGAGCGGATGGATCAGATGATCACAGCTATGGGTGCCTATATGATGGCACTTTCTCCGCTGGTGCAGGGTGTCTGTGAAATGTCCAGGGACTTGCAGAAACATAAGGTCTATGTCAGTGGAGAACAGAATCTGCTCTCTTGTCAGGATTTGAATCAGGCAGAAGTGGTACAGTTTATTTCCCACAAGAATGAATTGCGTGGATTGCTGGATGATTCGTTCAACGGCATTAAAGTGGTCTTTGGGGAAGAAGGCGACCGGTTTGTCATTGGCAACTCCAGTATGATTGTTTCAAAATATCAGAAGGGAAAACAGGCAGTCGGTTCGCTGGGCATTATTGGTCCAATGCGATTGGATTACGCAAAGGTTATCCCTTATATAGAATACTTCACAGAAAAGCTTTCGCATCTGATTTCCGAAGAGGATAGCGAAGCGGACAACGAATAGGAGGGACGCTGAAATGGAACCAAATACGGAAAAGCAGCAACAGGCGGAAGCAGAGGAAACCGCTCAGAACACCGCAGCAGAAACAGCAGAAGAAGCCGCTGCGGAGACCACAGCAGAGGAAACTGTGGAGTCGGCAGAAGCGGAAACAGAATCTACGACGGAAGAAGACCAGCATATGAAGAAAAAGGAGCTGAAAGCGGCACTGGAAAAAGCAGAAGCGGCACTGGCAGATCAAAAGGATCAGCATTTGCGGCTGATGGCAGAGTACCAGAATTACCGGAACCGTACGACAGAGGAAAAGAAGAAGATTTACGGAGATGCCAAGGTGGATTGTATTAAATCTCTCCTGACAGTGGTGGATACGTTTGAACGTGCCATGGAGGCAGCGTGCAGCGATGAAGCCTATAAAAAGGGAATGGAGATGACATTCAGCCAGCTGCAAAAGGCACTGGAACAGATGGGTGTCAAGGAAATTGCAGAGGTTGGCGTGGAATTTGATCCGAATCTGCACAATGCCATCAAACAGATGGATAACACTGATTTTGAAGAAAACAAAGTCTGTGCGATTTACCAGAAAGGTTATCTGCTGGGTGACCGGCTGATTCGTCCGGCAATGGTTGCTGTTTCCGTATAGAAATCGGCTGTCGAAGGCAAAGCGGTAAAAATACAGCAAGGTTCTAAACTGAAACAGAAATCACCCTGACAACACGCTGCATAACAGCGTTTTTCATAAAGGTTCGGCTGCGTGGGCAGCAAAAGAAGAATCCAGATAAAAAGCAATGTTACTTCATCCAGAAATATGGACGAATGAGGAAAGGAAGATTTACTATGGGAAAGATTATTGGTATTGACTTGGGTACAACAAACTCTTGTGTCGCAGTTATGGAGGGCGGTAACGCCGTTGTGATCCCGAACGCAGAAGGTGCGAGAACCACACCATCTGTCGTTGGTTTTACAAAGAATGGTGAGCGTCTGGTTGGTCAGGTTGCAAAGCGGCAGGCTGTTGCCAATCCGGAACGTACGATTTCTTCCATTAAACGGCATATGGGTTCTGATTATAAGGTAGAAATCGACGGCAAAAAGTATACACCGCAGGAAATTTCCGCCATGATTCTGCAAAAGCTGAAGGCAGATGCAGAAGCATATCTGGGTACAACGGTAACAGAAGCAGTCATCACCGTTCCAGCTTACTTTACAGACGCACAGCGGCAGGCAACCAAGGATGCTGGTCAGATTGCCGGTCTGACGGTTAAGAGAATCATCAATGAACCGACCGCAGCTGCCCTTTCTTATGGTATTGATAAGGAAGAAGATCAGAAGGTTATGGTATACGACCTCGGTGGCGGTACGTTCGACGTTTCCATCATTGAAATGGGAGAAGGTGTACAGCAGGTATTGGCTACCGCTGGTAATAACCGTCTCGGCGGCGATGACTTCGACCAGAGAATCATTGATTGGATTGTAGCAGAGTTTAAGAAAACAGAGGGCATTGACCTCTCTAACGATAAGATGGTTATGCAGCGGTTGAAGGAAGCAGCAGAAAAGGCAAAGATTGAACTGTCTGCTACGACTTCTTCTAACATCAACCTGCCGTTTATTACCGCAGATGCAACTGGTCCGAAGCATTTGGATATGACGCTGACGGTTGCAAAGTTCAATGAATTGACCAAGGATCTGGTAGATGCCACCATGGGGCCAGTACAGCAGGCACTGTCAGACAGCGGTCTGAGTATATCCGAACTGAACAAGGTATTGATGGTCGGCGGTTCTTCCAGAATCCCGGCAGTACAGGAGGCAGTTCGCCGGAAGCTGGGCAAAGAACCGTTCAAGGGCATCAATCCGGACGAATGTGTAGCATTGGGTGCTGCTTATCAGGGCGGTGTCCTCGGCGGTGATGTCAAGGATGGTCTGCTGCTGCTGGATGTTACCCCGTTGTCACTGGGTCTGGAAACTATGGGCGGTGTTTGCACCAAGATTATCGAAAGAAACACCACCATTCCGACCAAGAAGAGCCAGATTTTCTCCACTGCTGCCGATAATCAGACAGCTGTAGATATCAACGTTCTTCAGGGTGAACGGGAATTTGCAAAGGATAACAAGCAGTTGGGTACATTCCGTCTGGATGGTATTGCACCGGCTCGGCGTGGTGTACCACAGATTGAAGTAACCTTCGATATTGACGCAAACGGTATCGTACACGTTTCTGCAAAGGATCTGGGTACCGGCAAGGAGCAGAACATTACTATTACTTCTTCTACCAACATGTCCAAGGAAGACATTGATAAGGCTGTCAAGGAAGCAGAAGCTTATGCAGAAGAAGACAAGAAGCGGAAGGACGAGGTTGACACCAAGAACAACGCTGAAAATATGGTAATGCAGTGCGAAAGCACACTGGAGGAACTGGGCGATAAGGTTCCGGCTTCGGAAAAGGCTGACGTAGAAGCAAAGTGCAATGACCTGAAGGAAGCACTGAAGGGTACAGATACGGCTTTGATGAAGGAAAAGAGTGAAGCACTGCAGAAGGCATTGTATGACCTGTCTTCTAAGCTGTACCAGCAGGCTGGCGGTGCACAGGGTGGTCCGGATATGAGCAATATGGGCGGCAATACCGGTGCAGATAGCAACAGCAATGGCAGAGATGACGATGTCATTGATGCAGATTATAAGGAAGTTTA
Organism: uncultured Oscillospiraceae bacterium; assembly: GCA_958448395.1. Lineage (GTDB taxonomy): Bacteria > Bacillota > Clostridia > Oscillospirales > Ruminococcaceae > Ruminococcus_C. The sequence continues at coordinate 3,760 of CAUDDP010000045.1, read as the reverse complement.
ATCCGCAGAACAGGGCGGCAAGATAGGAGGCATACGGGACGGATAGAAGATTCGTCCCGTATGTTGGTGTATAGGAAATGGGATGGCATCCTGTTTTTGATACAGATATTGTTGAAATGTGAGCAACAGAAAGGAGCTGGGGACGATGGCAGAAGAAAAACGGGATTATTATGAAGTGCTGGGCTTGCAGAAAGGGGCTTCTGAGGACGAGATTAAGAAAGCCTTTAAAACTATGGCAAGAAAATACCATCCGGATCTCCATCCGGGGGATAAAGAAGCAGAGGAAAGGTTTAAGGAAGTCAATGAAGCATATGGTGTTCTGTCTGATTCCGAAAAACGTGCCAGATATGACCAGTTCGGTCATGCCGGTGTAGATCCAAACTTTGGTGGGGCTGGCGGAGCCGATGGTTTTGGTGGCTTTGGCGACATGGGCGATATTTTCGAGAGCATTTTTGGTGGCTTCGGTGGCTTTGGTGGCGGCAGAAGTGCAGCCGCCAATGCCAACGCACCGAGACGAGGCGGCGATATTCACACCGATGTTCGCATCAGTTTCATGGAAGCTTGTCAGGGTGTGAAAAAGACGATCAGCTTTGCCCATATGGACGCTTGTCCGCAGTGTCACGGCACGGGTGCAGACAGTAATACGAAGAAGCAAACCTGTCCAGAGTGTAATGGTCGAGGCAGTGTCAAGACGAATCAGCGGACACCGTTTGGTGTCATTTCCAGCACAAGGGCGTGCAGCTGCTGTGGTGGACGAGGAGAAATTATCACCAATCCATGCAGTAAGTGTAAGGGCAGCGGACGGATTCGCAGCACTGCAAATCTGGAGCTGAATATTCCGGCAGGCATCAATGACAGTGAAACCATCCGAATTAGTGGCAAGGGCGATGCAGGCTTGAACGGCGGACCATCCGGTGATGTATATGTAACAGTGCAGATGCAGTCTCATCCGCTGTTTGAACGGGACGGCAGTGATATTTACTGTGACATTCCGATTACCTATGCACAGGCAGTTTTAGGGGCAGAAATCACTGTGCCGACCATTGACGGCGATGTGAAATATGAAATTCCAGAGGGTACACAGAGTGGCACTAAATTCCGGCTGCGTGGCAAAGGTGTAAAAATGCTGCGGCGTGACGCACGGGGTGACCAGTATGTGACCGTGAATGTAGAAGTGCCAAAGAAGCTGACGAAGAAGCAGAAGGATCTGCTGCGTGATTTTGATAATTCTCTGGACGAGAAGAACCATAGCAAACGGGAAAGCTTTTTTGATAAGCTGAGTAAGCTGAAACGGAAATGAAGGAATCGGTTTTCCTGAAGGTGTGTCGGGGAAACAAGATAGAAAATGAGAGACTATTGCATCAATTGGAATCGTGTAATAGTCTCTTTTGTTACATATGTGATTTTGTATAACATGAAGGGAGTAATCGGCAGATGGATCATATTGGAACGCAAAGAATTGAAACTCAGAATCTCATTTTAAGGCAGTTTACATATGATGATAGCGATGCGATGTTAAGGAACTGGATTGCAGATGAAAAAATACAATCCATGTATTCTGAACCAACTTACACAACAAAAGAGGCAGTACATACATTGCTCAGTAAATATATAAATGCATATCAAAACGATGATTATTACAGGTGGGCAATTATTTCAAAGGAAAACAAAGAATGCATTGGTCAGATTGCTTATTTTTTGGTGGATACCAAAAATAATTTTGCAGAAATTGAGTATTGTATTAGTTCTGCATTTCAATGTCGAGGCTTTGCAACAGAGGCAACGAAAGCTGTGATCGCGTATGGATTTTCCAAAATAAAGCTGCATAAGGTGCAAATTTGCCATAAGTCTATCAATATACCATCAAAAAGAGTGATTGAAAAATGCGGTTTTCATTATGAGGGAACATTGCGAGATTACTTTTACATGAATGGAATGTATGTCGACAGGTTGTATTATTCTATTTTGGAAAATGAATATCAGTAAAATAAATTAAAATGGAGGAAGTGTTCCTGACGCTGTTGGAAATTGAAACGCTTTTAGGTGTAACATTTTCAAAGAAATGGCATACAATGATAGCTGGTACAGCCTGAAAAATCCTTTTCCAGAACCTTGACATTTCTCCCTATTTCGTTTATAATAAAAAAGATACATGCACCTTTTGTGCAAAAAACCATAGAAATGAGGAAATTGTAATGCTGACCAATCAGGAAAAAAGCATGGATAAAATTGTAGACCTTTGCAAGTCCAGAGGCTTTGTATATGCCGGTTCGGAAATTTACGGCGGACTTGCCAATACATGGGACTACGGTCCGCTCGGTGTGGAACTGAAAAACAATATCAAAAAAGCATGGTGGCAGAAGTTTGTACAGGAATGCCCTTACAATGTTGGTCTGGACAGTGCGATTCTGATGAATCCGCAGACGTGGGTGGCTTCTGGTCACCTTGGCGGTTTCTCTGACCCGTTGATGGATTGTAAAGCCTGCAAAACCCGTCACAGAGCGGATAATCTGATTGAAGATTTTGACGGCACGAATCCGGCAGGCTGGTCAAATGAGGCAATGATGAACTATATTCGGGAAAAGCAAATTCCGTGTCCGAACTGTGGGAAAACGGATTTTACCGATATTCGGCAATTTAATTTGATGTTCAAGACCTTTCAGGGCGTCACAGAGGATTCTAAGTCCGAGCTGTATCTCCGTCCGGAAACCGCACAGGGCATCTTTGTAGACTTTGCCAATATCCAGAGAACATCCCGGAAAAAGGTACCGTTCGGTGTGGCACAGATCGGAAAGTCCTTCCGGAATGAAATCACACCGGGGAACTTCATCTTCCGGGTACGGGAATTTGAACAGATGGAACTGGAATTTTTCTGCAAACCAGATACCGATTTGGAATGGTTCCAGTATTGGAGAAGCTACTGCAAGAACTTCCTGTTGCATCTTGGTCTGAAAGAAGAAAACCTGCGACTGCGTGACCATGATCCAGAGGAACTTTGCTTCTACTCAAAGGCAACCACTGACTTTGAATATCGCTTTGCATTTGGCTGGGGCGAACTTTGGGGTGTAGCTGACCGTACCAATTACGACCTGACACAGCACATGAACCACAGTGGTAAGTCAATGGAATACTTTGATCCAGAGGAAAATCGGAAGTATATTCCATATGTCATTGAGCCGTCTTTGGGTGTAGAGCGTCTGTTCCTGTCGATTGTAACAGAAGCATATGATGAAGAAGTGGTCGATGCAGAAAAGAACGATACTCGTGTGGTGATGCATTTCCATCCAGCACTGGCACCATACAAGGCCGCCATTCTGCCGCTCTCGAAGAAGCTGAGCGAAAAGGCACAGGAAGTGTATGCACAGCTGTCTAAGAAGTTCATGGTGGACTTTGATGAAACGGGTTCGATTGGAAAGCGGTATCGGCGGCAGGATGAAATTGGTACGCCGTTCTGCATTACCTATGACTTTGATACACTGGAAAAGGACAATTGTGTCACGGTGAGAGATCGGGATACGATGGAACAGGTACGGGTACCGATTTCGGAATTGGAAGCATATTTGACAGAAAAGGTAACACTGTAAGCAGATTTCCCTGTCATAAAAAATAGAGATACAATGATATAAAAAGAAAACGGAAAGCAGCCAGCGTGTTGCTTTCCGTTTTTTGTAATGTTGATGGATGGAAATTAACGTGAGTTCGATGAGAGCGTTTTATCTGCCGAATGGCAACTGCGGTCAAGCTGGCTCAGGCGGCGAGT
>CAUDDP010000044.1 GCA_958448395.1 uncultured Oscillospiraceae bacterium | reverse complement strand
TCAATCCGTTATCTTATCCAACTCGTTTCCTCTGCAAGGGGGACAGCTTGTCCCCAGTTCAGAGGATGCCCTTCCCTTTTGTCCCTTCGGGACATTTCCCCACACTGTGGGGAATAACCCCTCCGCCAAGCTGAGCCAGCTTGACCGCAGTTGCCATTCGGCAGATAAAACACTCTCATCGAACTCACGTTAAAAGTGTGCGTTCAACAAGAATGCTTTCTGCCGCTCTCCATCATAAAAATTGTCAAGGGTATACTTTTTCCGATTCCTACAACGTACTTTTCTGCTTTGACGACAACTCGCTACAAGAAACTGCCAGTTCTAACCAGAAGTCTGCTGTTTCTAATTTCTGTTTTTCCTGAAAATATCGTCCAATTCGACAACAAGCCGCAGCTGTTGGTGTTGCATATTGAAAGCTTTGGCATACACTCTGCACAGCTTTCTCCGGCTGCTGCAATGCCAGATAGCAATCTGCACGACAAAGACATGCTTCTGCACAATCTACATCCCAGCCCTTTCCATCCTCTAAAAAACGAGAAAAAGCAGTAATCGCTGCCTGATAGGCGGCATGTTCCATCAGTTTCCGTGCGTAGTGATACTGCTCTCTTCCCATAAATGGGACACCAAATGCCAACTGTTTTTGATAAGTCTGTAAATTGCAGTCAAGATCCTGCATGCTTTGTTTCGGATGCCAGATTGCAATCTCCTCTTTCTGCACCGTTCTAGGAAACAGCATCCTTTCATGTATTGCCGCTCGTCGCAGTAGTCGTTCCCTGTAAAATGAAACCTGCTGTTGATATGGTTCATCCTGTTCTGTATAGCAGGGCAGCAAGATGACATCTGCTGTAAACGAAGGCTTTCTCTGTAAAAATAACGCCTGATTTTCCGATGAAATTACATCGCCTGCATCCATCCAGAAAAGATACTCACAAGAGCTTTTGGAAAAAGCGAGATTCCGAGCTGCGGAAAGGTCATCCTGCCACGGAAGGTCATAAATCTTCTCTGTAAACCTCGCTGCAATTTCCTTCGTCTGATCTGTGGAACCAGTATCCACAATAATGATTTCATCCACTAAATGGGCTGTTGATTGCAGACAGCGTTCCAAAACCATTTCCTCATTCCGGACAACCATACATAAACTAATCGTGGGCATAAAAATCCCCCTCTGCGTATTCCTATGCACAATATATGCACGAAACGCAGCGGGGGTGCATGATTTTTTCTCTACGCCAATTTATCGGCTCCTATCCGATAAAGAACAGCGACCAATAATAAGTCCCATTTGTATCCTGATATACGCCAATGGCTGCTGATTGAAAATCGCTGTCTAAAATATTCGCACGATGTCCACTGGAATTCATCCACGCATTCACCACGGATTCTGGTGTTGCATAGCCCTTTGCAATGTTCTCGCCAGCAGTATTATAAGAAATTTCATATAGATCCAATACTGTAAACGGATTCTCTCCATTTGGGCGTACATGTGAGAAACTTTGTGCCAGCTCCTTCGCCCGTACGGTTGCTGCCTGATACAGTAAATGATTGGTCGTCAATGCCTGTAAACCGTTAGCAGCCCTTTGTTGATTCAGCAATTCCAGAACTGCCTTAGAACGATTCCATGCCTCTTTTTCTGCCTTTGTCATTGTTATTTCTGTCCAATTCGGCTGCAAACCAGCTGATTGCATCGCATAATACTGCAAAATACATACCGCATCTTCCACAGCAATTTGACCATCACCATTCACATCGGCTGCGGTTTCCTGCTCTGTATTCAGACTAGAAGAGAGTCCCGCCGAACGCCTTGCATACGCTTCCAACGTCAAACAAGCATCCTCTACTGTGACAAAACCATCTCCGTTTACATCTCCGGTTGTATCATTTGCAGCGTTTGCCGGAAATATGCCAATTTGCACCCCCATTGCAACGGTCATCAAAAAAATACCAAGACGGTGGATTATGGTTAATCTCATATATGATTCCCTCCTAACGCTTTCACCACAACAAGATCTTACACAAATGCTTTTTTATTATCCTATCATATCACTACAATTTTGTCAATACACTAAAAAATATTCAATTACTTTCCAAATAAAAACAGGCTGCATCAGCCCATACAGTTTGTATAAAATAACCTATCCCAAAAATAAAAGCGGGAACAGCCTGTATTCTACACCTGTTCCCGCTTTTCTGTTCTATTCTGCTATCACTTTATTATTATGCAATTACAATGACTGGATAACCAATATCAATAATATTATACAACTTTTCAGCAGCTTCCAGCGGCAGATTGATACAACCATGAGAACCATTGGTCTTGTAAATATCGCCACCATATGCACTTCTTGCAAGGTCATGGAAACCAATGCCGATTTCCGTAAAGTTCATCCAGTAATCAACCGGCTGCTCATAGCCTTGTACTTCATAGGTACCAAGCACAACATTCCGCTCCATTGTCCAAACCCGATAAACGCCCGGCGGTGTTGCACGATCCGGATCGCTTGCTAGGCCTGTTACACAGTCTGTTTCCAATGCCAGTTCTCCATCTTTATAAACAAAAACCTTCTGATTGGTAAGATCTACTTCTGCATAAGAATTGCCAATATCATCTGTTCCACGACAATAGGCTGTTCGGCTGTATTCTGGTTGTACTGTGACAGACTCGCCGGCAAGAATATATTCCTCCAGCTTATCTGCTGTTGCCTCTACATCTGTCTTCCAGCCATAGATACCATAATTCCCAAGCGGTACTTCAATGGTGCCCTGTAATGTGGAATGGAATGTTCTTGTATAACCCGGTACATAAGTATCATATTTCGTCAGAGTTTCACTGACCCATGCCTCTATCTTATTTTTATCCACCTTCAGATTTCCGTCTGTATCTGCTGTAATCCAATCTGCAATGGTACTGGTATCCAACACTTCCTGCCGATCCTCAAAATCATATGTAATCGTCAGACCTGCAAGGGAATTACACTCTTCCAGTGCCGTCTGCAAATCCGCAGATTTGATTTCTGCCTGCAAATAGCATCCGGCATCTTCCATCTGAATGGAATTATTGCCATTCCGCATCTGTTCAAGTGTATAATTCATCAAAATAGTGGCATCAATCATATCGCCATTATCTTCCGGTACAATACTGTATGTGCCATCCGTTCCCTTTTGGATATACGCATCCGTCGGTGGTGTTGTCCCCCAACTGTAGGAAAGAATTAAATTAGAGAGACTAGACTCCGAATAAGCGTTGATAACAGCAACATTGTATGTCGTTTTATGCAGCATCTTAGTAAACCAAAGCACATGACTCTCACTGGCAACCTCTTGCATGGCATCATCAGGAAGGGATACGGTGGAACCAAATTCTTCACCATCAAAATGTACCTTTTCACCGCTCTTCTTGATAAAGGTAATGCCCTGCGTGCTTGCATTATCCAGCACAGCCTGTCCTGCATCTGCGACTGTCATGCCACTTACATCAACATTGTTAATGTAAGTGTTGGGTAATAGCTTATTCCGATAAGAGAAATAGCCGATCAGATACCCGATCAACAGCAACACGACCAGCACCAGCACAGCAATCAGTGCAATTTTCTTACCCTTTCCGGAAGAGGCGGTCTCATAGCTGTCATAACGTTCCGGCGACTGCGGTCGACTTACCCGGCTTCGATTTGCGTAATTCGGAGGCAGCGGTGTATTGCTGCGACGATTTACATACCGTTGTGCTTCTGCCGCCGTTACAGACGGTGCTTCATCGGTATAAATGCCCTGCGAAGCAGATGCAACCGAAGCTTTAATCTGCCGGAGCTTCTCTGCCTTCGCCTCACCGGCGGAACGTGGCATAGGTTCTCCAGCACTACTGTTCCGGTTTCTGCTGGCAGCACTGCGGTTATTTGACATATCAGAAATCCGCTTATGGTCAGATCTCTGCTGCTTTTTCTTTCTCGGACGCATTTGTCCGCCATTTAAAGCCGCCTGCATCTGCTGCTGCAACTGATCTCGGGAAATGGGTGTGGGGGAATTTCCACCATAAGCGGAACGGGATTCTCTCTGCGTTTCGTTCAATGCAATCGATCCTTTCTTTATTCATCTGATTTTTCAGAAATCAGAGCTTTCTCATGTCTTTCGTACAAATTCTGACAGGAAGTCATCATTTTTATTATATCCGCTTCTAAATTGTTTGTCAACCGTTTTCTTTTTAATCTTGACTCGAAATTTGAATTTGTAAAGTTCAAATAAAAAATCTCTGAATTAGAGCATAAAATTGTACAATTTCATTTTTTAAACAGGGAGAATGCTTCTTCCTTGCATTTCTATTCTCATTTTTAATATATATTTAATTTATATGATACAAATAAGACAAAAACGAAAAAATGTCTATTTTTCTACACTTGTAATCGATTCGCATTCGAAACAAATAACAAATTTTCTCTCCATTTTTAGCTAAAATGCACAAAACAATAAAGGGATTTTCAGCGTTTTTACAGATTGACAATTTTATTAAAAAGGTGTATGCTTAAATCAAACGGTTTGCAGTTATACTCAGATTACTGGGGACTGTAAAGAGGAGGATTTATTTTGAAACGAATGTTCAATTTGAAAAAGGGAATGGTTGCAACCCTGATTGCAGCGGTTACCGCTGTAGCAGCACTGCCATCGCAAATGCTTAGCTTTGCAGAAGATGTTGTGCCGGCAGCAGATACAAGCTGGGAAGAAAATATGTCTCTGCTGGCTGCAAGCAGTGTCTCCATTACCAAATCCACAGGCTATGCAGAATCTGCCTCTGTAGAGTGGCAGCCTGTCAGCGGTGCGGATGGTTATAATGTATATTGCAACGGCGTACAGCTGGACAGTATGCTGATCCGCCAGTATCAGGACGGTCATCTGCGGGCTGATGCAGTCGGTCTGAAAGCTGGCAGCTATACATTAAAGGTCGTTCCGGTCAGCGGTTCTAAAGAACTGTCCGGTGCAGCAGAGGCAACCGTAACCGTTACCGCACATGACAGAAGCGGTTTCGGCTTTGTAAACGGCACTTCCTCTGGTGCTTATAACGATGACGGTACACTGAAAAGCAATGCAGTTGTTCTCTATGTAACAGAAGATACAAAAGATACTGTATCCATGGATGTTACAACCAGCTCCAAGGGGGCAACTACTGCCTGCACGGGAATTCAAAACATTCTCACGGCTTATCAGAAGGGCTATGAAACCAGACCGCTTTGTATCAGATGCGTTGGTAATATTACCGATCCATCAACTCTAATGGATGGTGACCTGCTGATTAAGGGAAATGGTGATTCCAAAAGACTGAGCTGCGGTATTACCATTGAAGGTATCGGTGCAGATACCGTATTTAATGGATTTGGTCTGAGAATTGCCAATGCAAGCAATGTAGAAGTCAGAAATATCGCCTTCATGAACTGCAACAGCGGCGAAAAGGATAACTGTGGCTTACAGATGAACAATGACCATGTATGGATTCATAACTGCGATTTCTTCTACGGTGATGCCGGTTCGGATGCTGACCAAGCAAAGGGTGACGGTGCACTGGACACCAAAACTTCTTCTTACATTACCCACTCTTACAACCATTTCTGGGACAGCGGAAAATGTAACCTACAGGGCATGAAAGAGGAAACAACTGAAAACTACATCACCTATCACCACAACTGGTACGACCACTCCGACTCCCGTCATCCTCGTATCAGAACTTGCACCGTTCACATTTACAACAACTACTATGACGGCAATGCAAAGTATGGTGTAGGTGTCACAATGGGTGCTTCTGCATTCGTAGAAGGCAACTACTTCAGAAATTGTAAAAATCCGATGATGAGCTCCGGTCAGGGTACTGACGCACTGGGTGACGGTACGTTCTCCGGCGAAGCTGGCGGCATCATCAAGGCTTACAACAACCACATCGAAGGTGCTGCAAGCTATATTACTTACGAACAGAATAATACGGAATTTGATGCTTACGAGGTTTCCAGTGCTTCAGAAACCGTTCCAAGCAGCGTAAAAACTGCTTCCGGTGGTACTACTTACAATAACTTTGATACCAACAGCAGTCTGATGTATTCCTATACAGCCGAGTCACCAGAAGAAGCAAAAGCATCTGTAACTGCTAAAGCAGGTCGTGCAGACGGCGGTGACTTGCAGTGGAAGTTTGACAATTCTGTAGACGATGCAAGCTATGCCGTTAATGCAGAACTGAAAGCCGCTTTGAAAAATTACAAATCCTCCATCTCTAAGATTGGCAGCGGCTTCTCAGCAGGCGGCACGGTTGTTACCACTCCTACTACTACACCACAGAACCCTACGACAACTGTAACTACAAAAACAACAACTGTGACCAAGCAGACCATCCCTACTACTCCAGACAAGCCAACAGACGGCGATATCTTCTGTTCTCCGACCGGCTCCGGCAGTGGTAAGAGTGCAAGTGACCCAACCAGCATTTACACAGCAGTTTCCACACTTACACCGGGACACACCATCTATCTGCTGGGTGGTACATATGAACTCGCAGAGCAAATTTTGATTGAAGACACCAACAACGGCACGGCTTCTGCACCAAAGACAATCAAGCCTTATAACGGTGCAAATGTTGTCTTCGATTTCTCCAATGAAGGAGCAGCAAATTCTGCAATCCGTGGTATTGTACTGGACGGCGATTACTGGCATTTCTATGGCTTTGAAATCACCAAGGCTGCTGACAACGGCATGCTGCTCTCTGGTAACAATAACACCATTGAAATGATGGTATTCAATGACAACCAAGATACGGGTTTACAGATTTCCCGTTACAAAACCAGCAATACCGAAATCGGAACATGGCCTTCCAATAACCTCGTTCTAAATTGTACTTCCAAAAACAACTGCGATAATGCCAGCATGGAAAATGCAGACGGCTTTGCAGCAAAGCTGACCTGTGGTGAAGGCAATGTCTTCGATGGCTGTATGGCATATAACAACAGCGATGATGGCTGGGACTTGTTTGCAAAGGCTGAAACTGGTCCGATTGGCATAGTAACCATTCAGAACAGCATTGCATTCCGGAACGGCTTTACCGAATTTGGCGAAGGCTACGGCGACTGTGACGGCAACGGCTTTAAGCTGGGCGGCAGCGGCATTGGTTCTCCGCATGTTGTAAAGAACTGTCTCGCATTTGAAAACCTGCACTGCGGCTTTACAGATAATAACAACCCGAAGTTGGGAACGATTATCGACTGTACCGCTGTAAACAATAATGCAGAAGGTAAAGGCAAGCCAAACTTCTCCTGCTATCGCTGCACCGATCCAGGCTGTGATTTCGACAATCTGATGTCTTATTACAATGATTCTGTCTTCCTTTCCGATGCAAAGCTGGCAGGTGGTGCTGCTAATGACAAGTATGTTGGTACCTATGCAAATGGCGTTTACTACAACAGCGGCTATTATAAGGTAGATGCAGACACTGCCGTCACCAATGGTGCAAAGATTGGTACCAAGTATGAAGGTCCAGCTGCTTCTGACTTCATTGCTATGGAAAAAGCACCAACACAAGGAACAGATTTCCATGCTGCATGGAGAAATGCAGACGGTTCTCTGAATCCGAGTGGTTTATATGAAACCAAAACAGACGGCACATATGGCAAAATGGGTTATCATATGTACAATGGCACTACACCGGGTCCGATTGTAACGACTACCGTGACAAGTGGCAGCAATACAACAACAACTACTACTACAAAAGCAACCACTGTAAGCTCCTCTATCGCACCAGTACCATCTGGTGCACAAATTCACAACTTTACAGAAAACGGAGCAAACAGCACCTTCTACACCATTACTGGTAATCTGGCAACCAACAAGGGGACAGTCTCCTATAACGGATTGACCCTTACCCAGTGTCTGAAACTGGAAACCGCCACTTCTGTTGGATTTACAAATGCAGCTAAGGGTACACTGACACTGGTATTTGTAGAACCAGATGCAACCATTAAGGTAGATGGCACAAAGTACACTGCAAGCGGCGATGGCATCATTACAGTCCCTGTTGCAGCTGGTACACACACCATCACAAAGGCTGATACGGCAAACTTGTTCTATATGGCTTATGTAGATGATGGTACAGTTACAACCACTACATCCACCACTAAAATAACCACAACAACCACAAAGGGTGGCGGCGGCGATACCATATCATACGGTGACGCTAATCTGGATGGTATCGTAGACCTGCGTGACTGCATTTCACTGAATAAGCATCTTTCAAAATCCTTGGTACTCTCTGCACAGGCATATGCAAATTCAGATGTCAATGCAGATGGAACTGCAAATGAAGAAGATGTAGATATCCTAGTTCGTTTCGTCATCATGGATCCAAGTGTTAGCAAGCTTCCACATACAAACTAAACACTTTATCTAAGAACACAGCCAATTAAAAAATCCGTCCTGTCCAATATGGGCAGGGCGGATTTTTCTGCTACAGTTTATTCACTGCACTCACAAAGTGATCAAATATATTGTAATGTTCGCAATAGAAAGAGCCAGAATGTTAATGTAAACGCACTGCACAATGTGGTCAACATCACACTGCAAGCAGTTAGGGTACCGTTATGCCCCATATTGCGTGCCATCACAAAACAACTGCCCGTAGTTGCACTGCCAAGCATAACCAGAATCGCAATCAATTTTTCTGTTCGGAAGCCAAAGACAACTGCAAGCGGCAAAAACAACCCACAAAATAAAACCAGCTTGATAACGGTAACGCCAATCGTTGCTGGCAGCTTCCCCTTAGCGTCGTGCCACTGAAACGATGCCCCCAATGCAATCAAAGAAAGCGGTGTTGCCATGTTTCCAAGATAAGATATTGATTTTGAGAGAATCACTGGCTGTGGAATCTTCAAAATTGACCAAAGCATACCAACCACAATGCCAAGGATAATTGGATTTGTTCCTATATTTTTCAGTGTTTTCAGCAGCAGCGACTTTCGATCCGGTTTGGATTTTCCATCCGCCGGCATTGCCGTCAGAGAGAGTACAATCACGGCAATGATATTATAAAGCGGCACCGTTCCAACAATCATCAAGGCTGCCATCGTTGCTTCTCCATAGATGTTTTTGACAAAGGCAATGCCAAGAATAGCAGCACTACTACGATAAGCAGCCTGAATGAACTCCCCCCGTTCCGCCTTATCCCGATGCAGCAACGAAAAAAGCAGTGCAATTACAATACTCACCACGGTAACACAAAAACAAAACAGTACAAATTTTGTGTCCCAGACTGATTGAAAATCCGCTGTGGACAAATCCATGAACAACAATGCTGGCAGCAACACTTTAAAGGAAAATTGATTGAGCTTCTGTGTCGTGTGATCATCCAGCAAATGCACTCGCCGCAAGATGAATCCTAATACCATCATCAGAAAAACCGGAATGGTGGCATTCAGACTGAAAATGAGATTGTTTGTAAAAGTTTGCATAAAAATACCTTCTTTATTAAATTTGCAAATGCTCTTACAGTTTATCTCATTTTTTTATGTTTGTCAACCCAAAATGCCAAAAATGTACGGAAATCCATTTCTGCATTTTCTCTCACAGATAGCGATTTCACCTCTGCCAAACTACATCGGCTTGACCATAGTCGCCTGCGACGTGCAATCCACTCTATTATTTGAAAATGGACTCCCATGCCCAAAATAGTCACTTATCTTATGGGAAAATACAAATTTATTTGCTATTGCAATAATTCTGTCCGCAAATGAGAGAGTAATTTTTTTTCCTTACGGGACACCTGCACCTGCGAAATCCCCAACCGCTTTGCAGTCTCCGTCTGTGTCATATTTTGAAAATATCGCATTTGCAGCAGCAGCCTATCTGGCTTAGGCAGCGTTTGCATTACCTGCCGCAATGCCAGAACATCTCCCAGTTCGGTATCCGGTGCTGGAACAGGAATATCGAGCTGATTGTCCTCTGTTGCAGCCGTCAAGGACAGCGGTGGCTGTGCTGCACAAAGTGCTTCTGCCACTGCTTCCGGAGAAAGTCTGGAACATTGCGATAATTCCGCAATGGTTGCTGCCCTGCCATGCACCTGCTGAAAGGTTTCTTGTATCTGCTGTAGCTGCATGGCATGTTCTTTTAACGTACGACTGACTTTTACTGTGCCACCATCCCGAAACAGCCGCTTAATTTCTCCCAGAATTACTGGTACGGCATAGGTTGAAAACTGTACGCCCCGATTTTGATCAAAAGCTTTTACGGCTTTCAATAATCCAATACAACCAGCAGAATACAGCTCCTCATACTCTATCCCACGTCCTCGAAAACGATTGGCACAGAGATGCACCAGTCCCAGATTTGCCTCCGCAGTCGGTGCACTCATATCAATGCCCTCAGCTTTTTCCGCATAATCACAGTGGTTCCCTGATTTGGTTTGCTGCGTACCTGTAGCTTGTCCATAAAGCTTTGCATGACGGCAAAGCCCAGACCGGCACGTTCCTCCTCCTTTGCTGTTGTATAGAGCGGTTCCATTGCCTTCTCCACATCCGCAATGCCACAGCCCTTGTCTTTAACCCGAATATATACCTCACGATCTGCCAAAATTTTAATATGTAACTCTACATCCCCTTTGTGATAGCGATACCCGTGTACAATACTATTGGTAACCGCCTCGGATACTGCTGTTCGGATATCTGCCAGTTCCTCCACAGTTGGATCAAGCTGCACCAGAAAGGCTGCCACTAAGGAACGGGCTGTTCGTTCATTGACAGAAATGCCCGGAAACACAATTTTCATTTGGTTGGTAGTGTGCATGACAACTTCCCTCCTGATCAGATATTTGTAATCTCAATACTTGCAATGCGTTCCATACCGGAAAGTCGCATCACCCTACGAATGTGCGGCGGTGGATTTTGAATGATGACATTCCCGGAACGTGCCTGCATTTGCTGGCAGCGTCCCATAATCAGTCCAATGCCGGAACTGTCCATAAACGTCACTTTTTCAAAATCCAATCGCAGTTGGTGTGGCTCATAATCCAAAATTGCCTGGTCAATCTCCTCTCGCAAATCACGAGCACAGTGATGATCGATTTCTCCGTCGAGAATAGCAGTCAGGCAGGGGGCTTCCAATTGTATTGTAACAGGCATGGTAATGCTCCTTTCCTCTTCCTGTAAAGAATATTTTTATTGTATCATGAATATAAAAAGAAATCTGTCGAAGCAGACAAGCCGGGATGTCGAAAAAGTGGAAAATAACGGATGCCCATTTTTGTATTTTCTCCCACGGATACCAGTCTCCCCTCCGTCTTAAACAGCCAAAACAGCCGCCACGGAAATTGCTCCATGGCGGCTGTTTGCTACTATCTATCTGTCATGATGTTTTTGTCCTGCCGGTTGTCTGCATCCACTGTCTACACGCTGGCATAACGGGATAAAACCTCCATAGCAACCTCTTTTCGATTGCGTCTGGTGTCCATCGCCAGCTTTTCAATATAACGATGTGCCTGTTCTTCTGTATACTGTTCCCGCTCAATCAAAAGGCATTTTGCACGGGATACAAAACGTAACTCATCCAATTTCTTTTGCAGCTTATCATTTTCCAGTTTCATATGCATCATTCTTCCATTCATTGCTTTCGCCATCCGGACTACCTGATACAGTGCCGAACGGTTCAGTGGCTTTGCAATCACCAAAACACCATAAGAAACCGTCTTGTTGCTCATTTCTTCTGCCATATCTGCCTTACATAACATCACAATACCAGAACATGTGTTTTGCGTCAGCTGCAAGGAAAGCTGATAGCCAAACTCATCTTTTAATGGTGTATTCAAGACAATTAAACCAAATGTATCATGCTGAAGCATCCGTCTTGCCTCGTCTCCACTGGATACAACAGAAACCGAAGCATAGCCGCAACTCTTTAAGAAATTGGTAATTGCATCAATGCCTTTATCCGAACCAGAAATCAGCAATGTTCGTTCTGTGTACACATACATACCCCCTTTTCGGCTTTCTACTTCGACACTATATTAAAAAAAGTGGCGATAGGAGTATGCCTGTGCATTGTCTGCTTCCGCAAATGCCTGAAGCTGCTGTTCTGTTTTCTGAAAGAAATCATGCAGCACCGCACGTGGTAAATACGTTTTTACAAATTCACTTTCCTTTGCCAATTGCAACGCCTCCTCTAAAGAAGCTGGCAACTTCCGAAAAACTGTAGTGGCATTTGCAGCATTCCACTCTTCCCTCAGCTGTTCCTGATGCCGAATGCCCTCCATCCCAGCACGCAGCAGCATTTGGAAGGTAATATAGGGATTACAATATGCATCCGCAGAACGCACCTCAATAATGGCTTCCCCGCCCGGAATATACATCAGACGAATCAACGGCACACGATTTTCTGAAGACCAGTTCACCCGTCCCGGTGCGGTGTGCAGCTGTAATCGCTCATAGGAATTGACAATTGGGTTAGAGAATAATGTGAAGCCACAAATTCGATTCAAAATCCCAGCAATATAGGAGCGTCCCTCTGGCATCATATCTTCTGGACAAGAACCAAAAATATTCTTGCCATTCTTTCGTACAATAATATTGATCTTCAATGCACTGCCATTCTGGTTTGGCAGCGGCTTTGGCATAAAAGAAGCATACAAACCATTCTGTGCAGCAATGGTTTTTACCACGGTCTTATAGTGCATCATATTATCCGCTGCGGTTAGCGGATTGCTGCATGCAAAGTCAATCTCATTTTGTCCTGGTCCGTGCTTATGACAGGAAGAAGTCGGGTTCAAGCCCATTTCCTCCAATGAAAGACAGATCTCCCGTCTGGTATTCTCACATTTATCCAGCGGTGCAATGTCCAGATAGCCGCCCTGATCGTAAGGCTCTCTGGTCGGGTTGCCCTCTACATCTGTTTTAAAAAGATAAAATTCACAACGTGTGGCAATCTGGCACTGATAGCCGTCCTGTTCAATTTCTCTCATTGTATTGTGGAGATTCTGTCGCAAATCTCCGGCATAGGGTTTGCCGTCCATCGTCATCAAGTTGCAGAAAAACCGTACCACTCTGCCCGACTGTGGCCGCCACGGCAACACCGAAAGTGTTGTATAATCCGGCTTGAGCAACAGGTTTTGATGCTGCTCTTCCAGCAGACCAGTAGCATTGAACGGAATCCCATTGGAAACTGCTCTCGGCAACTCTCTTGGTAGAATCGCAATATTTTTCATTGTGCCAAGCGTATCACAAAATGTCAGTCGAATAAATTTTACATCGTTGTCCTCTATAAATTCTGTCACATCGGATTCTGAAAAAAACATAAAAATCCTCCTCCTTGTTTTCCGCCTGTTTGCAAGTACAACGGAAAATTTTCTCATGCCTTTGCAGCTTGCCATCGTGCTGGCGTATTCTAATGCACGGATGCTGCCGTACAGTGCACATATATTTTGTTATTATAACGTAATTTTCGACTTTTGTAAATAGGAAAAAACCATTCATTTTGTAAATTCTCTTTTCCTTCGACTGCTTTCTTCCTGCGATTACAGCGACAAGAAGCATTTAATTACAATTTATTGCATTGACCATAAAATTATCCATAATAGAATTATATTGTTCTGTAAATACACTGTTTTGATTCCACACCATATTAAATTCATGTTCCATTCGGAAATCCGGAATCTGAATTTCTTTCCGCTCTCCGCTTTTCAACAATTTTTCTCCCACTGTAGAAAAAAGTTTTGTCCCATAATATTTTTCAAGATATTTTATATGCTGTGAAACCGCCGGCTGCGTAATGAACAATTCATTTGCCGCCTTGGTAAAGCTCATATTTCTGCATACCGCCAAAAAGGTTTCTATTTTTACATCCAGCATGCCGCTTCTCCTTTATTTATAAGCTACACTTATTATACCATAACTAAAAACGATTTGCAATCATGGATGCTTACGGGTATAATAAAAGTAGAAGGAGTTGATTACATGAAAAAACAACCAAGAAAATTATTGGGCATTCTGCTATGTGCAGTCATTGCAGCCGCTGCAACGGCAATCTGTGACATCAAAATTGGTGCATTTTCCTTTGAACTGATTGGTGCACCCGTCATTGCCATTCTTACAGGTATGCTAATGGCACTGGCATTTCCAAAAGTGGTTCACAGGGAAGCACTACAACCCGGCATTCAATTCACTGCAAAGAAAATCTTGCAGTGGGCCGTTATCATTCTCGGCTTTTCTTTGAATCTCGGAACCATTGCCGTTGTAGGCGGAAAGAGTTTACCAGTTATCATTTGTACAATCGCCATCTCTTTAATTGTAGCATTTGTACTGATGAAGGTATTGCATATCCAGCCCAAAACAGCCTGTCTGATTGGAGTAGGTTCTTCTATTTGCGGCGGCTCTGCCATTGCTGCAACAGCACCGGTCATTGATGCAGATGAGGAAGATGTTGCACAATCTATATCAGTTATCTTTCTATTCAACATTCTGGCGGCACTGATTTTTCCGACACTTGGGTATGCACTGGGATTTGGAACAGAAGGCTTCGCTGTATTTGCCGGCACAGCTGTAAACGATACTTCCTCTGTAACAGCAGCCGCCGCAACAGCAGAAAATCTCTATCATACAAGCGGCATTTTATCCGCAGCTGTAACAGTAAAATTAACACGTACCCTTGCCATTATTCCGATTACCCTAGCACTCGCTGTCTACAGAACCCGAAAAGCAAAAGTCAGCGACAATGCTGCCACAGATTTTTCCTTCCAAAAAATTTTTCCATGGTTTATCCTATTCTTCATTGCAGCTTCTATTATCACAACCGTCGTTGGAATACTGCCGGAAAATCATTTTACTACATTTTATAATGATAGCTTTGTTGCATGGATGAAATGGCTTGCAAAGTTCTTTATTGCAATGGCAATGGCAGCAATCGGATTGCATACAAACGTCGTGACACTGATCAAAAAAGGCGGCAAACCCATTCTGCTGGGCTTTTGCTGCTGGGTTTCCATTACAATCGTTTCGATCCTTGTACAGTATTTCACTGGTATCTACATGACGAATCTATAACTGCTTGTTGCATAATCGGACAAGTCCTTCATCTCAGGATGCGTTCTCTGCCTGCTTTCAACCGAGCAGGCATGATTTTTTCTCCATCATTGACCACGATTACAGCACTCTGTCTAAATCGCAGATGTAAAAATTGTATCATTCGACTAAAAATCTCATAAAACCTTGTGCTTTTTCTAAAAATCTGCTATAATGAAAACTGTCACACTGCTTTTATTTTCAATCACTTCATGCAGAAATTCTATGTGACAGGAAGGAAAAAACATCATGGAATATAAAGAACCAATTAAGGGCACAACCATGTCCTTTCGACCAGACATCAAGGTATTAGACGCAACCATTCGAGACGGCGGACTGGTCAACAGCTTCCACTTCTCCAACCAATTTATCAAAGCACTTTATGAAACCAATTTGAAAGCCGGCGTAGACTGCATGGAATTGGGCTATAAGGCAGACCGTGACCTATTTGATGTAGAAAAATTCGGCATCTGGAAATTCTGTGATGAGGAAAAAATCCGCAGTGTCATCGGCGAAAACAATACCGATATGCAGCTTGCTGTCATGGCAGACGTTGGACGTACCAATCTGGAACGGGATTTGCCAGAAAAAAAAGACAGCATCATTGACATTGTACGAGTTGCAACTTATATTCATACCATTCCAGCTGCGGTGGATATGATTGAACACTGTGCAAAAAAAGGATACCGCACAACTGTCAATATTATGGCAGTTTCTAAAGCAAAAGAGTCTGAACTGGATGAGGCACTTTCTATTCTGGGGCAGAGCAGTGTCGATGTCATCTATCTGGTAGACAGCTACGGTTCGATTTTCCCACTGGAAATACGGCATTTGGCGGATAAGTATTTGGAGGCAGCCGACAAATATGGCAAAAAGGTCGGCATTCACGCACACGATAACCAGCGACTTGCCTATGCAAACACCATCGAATGTGCTATGCGTGGTGTCAGCTATCTGGATGCTACGATGGAAGCAATGGGCAGAGGTGCTGGTAACTGTGCCATGGAGCTGCTGCTAAGCTTCCTGAAAAATCCGAAATATGACCTGAAGCCTGTTCTGCGTTTCTTAGAGAATTATATGCTGCCGCTCAAGAAAAATGGCACAGTCTGGGGCTATGATATTCAGTATCTGCTGACAGGTCATCTCAACCTGCATCCAAGAAACGCTATCGCCTTTACCGGCGAAAAACGGGAGGATTATTTCAACTTCTTCCAAGAGTTAATGGAAAACGAATAATTTTTAGCTACCATAAAACGAAACGCTTCGACAGATGTTTTTCCTCTGTCGAAGCGTTATTTTTTGTATTGTATTATATTTTACTTATTTTTATTATATAAAGTCATAAGACCTTTTAAGAGCAAATCATCATCCAGAATCATCTGGCTTTGACAGAGCGGTACAATTACACTTGCCAATCCACCTGTGGCAACCACAGTACACGGCTCACCCAATTCTACCTGAATGCGTGCAATGAGACCATCCAGTGCACCAGCTGTTCCATACAGCAGACCGCTTTTCATACAGTCAATCGTGTTCTTTCCAATCACCTGCTCTGGTGGTTCAAATGCAATCTTCGGAAGCTGTGCAGTACGTGCAATCAAGGAATCATGTGACACGCCGACTCCCGGCATAATGATACCACCAAGATACTGCTTATTCCGGTCAATAACCGAAAGTGTAGTTGCAGTTCCCATATCAATTACAATCAGCGGCAGCGGATATGCCTGCATGGCTGCTACAGCATCTACAATCAAATCGTTTCCCAATTTCTCTGGATACGAAATTGCAATCTGCAAGCCAGTTTTCATATCATATCGTACCACCATCGGAGAGATGCCAATATACTGCAACACCGCTTTTTTTACCGTTCCGGTCACCGGCGGAACAACAGAAGAAATAATACTGCCGTCAATGGTGTGCCGATCGATATCATACATTTCAAATGCGGTTTTCAGCATAGCTGCATATTCCAAACTGGTTGCCTTGGGATTGGTTGCCATCCGTTCCTGAAACAAAATGGTTTGTTCCTGAAAGCAACCGATGACAATATTGGTATTTCCGATGTCAATTGCCAATACCATAATTCGTACCCTCCAAATGATCTCCTGTTATGCCTGCTGTGTCTTTTCCTTTGAAACAGACGGAATCAATTTTGCCTTACAGAGTGCAGCACCAACGGCACCCGTTACAATCGTAGAAGCCAGCATCTCACACACAGCATTTACCCCAACAAATGTACAAATAAACACCAGAATGTTTTTACCGCCCATCAAGCCCTGTACATACTCTGTGTTGCCATACAGTGCAACCAGTGCTGTCATAAAAAAGGCAGTATTTAAAAAGGCAGCGAAAAATCCAGTTACAGCACAGGAAACATACTGGTTGGTCAGCTTGCTGACACCTTTAAAAATCAATCCTACAAGGAAACCATCCAACGCTCTTGGAATAAACCGCTGCACAAAGGCAAGAAACGGATTGATTTCCACAAGAATCGCACCCATTCCGCTTGGCACGCCAATGCCAAAGCACTGCAAAAAGCTGAGCAGTCCAAATACGCTGCCGATTACCAATCCACCCACAGGTCCGGCGGTAACTGCTGCCAATGCAATCGGAATCACATTCAGGGTAATGACCAGCGGGCCGACTGGAATCGAACCGATCGGCGTGAATGAGAAAATCATTGTCAGTGCCGTCAGCAACCCCAGAATCACCAGTTGTTTTGTGTTTAGTTTTGTTTTCTTCATGAGAAAAACCTCCTTGTTATTATTCCCTCTGTGAGGGATACAATACAATACAGGTGCAGTATATCATATTTTTTTCAAATTTTATATATCTTTTTCTGAATTTTCTGTGTTATACTAAGTGCAATTGCTCTGTCCATTTCGCTACAAGCAAAAATAAATGCTCATACTTGCGATGGAAGCATATCACTTTTATTTTACAATGTAAGTTCGACGAGAATGCATTCTACCGCTGCCAATCACAAACTGTGCCGGC
>CAUDDP010000043.1 GCA_958448395.1 uncultured Oscillospiraceae bacterium | reverse complement strand
CTTGACCGCAGTTGCCATTCGGCAGATAAAACGCTCTCATCGAACTCACGTTATAACAGTATAATCTGCATCGCCCTGACTGATTCTCATTATATCGTATTTTTCATATTCCGTCAAGTAGCTTACAAAGCAGAAGCTCGTTCTTTACATAAAAACAGGACTGCCGCATTGTTGTCTGATGCGACAGCCCCATTGTATAATTTTTCCTATTGTGCAAACAGCTGCAAGAAACGTAAAAACGCTGCCCTTCCAGTCTCATTTTGCTTGAAGACACCCGCATCACAGAGAACCTGCTCAAATACAGCTCCTACTTCCTCCTGTAGGATTGCTTCTGCATTTTCTGCACAGAATTCTGGATGCCGCTGCAAAATATCTTCTGCCCAGACAGCATGAGCCGCAGTTTGCGGATTTGCTGTCAAATCTGCATGGGTCAGCATTGCCTGCTGTAATACTTCCAGCTCTACCGCCAATCTTGCTGGTAAAACTGCCAGACCCATCACCTCAATCAAACCGATATTCTCTTTCTTAATGTGATGCAAAGAGGGATTCGGATGAAAAATGCCAAGCGGTCGTTCTTCTGAAGTGCGATTGTTTCGCAGCACCAAATCACATTCGTAGGCATCTCCCTTTTTTCGTGCAATTGGCGTGATGGTGTTATGTGGTGTGCCATCTGTTTCTGCAAACACACCAACCGTTACATCACTGTAACGTCTCCATTGTTCCAATATCTCATTGCAGGCATCTGACAACGCTTTGCGATCGGTTGCTGTCAGACGAATCACTGACATCGGCCATCTTAAAATACCAGCCTGTACGGTCGGATATTGTGCCAGTACAATCGGTGTTTCAATCGGTGCAACTGCCATTGCAAACGTATAGTGACCACCCTGAAAATGCTCATGACTCAAAATCGAACCGCCAACAATCGGCAAATCTGCATTAGAACCAATAAAGTAATGCGGCAGAAAATCCAACACATCGAACAGTTTTTCAAAAATAGCATGATCTACTTTCATTGGAACATGTGCCTCATTGAATACGATACAATGCTCATTGTAATAGCCATACGGCGAATATTGCAGCTGCCAATCCTGACCGAAAATTTTCATCGGAATCGGACGCAAATTCTGCCTTGCCGGATGATTGGGGTTTCCCGCAAAGCCAGCATTTTCCGGACAAAGCTGACATTTCGGATAAGCAGCTACTTTCTGGCTGCGTGCTGCTGCAATATCTCTGGGATCCTTCTCTGGTTTGGAACGATTGATGGTGATATCCAACATACCATATTGAGAGGCAAACTTCCACTTTTTATCTCTCGCAATGCGACCAGCACGAACATAGTTTAGCTTTTGGCTAATGTCATAATACCAGTCTGTAGCAGTTTCCGGGCTTTCCTGATAACGCTGCTGAAACAATGCAATCATCTCATGTGGCATTGGCGTAAAAATGCCCATCAGTTTTGTATCAAACAAATCCCGTGATGCTGCTGTATCTGCAATAACACCATTAGCACACGCATAGGCAATCAATGGCTGCAAAATTGCATCAATGGAATTCTCACAGGAAGAGACAGAACCAGAAAGCTGCCAATCTGTCAAATGCAATGCTTCCATCAATTGATTTTGCACCACAAATCGATCTGCCTCTGTAATCAGACCTTCTGCAATTGCATAAGCAATCAAACGCTGTATTTCATCACAAATCATAGAACATCTGTCCTTTCTGTTTCTCAAATACTGCTGTTTGTTTTAGAGAGAAAACCAGCCATCAGTGCACTGCTGGTGCAAATGCAAATCCACCGACTGGTCGAATTCGCAGAACATAGCAGCTGCCTTCTCCATACAAGGCTTCCATTTCTTTCACATAATCTTCTGTTGCCTTCGTTGGTACAAACGCCTGAATCGTACCGGCAAAACCGCCGCCATGCACCCGCACTGCACCTTTCTTTCCCAGAAAACGCTTGCTTATCATAATGCCAAACGGAATTCCTTGTTCTGTCGGCTTCCGACAAGAATAAAGATTTTGCAGCAAATTTGCAGAAGAATCGCTGGACTGCCGTACCAGTTCAAAGAAAAAGTCCAGATTATCTGCCGCCAATGCATTATTCTCCAGCAGAGCACGGCGATTTTCGTCAAAGAAGTGCACTGCACGCATAATGGCACGATCATTGCAAACACCATGCAATTTTGGAATTGCTTCAAAAAATTCTCCAGCATCCACTTCTCGCAGATACTGCTTCCCAAACTGTTCCGCAATCTGCTTCATTTCCTGCGGAACGCTGACGTAGTCTTCCGTCAAATCAGCATGGCTGCCCTTGGTATCTGTAATGCAAATGTTATAACCAGCCTGTTCAAAGTTCAAGGTGTGCTGCTGAATTTTTGGATTTTCCACATCCGCAAAGTCGATATAGACGAATCCCCCAACAGAACTTACCATCTGATCCATCAGACCGCTGCCTTTTCCGAAATACCGATTTTCTGCATACTGACCGATTTTTGCAATTTCCACTGCACCAGCGTTGCCATTATTATAATACTGATCTATCATTGTACCAATCAGCACTTCAAATGCTGCGGAAGAGGACAAACCACTACCACTCAACACATCAGAAGTAGTATAAGCATCGAAGCCGGAAACCGCTACCCCCATTTCTGCAAAACGAGCTGCAATGCCACGAATCAGCGATGCAGATTTTCCCATCTCAGACAAATGTACACCGAGATCTGTCAGTTCTACCATATCCTGCGGATAATTTGCAGATTTCAGGCGAATTACTTGTTCTTCATGAAAGGATACCACAGCAATGGCATCAAGGTTTACTGCGGCTGCCAATACACAGCCATGTTGATGATCGGTATGATTTCCGCCGATTTCTGTTCTGCCTGGTGCAGAATAAATATACAATTCCTTCCGATTCGGATACAATTTCACAAACTCCTGCACAGCATCCATATAACGCTGCCGCTGCCATTTCAATATCGGTTTTGCATTACCGTACAACAAGGACAACTTGTCATCCATTTTCCCGCTCGCAAAGGATTCCATCCATTCTGTTGCTTTCATGAAGAACCTCCTTTTAAATCAATAATTTTCTTTTCTGTGATCCTATTGCTAAATAGAAAAAAGCTCTAACGCAAATGATTGACGTTATTATGCTCTTCCAAGCACCCTTCCAAAGCAGCGTGCCTGCTCTGTCAAATAAATATCCTCATAGGCATCATTCAAAGAAATCAAACGATCACCGCCGAATTTTTTGATATAGCCGCTTCCATTTACGAAAAAAATTCCAATTTCGCCCACACGCAGTACCTCTTCCTGTTCAACCAATACAATGTCACCATCATGATAAATCGGTTCCATGCTATCACCGGAAATCCGAAGTGCGAAATCTGCTTTTCTCGCCTCTGGTGTATCCAGCACCTGAATTTCCTCCCATGCCGCATTGTCATCCAAAAAGATACCAGTACCAGCGGAAACCCGATATAAACTGCTGCGAATCGTCCGCATTGGTTTTCTCTGCTCCTGCCGCAATGCTCGACAACGGATATACTCCTCCTCCAGCACCAGGGAAACCAAATGTTTCCCATGTGCATCCAGTTCTTTCAGTTTGGTACAGATCGCCTGTACTTCTGGCGATTGTATGTTATCCCGTGATGTATTAGTTACACCCAGCAGATAGTCCAGACTGACGGAAAAAAAAGCAGCAATCCGACGAAGGATTTCGCCGTTTGGCTCTCTTGTGTTCTTTTCGTAATTGTTATACGTAGTATAGGGAAGATTTAATGCTGTAGCGACCTCTTTCACGCTGTAGCCACGCTCTTCCCGTAATTTTTGCAGTCGATCCTGAAACATATTCCACCTCCATCGGTGCTGCATATCAATTGATTTTGCTTGCATATAGTATACCACATTTTTTGAAAAATGTCAATCCATTTTTCTCAAATTGAGAAAATTAAAAAACGAAACATCTTTCTCTATTATTTTGACGATTCTACAACAAATTCCCCGACAAAATTTGGAAAATTGTCGGGGAATTTGTTTCTTTTTTCAATTTCAAACACAGGCATTCACAAGAAAAAACAAGTTCCTATGCAATTTATCCGAACACTGCAAGCAGGAAACCAGCTGCAATCGCAGAGCCAATCACACCGGCAACATTTGGTCCCATGGCATGCATCAACAAGAAGTTACTCGGATTGGCTTTTTGTCCTTCTATCTGCGATACACGTGCTGCCATCGGCACAGCAGATACCCCGGCTGAGCCAATCAGCGGATTAATCTTTCCGCCGGACAGCTTGTACATAAGTTTCCCCACCAGCAAACCACCAACCGTAGAGAAGCAGAATGCAAGCAGTCCCAAGCCAACAATATATAAGGTTTCCAAAGATAAGAATGAAGAAGCAACCGTGGTTGCACCAACGGAGATGCCCAGAAATACAGTAACAATATTCATCAGTGCATTCTGTACTGTATCGGACAGTCTGGCCGTCACACCACATTCTCTCCAAAGATTTCCTAACATCAGACAACCGATCAACGGTGCAGTAGATGGCAACAACAAGATAACAAACAGGCTAACCACAATTGGGAAAATAATCTTTTCTGTCTTAGAAACCTGACGTGTCTGCTCCATCTTTACTTCCCGTTCTTTTTTCGTCGTCAACAGCCGCATCAATGGCGGCTGAATCATTGGAATCAATGCCATATAGGAATAAGCAGCAATCGCAATCGGTCCCAGCAAATTTGGTGCAAGCTTACTGGTTAAGAAAATCGCAGTCGGTCCATCTGCACCGCCAATAATACCAATAGAGGCTGCTTCATTGCCGTTAAATCCAAGCAAAATTGCACCGAAAAAGGCAAGGAATACCCCCATCTGTGCAGCTGCACCCAACAACAAACTCTTCGGATTAGACAGTAGTGGTCCAAAATCTGTCATAGCACCGATACCAAGGAAAATCAAGGACGGATATAATCCAGTTTTCACGCCGATGTATAAAATATCCAGCAAACCGCCATTTGCCATGATATGCCCATAGCTGTGATAGTACTGGCTGCCTTCATCGAGAAAAGCACTCCAAAGTTCCGGATGATACAGAGCATTGGCTGAGCTGACACCATCTACAAAGAAATTTGAAACATTCACCAATAAGCAACCGAATGCAATGCCAACCAACAGAAGCGGCTCAAACTTTTTGACAATCCCAAGATACAGCAGTAGACATGAAACTGCAATCATAATCAGATTTTTCCAGCCACCATCCATGAAAAAGCCGACAAATCCAGAGTCCATCCATAATCGTTGCAGCGTTTCCAGAATATTCATGTGCAACCCTCCTTATGCCAGTACAATCAGAGGGGTTCCGGTTTCTACAACCGCTCCCTTTGATGTAGCAATCTGTACAACCGTACCATCCTTCGGAGCTGCAATTTCGTTTTCCATCTTCATAGCTTCCAGAATCAGTAACGTCTGCCCTGCTTTTACCTTATCGCCTTCCTTGACATCAATTCGCAGGATATTACCCGGCATCGGTGCATTGACGGATTCCCCGGCTGAAAGCGTAACCGGAGCAGCTGTGGCTGCTGGTGCCACAGTCGGAACCGGAGCTGTGGCAGCGGCTTCCGGTACAGCTGCCGGTGCTGGTGTACAGGCTTCGTACTCATCCAGCAAAACCACTCTTCCCACTTCTACCTCTACTTCATATGTCTTTCCATTGAGTGTTACTTTATACTTCATCTTCTTTGACCTCCTTGATGGAAATAAACCGCAGTTCATTTAGGGGCTTTTTCATCTGATAAGCAACAACCGCCATAACCATAGCCGCCTCCTTATCAGGCACATCAAATCGTTTTACATGTCCAGCAGAACCCGGTGCAACCGGTTTCTCAGGTGCAATTGGCTCTATTGTTGGTACAGTTTCCTGTACCACAGCAGCGGCAGATTCTTTTTTCTTGGCATTTGCTTGAAAAATAGCACCAACAATATAAATTACACACATCAACAATGCCAGTCCAGTAAATACCACCAAATAACCAAAAATAGCAGTAATCCCCGCTTCACCAATGTCCATTTTCGTTGCCAGCGAAACCATATTTCCCATACTGTCTCGCCTCCTTATAGTTCTTCAATGGTATAAACGGCTTCATTCTCTTCTTGTTCCTTACGGTCTTTCAGAAATTGAATTGTCTGATCTGGATAGCAGATATAACTCATGATATCCTCTTCCGACCGTGCCAGATCGCCCAGTGCTTCTGTTGCTTCCTGAAATTCAACACCAGTACGATTCTGGTCTTCTATCCGACAATCTACTGGTTTTCCATTCTCCCCCAGTACCTTTTTCAACAGTTCTGGTGCAACTGGTGCTGGTGCAATGCCATACTCACCCTTGATATAATTCTTGACTTCCTTGGAAATCTGCTTGTAACGCTCTCCTAACAGCACATTCGTAACTGCCTGATTGCCCACCATCTGTGAAAGCGGCGTCACCAACGGCGGATAGCCCAAATCCTTCCGGACTGCCGGAATTTCTGCCAACGCCTGCTCAAACTTATCCATTGCTTTCATATCTGTCAGATTGGCAATCATATTGGAAAGCATACCGCCAGGTACTTTATAGACCAATGCCTGTGCATCAGTAGAAAGGCTCTTAGGATTGATCATGCCACTATCCACATACTTCTGTTTAATCGGCTTAAAATAATCGTTTACCTGATTGATCAGCTCCTCATTCAAGCCAGTTTCAATCCCATACTGCTGTAGGGCATAGAACATAGTTTCCGTTGCCGGCTGTGACGTACCGCCGGAGAAACAAGAGGTAGCAGTATCAATGACATCAATTCCCGATTCAACTGCCTTCGTCAATGTCATATATGCCATACCCGTTGTACTATGGGTATGCAGAATCAATGGCATATCCCCCACTGCATCTTTAATCCCTTTGATCAGATGTTCTGCCTCATAGGGGGTCATCGTACCTGCCATATCCTTCAGGCAGATTGTCTGAAAGCCCATCTGTTTCAGCTCTTTGCACATCTGAATGTATTTTTTCACAGTGTGCACCGGACTCTGCGTATAGGAAATACAACCAGATGCTATCGTATTCGGCGTTGCATACTTCATAGTAGCATGGAGTGCCGTTTCCAGATTCCGAAAGTCATTCAAGGCATCAAAAATACGAATTACATCAATGCCGTTTTTAATAGAAAGCTCTATGAACTTCTCCACAACATCATCATGATAATGCTTATACCCCAACAAATTCTGCCCACGCAGCAACATTTGTAGCTTGTTATGTGGCAAGTTCTTCCGCAGCTTTCGCAATCGTCCCCAAGGATCTTCATGCAAATACCGCAGACAGGAGTCAAATGTAGCTCCGCCCCAGCATTCAATCGAATAGTACCCTGCTTGATCCATCACCGGCAGAATATCTTCATAATCTGCATAAGGAAGACGAGTCGCCATCAGGGACTGATTCGCATCTCGCAAAACCGTTTCCGTCAGTTGTACTTTTCTCATGTAAAAGCCTCCTTTAAAATACAATCCACTTCAATTCCATGCAATTTTACTGCTTTTCGACATAACTGGATAAAGTCCATCGAAGCACATAAAAAGTGCATGACTATTAGCAGTATATCATAAAATCCTATGGATTTCTATTGATTTTTTGTATTTTTTATCTTTTTATCTTTTTTTCTTGTTTTTAAAATTCTTTTTCCTTTTTCTATAAAAAAAGCATTGTCAGGGGAAAACTTCCAGCCCGTACTTTTCAAACAAATCAGAAAATGCTTTACAATTTCACTAAAATCTGTTATACTGAAAAAAACCTTTTTCATAACATCTATGATTATTGTTTTCCGTTTTCTCAAAAAAACGAATAGAAAATAAAACCAAAGTCAATTGAAAGGAAGCGTATCAACATGAAAAGAAACACCATTTCCGCCCTTCTGACAGCTGCCCTGCTTTGCTGTCAGCCCTACTCCGTTTCTGCTGAGGATTCACAGCGAACCCCAAAAGAATGGATGTCCTATCTGGAACAAACCGAATCGAACTTAGAAGACTATGGAGAAACAGAATCTGCTTATGATGCAGAACATTTCCCCATTGTCGGCACAGAAGAAGGGGATCCAAACAAGGTAAAAATTATGATTGATCCCGGACATGCCGGTTACTACAATCCATCTACTGTTGTCAGTGGCTATTACGAAAGTGTTATGACATGGACACTCTCCAACTATCTCAAAGAAGAACTGGAAGCCCTCGGCGTGCAAGCGGATTTAACCAAGACTTCCCTTCAGGACGACCCAGACTTACAGCCAAGAGGGCATATGTCTGCCAGATATGACTTTTTCCTTTCTGTTCACAGCAATGCGGCAAGTTATTCCTCTATTGATTATCCAGTCGCAATTTGCTATCAGAATCTGGACTGGACAACCATTGATGATACCAGCCGTGAAATGGGGCAAATTTTAACAGATACTGTAACAAATGTAATGGGAACGAATCAGAAGGGCATTATTTGGCAGCGTCTTTCCGACAATGACAGAGATGGAAATGGTGTACATGACGACGAATGGTACGGTGTTCTATGCGGTGCTCGTTATGTCGGCACCCCCGGTGTGTTAATGGAACATTCATTCCATACAAACTATCGTGCAACGGTCTGGTTGATGCAGGACAGCAATTTGCGGCAACTGGCAAAAGCAGAAGCAGCTGTTCTTTCCGATTATTTTAAAGCCAAAAAAGCAGCAGAAACAACAACCTGCACCACAACCGAAACTACAACAGCAACAGAAACCACCACTACACCACAAACTACAACAGAACCCATTGCGACAACAACTGTTCCAGATGCAGAACGTCTCATCGGCGATGTGGACGGAGACGGCCTGCTGATGGTAGAAGACGCTGTACAAATTTTAACTTATTATGCACAAAAATCTGCCAGCCTCTCTCCCACGTTCTCTACTGCTGTCCAGCAAACAGCGGCAGATTTCGATGGTGACACCGAAATTACTGTGGAAGATGCCGTAGCGGTATTGCAGTGTTATGCACAACAAGCAGCCGGACTGCATCCAACGCTGCAATTAGTTGCAAATAGAACATAAAACAAAGAAAGGTATTTTGAATTTTGGAAAAATTACTTTTATTTCAAATTACACCGGAAGAATCTGTCCTAAAAATCGCTCGGCGACTGCACTTACGAACTGTCTCTGTGCCTATTTGTGATTATGCCAAAAGCATTGGACAGCTTGCCGGATTTCCAGACGATACCGCTGAAAAAATCTATACTGGTGCACCACTGGAAGGAAGCTTGCTGATTCTTTGTGATGTAAAAGAGCGACACATTGACCAGCTATTGGAAAAGCTACGAGCAGCAAATGTGTCAATTACATATAAAGCCATTCTCACACCAACCAACCGGCATTGGAACGTATTACAACTCTATGAAGAATTGCACCGGGAACACCTTGCCATCACAAAGGAATAACCTGGCTTTGACGATATAATATTTCTACCCCATACAAAAACAGAACGGCAGCTGCAAGTCTACAGCTGCCGTTCCACTTTTTCAACTTCTATGGAAAAATGTTTATTTCAAGAATCCCTCAATAATTTTCTGCTCTGCTTCTGCTTCTGTCAAACCCAAAGTGCAAAGCTTCAGGATCTGTTCTCCAGCAATCTTTCCAATGGCTGCCTCATGAATCAAAGCTGCATCCACATGAGAAGCTTCCAATGCGGGTGCTGCCAGTACTTGTCCATTTTCCGCCAGAATGGCATCACACTCGGAATGTCCGGTACAACGGTTTTCCCCTTTCATACAAGAAACAAATTTTTGCTTGGAATTTCCCCTTGCAACAGAACGGGAAATCAAATCTGCTCCCGCATCCTCACCCCGCAGCGTAACGGAAAAATCAGTCTCCGCAGTTTCTTCACCGTCTGTCATAATTCGCTCTCGAATCATAATCTTTGCACGAGCTGCAAGATCTGCTTTTGTCTTCCGCAGCGTATGATCCACACCTCGAATTTGTATGGTATCCATTTCCAGCACTGCATCTTCCTCTAAAAAGCACTCTGTGACCGGATTGATGATCCGTTTTGCATTCGCACTGCCGGTTCCAATGTGTTTTTCCTGATATAAAATATGGGATTGCTTCCCCATAAAAAAGCGATGAATGCCATTGTGAGAAGCTTCCCCGTGCTCTGCATGAATGCCACAGCCTGCTATAATAGTGACATCAGCACCTTCTCCAACATGAAAATCATTGTAAACCAAATCGTCTATTCCGTCCTTTGTGACGCAGGCTGGAATATAGACTTTTTCGCCCTTTGTATGTGGTGCAATAAAAATATCCAGACCCGGCTCTTCCTTTTTGGAGACAATTTGAATATGTTCCGTTGAATTCCGCTCTGCACATTGTCCGTTGGAACGAATGTTATATGCACCATCATATTTTCCATTGTAATCCGAAACCTGTTTCAGCAATTCTTGTAATTTGGATTCCATCAAACATTTTCCTCCTTTCCAAGCGGACATCTGCCTGCTCGTTCATCTTGCAGCAAAGACGGCAGAATCTCGGATCGTGTGCCAGATTTCCGAACAGTTCCATTGGCAATGACTACAATCTCATCAGCAATAGAAAGAATCCGCTCCTGATGAGAAATAATCATCAAAGTTGCCGCATTCTTCTGCTGCAAATCAGTAAAAGTTTCTACCAAACGAGAGAAACTCCAAAGATCAATGCCAGCTTCCGGTTCATCAAAAATAGAAAACGGCGTATTTCTTGCCAACACAGTTGCAATTTCAATTCGCTTCATTTCACCGCCAGAGAGTCCAGTATTGATTTCCCGATTTGCGTATTCTTCCGCACAAAGTCCAACCTTACCCAGCAGGGTACAGAGCCGTTCTGTCGTCATTTTTGCACCAGATGACAATTCTAGCATATCTCGCACGGTCAGTCCTTTAAAGCGAACCGGCTGCTGGAAAGCATAGGAAAGCCCTTTCTTCGCACGGTCTGTCACACTATCCTGTGTAATATCTTCCCCATTTAATAAAATCTTACCAGAAGTCGGTTTTTCAATGCCAGCAATCAATTTTGCCAGCGTGGTTTTTCCACCACCGTTCGGTCCAGTAAATACCACCAGCTTTCCATCTGGAATGGTCAGTGTAATATCTCGAATCAATGGTTCGCCGCTTGGCAACGTCCATGTGATGTGTTCCAGCTGTATCATAATTGGTATCCCTCCCAAAAATTAAAGTCTACAGCATGATATCCATACAGTTGTTTTTATTTCCAACAGTTAGGATAACATACTTTCTATTTATCATACCAGAAATCAGCAAGAAAATCTATGCTATTTTTTTAACGATGTTTGTATAACCGCATTTTCTTATTATTCTCCTATAGGCAAACCTATTTGTTCCTGCAAAACGCAACATTTTTAATAACATCCAATATAAAATGACCGGTATATTTTTGCAAAACGTACCGGCTATTTTATCTTAATTTTCATACGTATCTAAAAAGTTATGCCTTTCGTGATGCAGCTGATAGGAAATAATCTTATTCAAATTAACATTCTCCACACTCCTGAAAATATTCTTTTCAATCTGCGGATTTTCCTCTGCCAATTCTGCAATCAGCTGTTTGATTTTTTGCCGTTTGGATACATTGCGGCCGTCCGGTTCACAAGTAGTGCAGGTGTCTGTAAAACGACAGGCACACTGGATAAACCGCAGGTCATGATACCGACACCAATGTTTAATATCCGCCTCCCGGATTAAGTACATCGGCCGAATCAACTGCATTCCTTCAAAATTCGCACTATGCAGCTTTGGCATCATGGTTTCCACCTGCCCGCCATAAATCATGCTCATTAAAATCGTTTCAATTACATCATCAAAATGATGTCCAAGTGCAATTTTATTGCATCCCAACAGCTTTGCCTGATTGTACAGGTGACCTCTTCTCATACGAGCACAAAGATAACAAGGATTATTTTGTACATGATAAACAGAATTAAAAATATTAGTTTCAAAAATAGTAATTGGAATTTGCAGCAGCTCCGCATTGGACTCGATAATCTGACGATTTTCCGGACTATAACCGGGATCCATCACCAGAAATACCAAGGAAAACGGAAATTTCCCATGCCGATGTAACTCCTGAAACAACTTTGCCATCAACATGGAATCCTTTCCGCCAGAAATACAGACGGCAATTTTATCATTCGGCTGAATAAGCTCATAAGTTGTAACAGCTTTGGCAAATCGACTAAAAATAGTGCGGTGAAATTTTTTCCGCAGCCCCTGCTCCACTTCTGCGGCTTTTTCTGATGTGGATTCCCGTTTTATTTTTTCCTGAAGCCACTGCACATATCCGCCAATCAGATTCACAGCAAATAGCCCCTTCTCTCGGAGGGATTCTGCTGCTTCCTCACTGATAATTCCACTGCGGCAATAAATCACCAGCATTTTATCCTGTGGCAATGTTTCTGCCTGTTCTTGCAAAGTCTGTTGAGGCATATTTACAGCCCCATCAATATGCCCCAATGCAAATGCAGTCTCATCTCGCATATCAATCAATAAATAAGAATCTGACTTTTGTTTTGCCAGTTCCTGCATAGAAATTTCTTCTATCATACCTGTTTCCTCACCTGTTTCCTTTTATTCCTATTCCTATCGTATCATATCTTGTTTTGTCTGTCAAGTTCCAGCAGAACATCAAAAAACACAGCTGCATTTTTTATCTTTATTTTGTCACCATATGACTGCGACGAAAGAATTTTTCCCGATAACATTTCGGTGTATCACCAGTTTCTTTTTTAAACATCTGAATAAAGTAGCTTTCTGAACTGAAACAGAGATAGTTTGCAATTTCTATACAGGAATAATCTGAGAACTTCAGCATATTTTCAGCTGCTTCTATGCGTCTTTTTCGTATATAACTGGAGATGGTAAGTCCCATTACCTTGTGAAACAGCTTTGATAAATGAGAAGGACTGAGGTGAACCTGTTCTGCCAATGCATTTAATGTAATTTTGGTATGCAAATTATCGTAAATATAATCCAACACAATTATGATTGGTTTCGGATATGGTGATTTTTTATGAATAATCTGCATTCGCTGTGTAAAATCATCTACAGCCTCTCGATGCAGCAGTGCAATTTCCCGCTCCTGCTGACAACGATCAGCACTGCGAATATAAATATCACTGAGATTGAATGCTTCCTCCATTTCCATTCCCCCCTCAATGCAGTAACGTGTGACAAGAGCAACTGTAATAATAAAATGATATTTTAAATTAGATAAATGATTTTCACTCAAAATGCCCATTTTTTGACTGTCCAGTGGTTTGAACAGACGATTCACAGCTTCCATATCCCCCGTTTGAATGCTTTGAAAAAATGCCATTTCTCGCTCATAAGCAAGGTGTGAAACCTGATATTCTCGATTTAAAAATGATACATAAGCTAATTTCTTTTCAATATCCACATGCAACCCCCCTTTTTTCTATTTTACCACAATTCTTTTTAAGATGCAACAAAATTTCAATAAAAATCACAAAAAAATGATATCCCATTTCTTTTCTTTATGGTATATTGGTAGCATAGCAACAGGTTTCATCCATAAATTTTGTATATATTTTATCATGTAGATGTGTTTTTCAAAAAGGAGGAAATCATCATGCGTAACCATATTACATTAAAAAAAAGTCTTGCAGTATTCTCATCTTGTTTCATGCTATCTGCCGGACTCGCTACCCTGCCCATCACAGGTACAGCTGCTTCTACCAGCATTTTATTAGAAACATTTGACAGCGGCTATTCTGGTTGGTCTACCTATAAGGCAAGCGGTGGTGCTTGTTCCCTGAAAACAGAAGATGGCAAACTGGCCTTGACCATCGGAAGTGTGGGTACCTTGAACTATTCCGTACAAGTAGGATATGATATTATACCACTGTATAAAAACGGGGTTTATCGTTTAAAATACGATATTTCTTGTACAATTGACCGTAAAATAGAAGGCATGATTCAACAAAATGGCGGCACCTATCAGGCATATACTTGGAAGGGGTTACAATTGACCTCAGAACCGCAAACGGTGGATGAAACCTTCACTATGAAAGCCGATACCGATATTATGTCAAAATTGGTCTTTAACTGTGGCTATCAGGGGTCTGAACTGCCAGAACACACAATTTATCTGGATAATGTATCATTGGAACTAATTGACGACAGCAATGTAGATTATTCGGAAATCAAGCCTTATGAACCATCCATTGTCACCGACCAAGTCGGATATCAGTCACAGGATAAAAAAATTGCAGTCTTTCGGGATGTTACCAGTGAAACCACTTTTTCTGTTGTAAATGCTACAACGAAGCAATCGGTCTATACAGGAGAGCTGTATGGAGAAACAAAAAATGCCAGTGCTGACGAAACAGACTGGTTTGGTGATTTCTCTACGGTAACAGAACCGGGCACCTATTATATTCAGTGTGGCAGTTTAGATGATTCCTATGTATTTGAAATTTCAGATACCGTCTATCACAATTTGTTGGATGATTCCGTTAAGATGCTGTATCTGCAACGTTGCGGAACTGAAGTAGAAGACGATACATTTGGACACGTTGCCTGCCATAATACAACAGCCCGAATTTACGGCACATCGGAAACCATTGATGTCAGCGGCGGTTGGCACGATGCCGGTGATTACGGTCGTTATGTTGTACCAGCTGCAAAAGCAGTCGCAGATCTGCTGTATGCTTACCAGACAAGCCCATCTGCCTACAGTGACCAGATCGGCATTCCAGAGAGCGGAAATGGTGTGCCGGATATTCTGGATGAGACACGCTATGAATTAGAATGGATGCTGAAAATGCAAGCAGCTTCTGGCGGCGTTTATCACAAGGTAACCTGCGAAAACTTCCCGGGTTATGTGATGCCGGAAAAGGAAACAGAACAACTGATTGTGACACCAATTTCCACTACAGCAACCGCAGACTTCTGTGCAGCCATGGCAATGGCATACGAATTCTATCAGGCAATTGACAATGACTTTGCCAATACTTGCTTGGCAGCCGCAGAACGAGCATGGGCATTTCTGGAGGAAAACCCAAACTTGATCTTCAAAGATCCAAAAGATATTACCACTGGTGCTTATCAAGATACTTCAGACAAAGACGAACGCTATTGGGCAGCTGCACAGCTATATCGTGCAACTGGCTCCACAACTTATCTAAATGCATTAGAGCAAATGACAGTGAAAACAGGTCTGGATTGGTCAACGGTCGGCGATTATGGCAACATTGCCATTCTGACAATGGACAATGCAGACACCAGCTCTACCGCTTATATCAACGCCAAAAACGCCATTGTAAAACAGGCAGATAAATTTGTAACCACAACTGCAAATAACCCTTATGGCGTTGCCATTTCTGCCTTTAACTGGGGCAGCAATATGACTGTTGCAAATGCTGGCATTGTCCTTGGACTGACATATCAGCTGACTGGAGAGACAGAATATCTGACAGCTGCAAAATCTAATCTGCACTACCTGCTCGGCAGCAATCCGATCGGTGAATGCTTTGTCACTGGATATGGAACGGTTTCCCCACAGAATCCACATCATCGCCCATCCATGGCAAAAAAGCAGGCCATGAAAGGCATGTTGGTTGGCGGTGTCAACTCTCATCTGGAGGATTCCGCTGCAAAAGCATATCTGGCAACCACACCAAGTGCAAAGTGCTATGTAGACCACGCTGAAAGCTATTCTACCAACGAAATTACAATTTACTGGAATTCTCCACTGACATATCTTCTGTCATTAACAAGTACAGAGCTTACAACTGCACAAAAAGGCGATATCAATCAGGATGGTAATGTGACAGTAGCAGATGTGGTTCTGTTACAAAAATATCTCATCCGAAAAGCAACGCTGACTACAGAACAGGGCAACTGTGCGGATTTGCACGAAGATCATGTTGTCAATGTGATTGACCTTTGTGTTCTGAAGCAAAAATTGCTCTCTCATTCCAGTCCACAACCAAACCCACAACAGCCAGATTCTAATGCAACTATGTATGCAAATTTCCGGGAAGGTACAGCAAAAGAATTCTTTGCATCAGATGGCTGGTCAAATGGTTCCTGCTTCGACTGTGTTTGGAGAGGCAGCAATGCGACATTTCAGGATGCTGCATTAAACCTGACAATTGACAAGGATTCTTCTGGACAGTATAACTATTCTGGTGCAGAATACCGGACAACAGATTTCTATTCCTATGGTTATTATGAAACCTCCATGCAGGCAATTAAAAATGATGGCGTGGTTTCGTCCTTCTTCACTTATACCGGACCGAGTGATGACAATCCATGGGATGAAATTGACATAGAAATTCTCGGAAAAGACACCACAAAGGTACAGTTTAACTACTATACGAACGGCATCGGCAATCACGAATATATGTATGATTTAGGATTTGATGCTTCTACTGGCTATCACACATATGGCTTTGACTGGCAGAAGGATTCTATCACCTGGTATGTAGATGGCAAGGCAGTCTACACAGCAACACAAAACATTCCTTCTACACCCGGAAAAATTATGATGAATGTATGGCCGGGTACTGGCGTAGATGAATGGTTAAATCATTATGATGGTAAAACGCCATTGACTGCAAAATATCAATGGGTTACCTATCATGAATCTGGCCGCAATTAAATAAAACATCTTTTCGCCATGCCGGTCTGCCCTGTCTGATCGGCATGGTTTTTATTTTTCATTCCCACACAAATCAATTTTTGTATTTTCCCTCACAGATACCGGCATCAGTATCATTTTGCAAAATAAGTTTAGGCTTTTCGGTAAGGACAAATTTTCCTCTTTCGATGTAGGTATAGGCTTTCATGATTGTTCCTTCATGATACGATAATTTACTTCATTATATCAAATATTTACTGTATTTTGAATTATATGTATTAAAATAAAAAACTATTATACTAATACAAATAATTTTACAAAATAGTTTTTAAAATAAATACAGAATTAGCAATCCAATCATGAAACCCATCACCCCCTTCCGAATTTTACATAGATTTTATAATAAATGAATAGTATATTTTACACGTTTGTGATATGATTATAATAGTTACGAAACATATCACAATAGACAGCGGATTGGAGGCAGAATATGTTCCCGATAGAAATAAGAGATCATTCACCCATGGATGATTACAAAAAAATACAGTCTCAGATAAAATATACAGTCCAATATGCACCATTTTTTGATAGTGAAAAACCAGATTACAAGAAAAATTTGATAAATAATAAATCCTATAAAATTGCTTACAAAGTAATGATAAAGCTTCTAATACTGACGGGTATAGGAACTGTAGTGTCAATAATAGCAGGATTTGTATTTTCGCATGATTCTTTCTCGAACATTGAGAGGAAAATTTTGATGATAATGGTTTTGGCTACCTGTGCATTTTTTATCATTTCTCTTTTGATAGGTCTGGTAGGTGCACCTATAGAGATACGTGCAGAAAAAAAGGATAGAGAGATATCTATCAGCCTTGATCAAAAAACATGGATATTAAATAATGGACAGGTTGTAGTGTCAGATGAGCAGAAGTTCAGAGGCAAGCAGATGTATAATAGCCACAATTGTTCAACAATAGAAGATATTCCATTTATGAGGATGATAATTATTTACAAAGTATACTCCGTAACACGTGTTGACCGAAAAATTATCGTTGATGGCGATATTAGAGAGTTTTACCGAAAACATCCATGCGAGGAAATGAGCTTATATTGTTACTATCAAAATGATAAAATGGATAAAATTATTTGGTATGAAAATATGTATGGAAGAGAAAGGTTATTGGAGGCGTTAAGCAGAATGAAAGTATAACTTTTTATAGCAGAATTTTCATACTGCTTTTATACATATTTTCTTTTGCATATCGTATTCTTAAATTTATAAACCATGTTTTTATAAATATATATTTATATAAATTATAATATTTCAATATTGAATAATTGTAGTATCTGCCTCCTGTACCCATCTCTATCATAAAATCAACAAACTCTGCTTCTGTTTTCCTGCATTCCTTTCTGAACGGCAGTATCACCGACAGAAAGGCATATATATACACCAGTGCGATGCAGTATCCATATGTTACCTCCTCAATTTCTCATAAAAAATCATACTTACTCTATTTTATTTTATCTTTGTCATATAAAATCTGTAACCACTTATATGTAAAATGCAAATAAAGCAACTCT
>CAUDDP010000042.1 GCA_958448395.1 uncultured Oscillospiraceae bacterium | reverse complement strand
ACAAGCTGCCGCTGTCCGCCTTCTAAAATAACAAAACGATACAGAATACAGAAATGCAGAGGAACAAGACTGCAAGTTTGTACAACGTACAACGGCGGACAGCGGACACAGGCAGAGAGCGAAGCGATTCTGCCGGCGGAGGTGAGACCGGTATCCGTGGACAAGAAAAGTTGTCACAGGAATTGTATTAAATTTCCAGCTTATTTCCTGACAGGAAAAGTTGTGTCACACTTCCTGTCATCCTGCTTGTCAACACGAAAAAAGCCGAAATTTCGGACAGAAATCCCGTTTGCGGACAAGTGTGACAAGCATTTCCCTATTCGTTTATTTTATATAAATAAAGGTATATAGTAGGCTGTACACATAGATACGTATACATACTGGTTGTCATGCCTGCTTGTCCCCTCGCCTGTCACAGGCAGGGCGGCGATTGCAGAGGGATGCTTGCAGGCACAGGGATTGCTGCATACCTTTCTGTTTTCTGACGTATACTATAATCCTGCTGCAAAACAATTTGACCGGTATTCTGTTTCTGTGATACGATTTCCGGCATGTGTGACGGCGATGGAATCCATTTATATACCGTATTATTTGTACGAAACATTGAAGGTAGGTGACGGTAGATGATCTCGGATGTGTTTCTGGAACAGCTGCGATCGGCATGTCCTTTGGAGGAAATTGCACATTCCTATGTGGATTTGAAGCGTCGAGGCAGGGTTTTTGTCTGCAACTGCCCGTTTCATTCGGAAAAGACACCGTCCTGTACCATATTTCCGGATACACAAAGTTTTTATTGCTTCGGCTGCGGAGCCGGCGGTGATGTGATTACTTTTATACAGCGAATAGAAAATCTGGATTTTATGGATTCTGTGAAGCTGCTGGCACAGAAGAGCGGTCTGACCGTACCAGAGCAGGAGGCAGATGCCGCACAGGCCAGAATGCGAAAACGGATCCTTGCCATAAACCGGGCAGCGGCGAATTTTTATTACCGGATGCTGACTGGCAGCGATAAACGAGGGTTACAATATTTTATTAGCCGGTGTTTGACAACAGCGACGATTAAAAAATACGGACTGGGCTTTGCACCGGATACTTGGGATGCCCTGACCAACTATCTGCTGCAAAATGGTTTTACCGAAGAGGAATTATTATTGGCAGATGTCGCCCGTCGCTCCAAACGGGGAACGCTTTATGATACCT
This sequence comes from uncultured Oscillospiraceae bacterium, assembly GCA_958448395.1. Lineage (GTDB taxonomy): Bacteria > Bacillota > Clostridia > Oscillospirales > Ruminococcaceae > Ruminococcus_C. The sequence goes on along the minus strand of CAUDDP010000042.1, from coordinate 17,467 downwards.
TTCGCAATCGTGTTATATTTCCGATTGTGGATTTGCGGGGAAATGTCATCGGATTCGGCGGAAGAGTGCTGGATGACAGCCAGCCAAAATATCTGAATACGTCCCAGACACCGGTGTTTGACAAGGGAAAGAATCTGTTTTCCTTGCAGTTTGCAAAAAATGCCGTTACCACCTCCTTGATTCTGGCAGAGGGGTATATGGATGTAATTGCTGTGAATCAGGCAGGTTTTGAAAATGTCGTGGCAACACTTGGCACTGCGATTACACCGGATCAGGCGAGAAAAATTTCCCAGTATGCGAAAACCGTAATGATTGCCTATGACAGCGATGCTGCGGGACAAAATGCGACACAAAAGGCAATGCGGCATTTTAGCGAAGTGGGCATTCAGACGAAAGTGCTTCGGATGAAGGGGGCAAAGGATCCAGATGAATATATTAAAAAATTTGGGGCAGAACGATTTCGGATGCTGCTGGAGGGGGCAGACGATGCCATCAATTTTCAGCTTGACCGATGCGAAATTGGATTGAATTTACAAACGGAGAGTGACCGGGCAACGCTGTTACAGCGGGCAACAGAGGTTCTGGTACAGATTTCCGATCCGGTCACACGGGATGTATACTTGATGCGAACCGCAGAGAAATGTAATATTTCCGCTGATGTGCTGCGTTTGAACGTACAGCGAAAGCAGAAAAAACGATATGAGATGCAGAAGAAAAAAGAGTTCAGCAATATGATGGAGCATACGATAGCTGCACAGCAGCTGACACCGGTGCAGAACGGAATGCCGGCGGTTTGCTCCAGAACCGTGAAGGCACAGGAACGAGTACTTTGTTATCTGCTGTCGCAGCCAGAGCAAATCTCTTCGATTGCAGCACAAGTGCAGGCGGAGCAGTTTTCTGTCCCGTTTTATCGAAAGCTATTTTGTACCTTACAGGAGCGAAGTCAGCAGGAGGCAGACTGTTCGATTTCTGCACTTGGTATGGTATTTTCACCGGAAGAGATGGGCACGATCAGCCGGTTACTCAACTTAAAACAGACTTGTCCAACCAGTATGCAGGAGGTTATGGACTGCATTCAGCTGCTGCAAACCGATACGGCTTCTACACCGGAAACGGATGATGACCTACGCAAGTTGGTTGCACAAAAAATAAAGAAAAATCAAGCATGGCAATGATGCGGCATTGTCCGCCTTGGAAAGGAACGAGGAATCATGGAAGGAAAAACGACCATTGAAAAATTGATGGAACGAGGCAAATCAACAGGAAAACTGACGACAAAGGAAATCAGTGATGCACTGGAAGAACTGGACTTTGACGCAGACCAGCTGAACTCTTTTTATGACACCTGTGACCGGCTCAACATCGAAATCATTGATGATACGGTACCGGAACTGACCAGTAAGGGCAGTGAAGTAGATTTGGTGGACGATTTGGAGATGGCACTTTCCACAGAGGGCATTGCCATTGACGATCCGGTCAAGGTCTATCTGAAAGAAATCGGTCGAGTGCCATTGTTGTCTTCTGATGAAGAAACAGAACTGGCAATGCGGATGGCAAAGGGAGATACAAAAGCGAAAAATCGTCTGTCGGAGGCCAATCTCCGTCTGGTTGTCAGCATTGCCAAGAAGTATGTGGGACGGGGTATGCAGTTTCTGGACTTGATTCAGGAAGGCAATCTCGGTCTGCTAAAAGCAGTAGAGAAGTTTGATTATACAAAGGGATTCAAGTTCTCTACCTATGCAACATGGTGGATTCGGCAGGCAATTACCCGTGCAATTGCCGATCAGGCAAGGACAATTCGAATTCCAGTGCACATGGTAGAGACAATTTCCAAAGTAAAAAAAGTTTCCAGTCAGCTGCTGCATGAAACCGGTCATGATCCCTCTGCGGAGGAGATTGCGGAAAAGTTGAATATGCCGGCAGAGCGGGTAAGAGAAATCATGCGAATTGCACAGGATCCGGTTTCGCTGGAAACACCAATCGGAGAGGAAGAGGACAGTCACCTTGGTGACTTTATTCCGGATGATGATGCCCCAGCACCGGCAGATGCTGCTTCTTTGATGCTTTTGAAGGAACAGTTGAATGAAGTACTTTCTACCCTGACAGAACGGGAAGCAAAGGTATTGAAGCTGCGGTTCGGTTTGGAAGATGGACGTTCCCGGACATTGGAGGAAGTGGGCAAGGAATTTGATGTCACTAGAGAACGCATTCGGCAGATTGAAGCCAAGGCACTTCGGAAACTGCGGCATCCGAGCAGAAGTAAAAAGGTAAAAGATTTTCTGGACTGATGGGTTCTGCTACATAAGGCGGAATCTTTTGGACATGTCAAATGAAATGTATGAAATTTTCTATCTCAGAATGGGATAGCAACAGCCCTGTGGTTCTCACGGGGCTGATTTTTATCTTATTTTTCTGCTTTTGAAAATACCTCCTGCTGCACACCAATTTCCCCCTTTAGGGTATAGGAGACGGTACAACTGAGTGCCGTCTCTTTTTCTGTATAGGTGACCTGCTGTTCTAAAATTTCGGTGTCTTTGAGAAAGTTCATGACATACCGCTGCATTTGCTGTTCTAAGTCCAGCTTCGCTTCTTCCGGGGTAAATTGCAGTACGGTTTCTGTGTATTCACTGCAAGTTTCCCGACAGACCGCAATGGGAATCTCTGCACCAAATATTGTCAGAGGCGTACGTTCTTCTGAAAGCTGATAGTCTTGATAGGGAATGTAAGACTTTGACAATGGAATTTGCAAAGTAAAAAAGTCCAGATAGGATTTGGTCTGTTCCTGCCCGGAACTGGTGCGAATGATTTGTTCATAGGGACAGGTAAAGGTTTCCTCTATGGTATAAATGCCTTCAATATCTGCCATGGCATGATGAAGACGAATATTTCCCTGTTCATCTGCCTGTACACCACTGACCAGCAGTGCCCCTTTTTCTACTGGTTCTCCGACCAGACAAAGAAGTTGTCCGCTTCGTACTGTCACAGATGTAATTTCTGCACGATAGGCGGCAACAATATTGCAGGGGACTCGTTTCTCCAGTGGTGCAACTTCCTCCGGCGTTTCTGTGACTTCTACTACCAACCGGTTGCCTGTATGTCGCATAGACACCCGGCAAAGTTCCGGTATATTGGCACGCAACTTGTGCTCACAGATGCGGAAGGGTACGTTTCCCATAAAGGTACCGGTTTGTACACCGCATTCCTCCAGTATCGCCAGAATTTTTTCATCGGAAATATGCTCGTTGCCCTGCACTTCAATGAGCATGACCACATTGCAGCAGTAAATGAGAAAGAAAGCTGCAACCAGAATGCCAATAGGAATGCCAAACCGAAACCGATACCGGTGCAGCAGTTCATAGACGGTGAAACAGGGGAATTCCTGCACGGTGACGTGATATTTTTCTGCCAGTTTTCGCATTTTCTTGCAGTCTTTTCCATAGATGATGCCATGTGCGATTTCTTTGTTGCAATGTTGCCCATAACAGCGAATATGCTGTTCTCGCATGGCATTGAGAAAGGCATACAGTTTGCCGCCCTGTGCAGAGATTCGGACAACCCCAAATACCTGCCCCCACAGACCTCGTTTTTCTGCCGTCTGCCGTTTCATGTACGATGTCCCCCTCTCTTCTCCAGTTCAATCGTTTGCAGTTCGCCATGTATGAGAATGCCATCTGTTGCATAGGTGTCTACCTGCAGATCTTTTCCCCAGATGGAAAGTTGTAACTCTCTGGTCTGTACCACAATGCGGATGTCATTATATTCTAAAATGCGTCTGCAATTTTCAATGCGAAGCTCCTGATTGCCAGCTATCTGCATTGTAGTTTGCATGCAAAGCCATTTCCTGCCCATTTCTGTCCATCGTTCTATCATCCGCCATCACCTCACTGTACTATATGCACAGGAAACAGTAAAAAGTACTATGTGTGTGGCAGATGATACGGCATATTTCCGATTTCTGTCTGTGATATTGGCAGAAGAGGAGCGTATGAAATAGAGCGAATAGCCCCGTCATAGAATGAACAATTGGAGCATATGGATCGTGGTATAAAAATACATTTGGTGAACAAAAGGGGAAGTGATGGGATTGACAATCGGTTCTTGTATCTTGTTATTACTGCTGACATTCGGGTGTCTGCTCTATGCTGCTCCCATTCAGATGGCTTTGGCAGAAGGTGTGTTTCTCTGTCTGGAGGTGATTTTACCAGCACTCTATGCTGTGATGATTGTTTCACAGCTGCTGATTCGTACCAATGCCCATATGCTGTTGTTGCGGCCATTTCACTGGTTTTCTAAAAAAGTCTTACGGATGCCTGATGTTTGTCTTGCTATTTTTCTGTTGAGTCAGCTGGCAGGGTATCCGGTCGGTGCAAAATTGTTGGATTTACAGATGCAAAACGGTACCCTTTCCAAGCGACAGGCTTCCTTACTGGCTGGGGTTTGTTTTGGAAGTGGTCCAGCATTTTTATTCGGTACGCTTTCTACTTTGACTGGAAATGCTGGCTGTCGGATGTTATTTTATGCGATGCTGTTTTCCAATGTGATATTGCTTTTATTCCTGACCCGTTTTTTGCATTTACCGGATATCCAGCCAGCTCCCGTGCAGCGATTGCAGGCGGAGACATTGGTGCAGACAGTGACACAATCAGGAACTGCTTTATTGCAGATGTGTGCGATGATTTTGTTTTTTCGCTGTTTACTGGCAGTGGCACAGGCAGCCGGGTTGCTGTCAATATTGGCAGTACCACTGGAACGATTGTTTTCAGAGGAAATTGCAGCCGGATTACTGTCTGCATTTTTGGAAATTACGTATTTAACACAACTGTTTCCAAGAACACCATTGTTATTTTCGTTATTTGCGGCGTTGCTTTCTTTTGGCGGTGTTTGTGTACATTTGCAGATTGTTGCAGTCACTGGCGGACGACTTTCGCCAGTCTGGATTTTGACAATGCGTGGAATGGCAGCAGTGCTGTCCGCTTTATTCTGTGGCATCGGCTGTCATTTTTTCCCGCAAGTTTTGTTGCAGCAGACAGCAGCCTTTCCAGTTTCTGCACCTGTAGTGCAGTATAGCTGGACATCACCAGTGGCATCTCTGTTATTGGTAGGGGCAACCGTTTTGTTATTGCAGACAGCTGCAAAGCAGCGAGCACTGCGGAAATAGAATGCATTTGCAGGTTAATGCCGACAGGTAGGAAAAAAGCAGTAAATCTTTCCCGCAAATCAATTTTCAAATGATGGAGTAAATTGCACGCCGCAGGCGACTGCGGTCAAGCTGGCTCAGGCGGCGAGATTGTTATCGGTGAGAGAACATACAAAAATGGATTTGCGTGTAAATCCTTCCGAAACACTTGACTTTTTTCACCGTATCGACTATAATAAAAATATGGAATATACTTGTTTTTTTGTTCGTTTTGACGAAAGGGAAAGGAGTCTTTTATGAAATTTTACAAACGCCTGCAAGCTGCTTTACTTGCTGGTATGATGACTTGTACGGCTGTTGCTGCTTCGATTTCCAGTATGAGCAGTTTGACAGCACAGGCAGCTGATACCAATAACGATGACTGGTTACATGCTGTTGGCAGCCGGCTTTATGACAAGGACGGCAATGAAGTCTGGCTGACTGGTGCAAACTGGTTTGGGTTTAACTGTACGGAAAACTGTGCACACGGTCTTTATGCGGCGGATATTGATGACTTTTTGGAAAACGTATCCAACAACGGCATCAACCTGATTCGTATGCCAATTTCTACAGAACTGTTGGTTTCTTGGATGGAAGGCGATCCGCTGGCAGTTAAAAGTGTAAATGCCGGAAATGATCCGCCGTATTTTGTAGTCAATCCGGATTTTGTGCTGGAAGATGGAAAAACATTGAAAAACAGTATGGAAATCTTTGATATTATTATGCAGAAAATGAAGAAATATGGGCTGAAGGTCATGGTCGATGTGCACAGTCCGGCATCTCATAACTCTGGTCACAACTATAACCTCTGGTATTATGATCCGACAGCTGCGGATGCAGATAATATGGCAGTCGGTGCGTATTCCAGTGAACAGATTACATGGGATATGTGGAAGGATTCTATTACATGGCTGGCAGAAAAATATAGTAATGATGATACGATTATAGGCTATGATTTGAAAAACGAACCGCACGGAAAACGTGGATATAATGGGACAACTTGTCCTTCTGATATTGCGAAATGGGATGATTCTACAGATTTGAACAACTGGGCGTATTCCGCAACAGAATGTGCGAATTCCATTTTGGCTGTCAATGCAAATGCCTTGATTTTTGTAGAGGGTGTGGAGCAATATCCAAAGACGGAAAAGGGTTATACTTATGATACTGCTGACATTTGGCAGGCTTCCGCAGAAGTTTCTCCATGGTATGGTGCATGGTGGGGCGGCAATTTGCGTGGTGTCAAAGATTATCCGATTAAACCGGATTCTGGCACTAGTCAGATTGTCTATTCTCCACATGACTACGGTCCGTCTGTCTATAATCAGACTTGGTTTGACAAGGATTTTACGGAACAGACATTGTTGGATGACTACTGGTATGATACATGGGCGTATATCAATGATCAGGACATTGCACCGCTGTTGATTGGTGAATGGGGCGGTCATATGGACGGTGGTAAAAATCAGAAGTGGATGGAATTGTTGCGAAATTATATGATTAAGAATCATATCAATCATACTTTCTGGGGCTTGAATCCAAACTCTGGTGACACAGGTGGTTTGTTGGGATATGATTTTGCAACATGGGATGCAGAAAAGTATGGCTTATTTGAACCTTCCCTCTGGCAGACACAGGAAACCGGTAAGTATATCAGCCTTGACCATGCAAAGCCGCTTGGCACAAATGGTTCTAGTATATCTCTGACAGAATTTTACGAGTCCTATGCTTCCACGGAAGGCAGCAATCTGGACGGCGGCACCATTATTGGAACGGATCATACCAAACCAACTACAGAGCCGACCAAACCGACTACTACAACCACAAAACAGCCGGATAAAACTGTCTGCGGTGACATCAATGGGGACGAAAACGTAACGGTAGCAGATTTGGTGCTGTTAAACCGGTATTTGTTGAGAATGTCGATTCCGGAAGATGTTAACTATGTGTTTGAAAATGGCGATGTGAATGCAGATGGTGTGCTGAATGTTGTGGATGCGATGTTGTATCGACGGTACCTGCTCGGAGAAATCACAAAATTTCCAGCAGAATCCTGATAGGAGGAAATCAAAAGCAATATGAAGCGAACGGATTATCTTTCGTGGGATGCCTATTTTATGGGCGTTGCCCTGCTCTCTGCACAGCGAAGTAAGGACAACCATACACAAGTAGGAGCTTGCATTGTCAATCCGGAAAACAAGGTTGTTTCCGTTGGCTATAATGGAATGCCAACGGGATGCAATGATGATGAAATGCCATGGGAGCGAGAAGGTGGATTTCTGGATACCAAGTATGCTTATGTTTGTCATGCGGAATTGAATGCGATTCTGAACCGCAATGCTGCCAGCTTGCAGGGTTGTCGACTTTATGTCACGCTGTTTCCCTGCAATGAGTGTGCAAAGGCAATCATTCAAAGTGGTATTCGAGAAGTGATTTATCTGGATAATAAATATGCAGATTCAGAAAGTACAAGGGCATCGGTGCAGATGTTCCAACTGGCTGGGGTTTCCTGCCGTGCTTATGCGGCAATGCAGAAGAGCGTGCAGCTGATGCTGTAATCCTGTAAAAATGAAAAACAAATTAGAACCTGCATCGCGAAGGAACTGTGGCGATGCAGGTTTTTTTATTGTAAAAATTGACGAATGAATTCCATGTTTTAGGGGAATGATTTTGTATATTCTTTCAAATCGGGCATACAATGCCATGTGTACCATGAAAATTAGTAATTTTTCTTTCTTTTTTCTCATAATTCCTTTGCTTTTTTGCAGGAAGTATGGTATAATGGAATGGAAAGAATCTGCTTGTATAGAAAGGATTGACATACAGAATGCGTATACGGCACAAACCTTGGGCAAAGCCGGAACTGGAGGCGTGTCCGTTTTATATTTCCGAACCAAAAATATATACTGGAAATTGGAACACTGCGTTTCCGGAAGAGAAAAAACCAATCCGGCTGGAATTGGGCTGTGGAAAAGGTGGTTTTATCGCACAGGAAGCCCCTGCCAATCTGGATTATCACTATATTGCAATGGATATTAAAAATGAAATGTTGGTTTTGGCAAAACGAAAGCTGGAAGCAGCGTATGCGGAAAAACAGTTGCCGTTGGACAATGTTCGGATTTTCATCTGTAATTTAATGCAGTTTTCGGAGTATTTCTCTCCGATAGACCGGATTGACCGAATTTATATCAACTTTTGTAACCCGTGGCCGAAGGGGAAGCATAAGAAACGTCGTCTGACCCATCCACGGCAGCTGGTACAATACTGTTCCGTACTGGATGGTGAAATCTGGTTTAAAACCGACGATGACGACTTGTTTCAAGAGTCAATTTCCTATTTTCAAGAATGTCATTTTGAAATTGTATTTCAGACTACAGATTTACATAAAGAACACAATATTCAAAGCTTTCGCACGGAGCACGAGGCAATGTTTGAGGAAATGGGAAAAACCATCAAATTTCTGATTGCCCGTCCCATAATACAGCAGGAAAATTTATCATGATATAGGAAGGAATCGCAGTTATGGATTTTACATTGAAAAACTCACAGCTTTTTCAAAAATTTTCTGAAATGACCGGAAAATCCGGCGTTGCCTCCATGGAAATTATAGCAGATGGCACACAGGCAAATGAAAATCCTGCCGCTGCCTATCGTGGACTTGGCTGCATTTCTGCCAATAATGCTTCCCGTCTTCTGTTGGATTATAAAGTAGAGCATCCGAAGGAATACGAAGAAATCATGCGGCTGCTTTTTCAGAAGGACTACGGTATTGGATTGTCACATATTAAGTTGGAACTTGGTGCAGATGTCAATTCCTCATCTGGAACAGAGCCAACAACAAAGCGAACAGCAGAAGAACATGCGGATGTTACCAGAGGAGCAGGCTTTCAGTTTGCAGCCGATGCCAAGGCAATCAATCCGGATATTACGCTGGATTTGCTCCGCTGGGGGGAGCCAGCATGGGTGGCAAGAGCCTTTACGGTCAGTCAGGAGCACGGCTTAAATGCCCGCTATACCTGGTATAAAGAAACGCTGGAGGCGGCTTATCAGGTTTATGGATTAAAATTTAATTTTATCAGTGCCGATCAGAATGAAACGGATACGACGGATGAAGCATGGATTCTCTTTCTGCGGTATCGTCTGGATCATGAGCCAAAAGCCCCCTATGATTACCGGAAAATTAAGATTGTTGCATCCGATGAAGTCGGCACTCGTAACGTGGCAGCACAGATGGTGGAAAATGCACCGCTGCGAAATGCCATTGATGTGATTGGCTTGCATTATACCACGTTTGGGGATTCCTATACCAATCTGCTGAATGAAGCCTATGGTAAGGAAATCTGGTACAGTGAAGGCAGTGCCCCCTGTAATTTGTCAGAGCTGACGGTACAGGCAGATCAGTCTGGTATTGCTGGGAAGAACGGTGCGATTGATATTGCGAACCGCATGATCAATAGTTATTATAATGGTAAGATGTGTATGTATGAATTCCGTCCGGCAATCGCTGCCAATTATGACGGTGCATATGATGTGCCAAAACATTTGATTTCTGCACAGGAACCATGGTCAGGATATTATCGGATGGACAGTGGTTTTTGGATGGCAATGCATTTCAGCCGCTTTTCCCCAAAAGGCTGGCTGTTTGTCAATGGAGCTTGCTATGGAGATGGCGAGGAGAATCATGCCATTGAAAATACCAGCAACAATTTTATGACACTGGTTTCTCCAGATCGATCAGAGATGACGATGCATTTTACCAATGAAGATCTCTTTCCACGTACGTATTCTTTACAGCTCAAGGATATGGGCTTTACAAATCGTACGCTTTCTACGATTCTCACCACTGGTCCAAATGCCGGTGAAGCATATAATGCAAACTGGTTTCGGCGTGGTAAGCCGGTAAAACCAAGCCATAAAAACGGCGAGACCTATTTTATCAAAGTACCGCCGCAGAGTATTATGACAATTACCACACTGGACACCAGCTGGGTCAATGGTGTGGAAACATTTTCCCGTACCATACCCAGTCCAGAGCGATTGCCGCTGCCGTATCAGGATACGTTCCAATATCGGGATGATGAAATTATGGTGCGTGGTTGTGCACCAAGATATACCACCGATCAGGGTGGTGCATTTGAGTTGATTCACTCGGATCAGGATGGCGACATTCTGTGTCAGCGGATTAAAAAGGGAAATATTCCGGCAAACTGGCGGTTTCGTGGTACACCAGAACCGATCACTTGCCTTGGGGATGACCGTTGGAGAAGCTACAGTGCAGAAATTGAGGTGCGGTTAGACAATCGGGATGCAGAAAATTATGCCGGTCTTGGCGTACGATATAACTCTGCTATCACCTGTGAAACTTCTTCTCGCTGTGGTTATACGGGCATTCTCTATGGAGACGGTCACTGGCAGTTGCTGGATATGGACAGCGTTGCCGCAGAAGGAAACTCCTATACAGTTCGGGCGACGGATTGGAACAAGCTGAAGCTGCTGATTTTAGGGGATTCCATCTTCTTCTTCCTGAACGGCGATTTGCTGACAACCTATCGGCCGCAGTGTCCGATTAACTCTGGACGCATTTCCTTGTGCAGTGACTATGAGATGAATACTTTTCGGAATTTGAAAGTCCTGCCGATGCCGATTTTGCCGTTGTATGTCAGACGAGTGGACTGCTTCTCCGAAGAAATCTTCTATAACGATTATTGGGATATTTGTACAACAGAATCCTGTCGTTTCTATCATCGGACTTCCATGAAGGCACAGCCACAGGCTGCCTTTTCGTGTCAGTTTACGGGTACAGGGATTGCTGTGATTGGGACAGCCAGAAATGCAGAGTTTCAGGTAATGCTGGATGGTGAAGTATTGTATGAAACTTTGTTTGTACCGTACTGTGCACCAAGGCAAACCTGTTTGACCATTGACCAGTTGCAGGTTGGTACGCATACCTTGCAATTGACATTGAAGACGGGTGAATTTAAATTAGATGTATTGGAAGTACCGGAAAATTATACATTGATGCCAGATATTTTGACGGTGACGACGGCAGCACAGGCAGCGGCAGAGGAGCATGCATTTGCAGTAAAGCAAAAGCAACTTGCCAAGAAAAAAGCAGCTGCGGATGCAGAGAGAACCCTCCAACAAGCAGTACAAGCTTTGCAGCCTGAACCGGAACCGCAACAATTAAAGCCAGACGAAGCAGCAAACAAACCGCAGACATTCAAAGAAATGTTAGAGGCGGCTGGTGTGATTCCGACAAAGGCAGAAAAAGTAGCTGTTTCAAAGGAAGAACAGGCGGATTCTCAGGAAGAGGTAACTGTTATGGAATTTCCGCTTCCCAGTCATCTGGGGGAGTTGACTACACAGGAAGTAACCGGAGCCGTTGCTGATGCATTTCTGCTTTCGGAAGATGCTGTGGAATCTTCTGTACCAGAACATTTGTCTGAGTCAATAAAAATATCGCCGGCAGAGCCGCAGACTGTACAGGCAGCGTCTGAAAAAACGGCTGAAACAGAAACGGCTGCATTAGAGGCAACCGAACGGGCAACCGTTACACAATCCGAGGCAACAGAAGAAGCACCAGATCCAATGACGATGACGTATATTGAAGAAGAATGGGAGAATTTTTCCATGCCGCCACAGCCAGAAGTGTCAAAGCCGGATGGGCAGACTGCACCGCAGAAAAAAGCCATTACTCCAACGCCATCGCCTACACCAAAAGCAGAGCCATTACATCCGCCAGTTTTGAACGATGTGACACAGTCAAAGCCATATCGGAAGGACTTTAATATTGATATTGATATTTAATCGTTGTGCAATTTGTATAGAGAACGAGAAAGGAATGTTATGAAGCTGGAAAGAGAACATTGGAACACACTGTTTCATACGACACAAAATAGTTTGCCGGTATCCCAGCATCAGACACTTGGTGCCATTCGGTTTGCTGTTCCGCAGGATTGGGAACAGCAGCCACAGTCGAACAGTCTGCTGTACTGCCTTTTGCCAGATGGCACCAGTTCTATCAGTGTGCAGTGTGTTGAGCCGGAATCAATGGATTATACGGATATGGATACCTTGGATGTCCTGTATGCCTTTGCGGATGGCATGAAGCAGGAGTTACATGCCTATGAGATGACAGAGCAAGCAGAATATACTGGCACGTTGGGGGAGAAAACACCTGCCTATGGGTTTCGGTATACGGTTACCGTAAATGGGACAGAAATGCCGAGTTGTACCATCCTGTTTATGGTAGAGCATCGTATTTATTGTATCAGTTTTTCTGCTCAGCATGAAATGGATTTGTTTCCCTATGGCGTTGCGTTTCTGGAACAGCTGCATTTTGCAGAGTGAAAATGATAGGATAATAAAAATGCTCCTTGTCCGATATCGGACAAGGAGCATATACTTCTTAATAGAAGAAATACGATGAAAATGGTATGATGAAGAAAAGGAAGTTAGAAAACGGTGAAAAAAAGAAGAAGTATTAAAAATATCGTAATCACTTTATTGCTGTCATTTGCCTGTCTTCCGTTTTTTTGTGTGTTTGTAGTTGCAATTAAAAATATGGTAGCAGGGTTCATTTTTGATTTTAGGGGAACAGAAGTATTTGGAATAGAGGCATTTATAAAAACTTTTATAGTGTATATTTGGATTTGTTGGCCTATAATTATAATTCAATTTTTTATCATCATATTTTCTTTGCTTTTATTGTTTTTTTGGAAAAATAAAAGATAAAAAAGCAGAATAAATACTCCCATTTTGCAGTGCAGTTGGTTTGCTTTTTGAATGTTTATAAGTGAAAAGGGTGGATTACTTCGTTTCCTTTTCAAATACCAAGTCCAACTCGATCATTTTGCCACTTGGGCCAAACAAGGTCGGTACGAAACCGGCATAATGATAACCTTCCTTGGCATACTTTTCAATGACTTCCCGATGACCGAACAATTCCGCTGTGGTGGTCTTCTTGTTCTCCAGAACAAGATGTTCAAATTTCACGTTCAATGTAGTACTCCTTTCTATTTTGATTTTCGGTAATTTTATTATAGCATTGCCGCCTGAAAAAGTCAATCCTCAAATCATAAAAAATACAGGAATCCATTTATAATGTTCATCACGCTTTACGGTGGAAAACTCTTCAAGAATTTCACCGGCTTCAAAATCAACGGAAAACTCTTCGCTTAATAATAATTCGTCCTCTATATAAATTTCAAATATAGGCATTTTAAAAACCTCCTTATAAAAGTAAGAACTAAATACAATTTTATTATACACTAATATCACAAAAGGGTCAAGATAAAAATAAAAAACCACCTTTGACCAAGTGGTTCAAAAGTGGTTTTACAAAGCTGAAATGTTGCAACCCCCTGCCAATTGGCAGGGGGCTTTTATCTGGCGTTGTTTCGGTTAGGAAAACTTAGCAGCCACAGCCACAACCAGTGTTCAGGTTGTTATTGCAGCCACAGCTGCCGCCGCAGCCACCGCAGCAAACAAAGAACAGTACAATCAGAATGATGATCCACCAGCAACCGTTATTTCCTTCGCATCCACACATAACTCATGACTCCTTTTGTAGATTAAATTTGAAACAGGCGGTTTTTTGTCTGTTTCATAGTACATCATATGCAAAAGTCAAAAAAGGGTTCCTGCTTCGACAGATAATGCAACTGTTTTATGGCATACTAAAATCATATGAGACAAGAAAGGAATTTTGTGTATGCGATATACAGACGGGTTTACAGGAAAAGCCATTCTTGCTTTGAAAGAAGCAATCTGTGCAGCGGAAGAATTGGGACATACCTACATTGGCAGCGAACATTTGCTGCTCGGCTTGCTGGAAGAAGGAAGTAATGCGGCAGCAGCAATGCTGTCTGCACAGCGGATTACCACACAGCGGGTACGGAATGCGTTGGTGGAACTGGTGGGAAGAGGCATTCCCGCACAGGTGCAGGAGGATTGTCTCACGCCGGCACTTTGTGAAATTATGCAGCAGGCAAAATCATTTGCAAAGGAAGAAAATCGCAGCCTTGCCGGTACAGAACATCTATTGCGTGCGATTCTGCATACACCTTGCTGTACCGCAGTTGCCATCTTGAAAAAGTTGGGCATTAGCCTCAACCAATTGGGTACGGTTTGTCGGGAGGAAACGAATTGTCATATTCGTATGGATTATCAGCGAACAGAACGGATTTCAAAAAAAGCCCTGCCGAACTTGTTTCAGTATGGAAAATGGATGACAGATCCTGCTTTGCTGCATCGCTATGATCCTGTGATTGGACGGGAACAGGAGTTGCAGCAGATGATACAGATTCTTGCACGTCGGACAAAAAATAATCCTTGTTTAATTGGAGATGCTGGTGTTGGAAAAACAGCGATTGTGGAAGGGGTAGCACAGAAGATTTTGAGAGGAGAAGTGCCGGAAGCCCTGCTCCAGCAGCATATTTTTTCGTTGGATCTGCCAGCCTTGCTCTCTGGTGCAAAGTATCGTGGCGATTTTGAAGAGCGATTTCGGAATTGTTTGCAAGAGGCAATGCAGCATGGTAGTATTATTCTGTTTATTGATGAACTGCATACCATTGTAGGAGCAGGTGCAGCAGAGGGTGCCATTGATGCTGCGAATATGTTGAAGCCACAGTTAGCTCGTGGAGAAATCAAGTTGATTGGTGCAACGACAACGGAGGAATTTCGCAAATACATTGAAAAAGACAGTGCTCTGGAGCGTCGGTTTCAACCTATTCAAGTATTAGAGCCAAGTACAGATGCCTGTTTTTCGATTCTCTGTGGGTTGCGGGAGACATATTCCAGCTTTCATCATGTCGATATTCCGGATGCGATTCTACGACAGGCAATTGCTTGTTCTGTTCGCTATTTACATGACCGCTACTTACCAGATAAAGCAATTGATTTACTGGATGAAGCGTGTTCTCGTGCCAGAATTCGATGTGAGCACAATCATGTGCAGACACCAGTGGTGGAAGAAATGGATTTGGCAGAAGTGGTTTCCATGCGAATTGGAATTCCGGTAAAAAAGATTACAACTGCACAGCAGCAGCGTTTGATGACCTTAGAGCAGGAGTTGAGTCAGCAGATTATCGGACATACAGCGGCGATTCAGCAGCTTTCTGCGGCTTTGGTGCGAGCCAGAACGGGCTTGCGAGAGGAAAACCGTCCGATTGGTTGCTTTTTATTTACAGGGCCAACAGGTGTTGGAAAGACAGCATTGGCAAAAGCTGCTGCCCTGCATCTTTTTGATGACAAAAATAGTTTGATTCGATTTGATATGTCGGAATACATGGAAAAGCATACCGTTTCCAAGTTGATTGGTGCACCGCCCGGATATGTAGGATATGATGAGGGTGGTACACTTTGTGAACGGGTGCGGAAGAGACCATATTGTGTGATTCTTTTTGATGAAATTGAAAAGGCACATCCAGATGTTTGTAATATTCTGCTGCAAATTATGGAGGATGGTGTATTGACAGATGCAAACGGTAGAAAAACAGACTTTACAAATGCGTTATTGATTTTAACTTCCAATCTGGGTGGTGGGGAGAGTAAGCCGCCAGCCGGTTTTCTGCAAACAGAAAATGCGGTCAGTGAAACAGCCTTACAGCGATATTTTTCACCGGAATTTTTAGGGCGGTTGGATGCTATCATTCCCTTTCAGAAGTTGACACAGGAACAGCTTTGCCAGATTGCAAAAAAGCAGCTGCAAAATTTGCAGAAACGAATGGAACAGTTACATGTACAGCTGCATTTTACAGAGGCAGCTGTGAGACAGCTTGCAGCTGCACCAGATACCGGACGATATGGTGCACGTCCTATGCGGCGGTATCTGACAGAGCAGGTAGAAACGCCGCTTGCACAGCGATTATTGCAGCAGACCATTGCAGCCGGCGATCAGGTTTTGTTGTCGGCAAAAGAAAATATGTTTTTGTTGACCAAGGAGAATACAGCGGTGCATTCCAGTTAAAAAACGTGAGTTCGATGAGAGCGTTTTATCTGCCGAATGGCAACTGCGGTCAAGCTGATTCAGGCGGCGAGTCGCCGCCGACAGTCCACCCATCGTTATGAAATGGAGAAGATAGGGCATTGTATGCCCTCAAGGGTGGGAAACGATTGCACGCCGTAGGCGACTATGGTCAAGCTGATTCAGCTTGGCGGAGGGGTGCAGGGGACAAGCTGTCCCCTGCGGAACGCTGCAATTAGAGTTTTGGTAACGGTAGAATGCATTCTCGTCGAACTCACATTAAAAAATAAAGGCGATTGTGGCCCTCTTTTTCCATTCGATTGCAAAAAAAATGCGAAAAAACTACCTGTGATAGATGTTGCACTTTGTGATATACTACTATTGCGGCGGAAACGCCGACAGAAATGCAGTTCTTGTTTTCACAAGAGATGCAGATGAATTTGAATAAGAAAGGTGTTTTTGAATATGAAGGGCGAATTTACGCAGAAGGGCAAAGAAGCCATGGAACGTTTTAAGATGGAATCTGCCAACGAGGTTGGTGTCAACCTGAAGCAGGGTTACAATGGTGATCTGACTGCAAGACAGGCTGGCTCTATCGGTGGTATGATGGTCAAGAAGATGATTGATGCCTATAAGATGCAGTAACCGCAGCCATTCTAATTTCTTTTTCTAATATGTATGGCAGTATGTTTCTTTTTTCTGCATAGCAGCAGTTTTCAGCGAACAGGTTGAAACTGATAAAGCGGCAAGAAAAGAAAATGTTGCAAAACAGCAGAAAAAGCCCCGTTCGACGGTACAAGATCGAACGGGGTTGCTGTTTCCATTTCAAATAGTAGCATATTACATATGCTTTACACGGTCTTTTACTTCAGCACGTTTGGCATCATTAAATCGATCCAAAGTGCCAACCAGATAACCAGTGATACGGCGAATACGTTCAAAGTTTTCCGGTGCAAATTGACATCTTAAGTCGACAAAGTCACCATCTACATGAATATCCAACTGTTCAATCTTCCGATTGGGATAGGTTTTCTTGCTGTGTGCAACATAGGCTTTGATTTCTTCCTCTGGAATTGTACCGCCTGTAACATGAACCTGTATATTTTCGTATACCATTTTCAATCCTCCGTTTCTGAAGTGTGGATAGCGTCTGCTGCTATTATTATAACATGGTTTTGGATTTTCTGCAAGAGAAAATGAAAATAATTTTCATTTAATAATGGTTATTATTTTTATTAGATATAAAAAACAGCGTAAAATCGGCACATTACCGAAATTACGCTGTTTTTTCAAAAATTTGCTTGGCGCAGAAAGAGGGATTTGAA
>CAUDDP010000041.1 GCA_958448395.1 uncultured Oscillospiraceae bacterium | reverse complement strand
CATTCGAGGGCGGTTTTAAGTTAATGACATTGGACAAGCTGTCCCCCTTGCAGAGGAAACGAGTTGGACAAGATAACGAAATGAAGAATACGCTGCCGCTGTCCGCCCTCTAAAATAACAAAACGATGCAGAATGTAGAAATTTAGAGTGATTTGGCTGCAAATTTGGACACCAAAACAGGGCGGACAGCGGACACAGGCAGACAGCGTAGCGATTCTGCCGGCGGAGATGAGATCGTTATCCGTGGGGGAAAATACAAAAATGATGGTGTGGATTCTCTGCCGAATGGCAACTGCGGTCAAGCTGGTTTCGCTTGGCGAAGATGAGACTGGTATCCGTGCGAGAAAATACAAAAATGGATTTGCGTGTGTTTTCTGGAAAACCACTTGCAATATGGCAGAAAATCGTTTATAATAAAAGAAGTATCTGTTTCCAGATCAAATTGATAAGAAGGGAAGTGCACCAAATAGTATGGATGCAACTACATTTCCGTTGCCGCTGCCGTACCACATTGTATTGTGTGTGTTGGGCTGCGTCTTTTTTCTGGCACAATTTATTCGTTTGAAGAAACCCTATCAGTTGATGATGGCGGCTGCCATGCCGGCTTCTCTGCTGATTTATATTCAGCCCGAAAATAATATCCTGTTTTATACAGTTGGATTATTGATTGGACTGGATATGCTGCTTGCATTGGTGATTAGCATCGTTTTACGCATTTGCAGTCCCAAAAAGAAACAGGAGGCGGATGCTAAGTGAAGCTGGTAATAACGGACTGGAACACACTTTCCATGACAAATGACCTTTCTGCCGATGGATTGCAGGCTCTGGCAAATGTGACTGCTTATCCGCTGACGGCTCCGGAGGAGGCAGCAGCTCGTATCGGCGATGCAGAATTGCTGCTCTGCAATAAAACGCCCATTACAGCAGAGGTGATTCACGCCTGTCCCAATTTAAAATATATTGGTGTAATGGCAACCGGTTATAATAACATTGATATGGCTGCCGCTGCAAAACGAAACATTACCGTCTGCAATGCGGGCAGCTATTCTACCATGGCAGTGGCACAGCATACCTTTGCACTCATGCTGCATCACTACAGTCGGATTGCTGCTTATGACCGTGCGGTGCGTGCTGGTGCATGGGAGAAATCCTTGCAGTTTTCATGGTTTCCCTATCCGACTGCGGAACTGGCAGGAAAGGTCCTGTGCATCATCGGTTATGGCAGTATTGGCAGAAAGGTTGCAGAAATCGGCAGTGCGTTTGGCATGCAGGTGCAGATTACCACACGTACCCAGCCGCAGGACTGCCCATATCCGCTGATTTCGATAGAAAAAGCCTTTCAGACAGCAGATGTGTTGACAATTCACACCCCGCTTACGCCGGAAACGGCACGTTTGGTTTGCCGGGAACGGCTGGCATCCATGAAGCCCACTGCTTTTCTCATCAATACCGCAAGAGGCGGCATTGTGGATGAGGCGGCACTGGCAGCTGCATTGCAGGATGGAACCATTGCAGGTGCTGCACTGGATGTACTGGATACCGAGCCAATGACGGCGTATACCCCACTGCGACAGCTAGCGAATTGTATCATTACACCGCACATTGCATGGGCACCGCTGGAGACGAGAAAACGGCTGCTGCAAATTGTAACGGATAACGTAGCCGCTTTTTTGAACGGAACACCGCAGCATGTGGTACACTAAAAATGGAGTAGAAAATAATGGTTGACTTTACAAAGAAAAAACGAATTGTAATTAAACTCGGCACCTCTACCCTGACCCACAAAACCGGAAAATTGAATATTCGCCGCATGACCAGCTTGGTACAGGTGCTGTCGGATTTACATAATGCCGGAAAAGAAATTTTGCTGGTTTCCTCCGGTGCCGTAGGTATGGGTGTGGGTAAGCTGAATTTGTCGGAAAAACCCAAGGATACGCCATCCAAACAGGCAGCTGCCGCAGTCGGACAGTGTGAACTGATGCATATTTATGATGATATGTTTTCCAAATACAGCATTACAGTCGCACAGATTCTGCTGACAAAGACGATTGTGCAGAATCCGGAACGCTGCCGCCATGTACAGAATACCATCCAAAGATTGCTGGAATTGGGTGTCATTCCGATTGTAAACGAAAATGATACGGTTGCAATTGATGAATTGGAACTGGAAATTGGGGAGAATGATTCGCTTTCCGCAGTGATTTCTACGGTTGCAGATGCCGATCTGCTGTTGATTCTATCCGATATTGACGGTTTGTTTTCCGCAGACCCACGGACGCATGAGGATGCAGAGGTAGTACCGTTGGTGAAGGCGATTGATGACACCATTCTACAGATGGCAGGCGGTGCCGGTACGACACTTGGAACAGGTGGTATGGCAACCAAACTCAACGCAGCTCAGATTGCAACAGAAAACGGCATTGATATGGTAATTATGAACGGCAAAAATCCAGACTTACTCTATGATTTGTTTGATAATAAACCAGTGGGAACATTATTCCTTGCGAAACAAGAGAAAGGAGAACAGATAGGATGAACTATGCACAAACACTCGGAGAAAAGGCAAAAGTCGCTGCACCAGCGATTGCCAATGCCAGTCCAAAGGCGAAAAATGATGCATTGACTGCAATCGCAGCCGCTTTGACACAGCAGACCGACCGCATTTTGCAGGCAAATGCCAAGGATTTGGATGCTGCGGTGCAGAATAATATGACGGCTTCTTTACAGGATCGTCTGCGTCTGACACCGGCACGGATTCAGGGGATAGCAGATGCCATTCAGGAATTGATTGCCATGGATGATCCGGTTGGCGTGGTGGAAAGCGGTTCGGTACGACCAAATGGCTTGCAGATTCTGAAGACCAGAGTGCCGCTTGGCGTCATTGGCATTATCTTTGAATCCCGACCAAATGTCACTGTAGATGCGGCAACGCTTTGCCTGAAAGCAGGGAATGCTGTCATTTTGCGTGGCGGCAAGGAAGCGATTCACTCTAATACCTGCCTGATGGCAATCATGCGGGAAGCAGTGGAATCTGTTGGATTTCCGGCTGATGTGATGCAGTTGGTAGAAGATACTTCCCGTCAGACGGCAAGCGATATGATGAAGTTGAATGGGTATTTGGATGTGCTGATTCCCAGAGGCGGTGCCGGATTGATTCAGGCAGTGGTACAACAGGCAACGGTACCGGTTATTGAAACAGGTGTGGGCAACTGCCATGTATATGTGGACAGTTGTTTAGATGGGGATGCAGATTATGAAATGGCAACCCGCATCATTGACAATGCCAAAACACAGCGTCCGTCTGTCTGCAATGCAATTGAAGGACTTTTGGTACATGAAGCGGTTGCAGAAAAGCTTTTGCCGATGGTACAGCAGGCTTTTGCCGCACATGATGTGACCATCTATGGCTGTGAGAAAACTCGTGCGATTTTGGGAGAAACCGTTCTGCCAGCAACAGAAACGGAGTATGCAACAGAGTTTCTGGACTATAAAATTTCTGTCAAGGTGGTTTCGGATCTGGAGGAAGCGATTGCACACATTGCCAAGTACGGCACAAAGCATTCGGAATGCATTGTGACAAGAAGTCTGACTGCTGCAAAGCGGTTTCAGCAGGAAGTGGATGCCGCAGCAGTTTATGTGAATGCCTCCACGCGGTTTACAGACGGTGGTGAATTTGGCTATGGAGCAGAGATTGGCATTTCTACACAGAAGCTGCACGCAAGAGGTCCAATGGGCTTGAAGGAATTGACAACTGTGAAGTATCTGATTAGCGGAGACGGACAGATTCGGTAACATAGATGTGATTATCAAAGAAAAAATAACAACGCCGCTGGTGTATGTGTCACTGGCGGCGTTGTTTCGTTGTGTGAAAGGTGGTTAAGCGGCTGTAGGTTCCGTTGTCTGACAGCGGAACATGGCAATGGTAAGAATGAGTGCGAAATAATAGTGATTTGTCATCATGCGTCAAAAATCCTTTCCGTTTAGCAAATTGGCACACAGCTTTTTTAGCATACCATATTTACAAAATGCCGTCAAGCAAAATTATGTTAGATTTTGCCGTATTTTGCTGCAAAGCGGATGCACACGAAAAAAGGGGATCACTGGAATTTCATGTTGGCAAAAATTCGTTCCATTCTGGCATTGGGAAAGTGCATATCAAAAAAGATCTGAAGCCCATTGGTTGCAGTAACGCCGTCGATTCTCTGTGACCAGCGAAACACTGCTCCGATGGTCATGACTGCATCGAATAGGAGAAACACAAACAAAATCCATGTAATGATCTTTCCGGTATGATTTGGAATGCGTAAAATCCATTTTGCAATCCGGGGATAGAGATTTTTCATCCAAAGGACACCGAGCAATCCCCAAAAGACGGAATAAAGCAAGCAGATTCTGCCATGGATGTTGAATGGCATACTGCTGTAATCCCAAGAGCAAGAGCCAAACGCTGCTTCCTGTCCCCATGAACAAGCATATTCTACTACACTGCCGACAAGCAGACCACCTAAAAAGGAAATGCTGCTGTTACGGTTACGAAATCGGTAAAGGGCAAGCGTTAGTGCCACTGCACCAGCCCCATAGAGTAGGTTGAAAGGACCATATACCAGACCGGCACGGCTTTCAAAATAACCATTTCGCAGCAGGCACCAGAGTAGTTCGACGATCACACCTGCAAAGCTGCCTGTAAATAAGATAAGAAACAGCTTGTAAAAATTCAGTCCCTGTGCAAAGTGACCGATTTTTCGTTCTGCAAAGTCAATCGTTGCATTTGCTGGAGCTTTTGGAACAAGCCCTTTTTTCTGACTACGTTCGGTATCGTGCAGTCGGGTTTGCAGTTCATCTGTCATGGCAGAGGTTGTATTATAGCATTTTTTATAGTTTCCAGCAGCGTTTTTTAATGCCGCAATTTCCTCTCGGATTGCTTCATGTCGTTTGCGTGCAGTGGTGTCCAGCGGAAGTGTTTCCTGTGCCAGTTGAGCGTAGCATGCCTGCAAATGCTGATCGGTTTCATTGAGTTTCTCCAAACTGTCTTGACTGTGTTGGAGCAGAACATACACCGAGTCAGATACAGATTCGGGCGGGATGGATGTCAGGTTTGGTGTTGTGGTTGTGGTTTCGACAGGATTCATATCAATTCGACACCTCCTGCTTTTATTATAGCATAGGGAGCAGAAACCTGCAATATTTTATAAAAAATTTCGTTTCAAATTGTAATAGCATTGTTGCCAGACAATGGCATCCCCTGTTTTTTGCAACCTATTTATGATATGCAGACCGTTGTAAAAAAATGATAAAGTTGTAATTGTAATTTCTTTATTCAGAGGGTTGGCTGCTGTCATGGAAATCAATTTTCAAATAATAGAATAGATTGCATGCCGCAGGCGACTGCGGTCAAGCTGGCTCAGCTTGGCGGAGGGGGATGCAAGGGGGACAAGCTGTCCCCCTTGCAGAGAAAACGAGTTGGATAAGATAACGAATTGAGAAATAAGCCACCGCTGTCCGCCCTCTAAAATAACAAAACGATATAGAATGTAGAAATTTAGAGTGATTTGGCTGCAAATTTGGACACAAAAACAGGGCGGACAGCGGACACAGGCAGACAGCGTAGCGATTCTGCCGGCGGGAATGAGACTGGTATCCGTGAGAGAAAATACAAAGTCACCTTTGACACCGGAGCATCAAAAGTGACTTTTTCAATGTTATTAAGCAGCAACAACAAAATACATTACAAAATAATTTGCCGTGTAATCGCTTACGCCTTGCCAACAGAACCAAACAGGTTCATCTTTTCTTCTACCTTTGCCAGAATTGCCTCATAGCCCGGCAGCAGCAGCTTTCTCGGGTCAAAGCCCTTGCCCTGCTGATCCTTGCCAGCTTCGATATACTTTCTGGTTGCTTCTGCGAATACCAGCTGGCATTCGGTGTTAACGTTGATCTTTGCAACACCCAGAGAGATTGCCTTTACAATCTGATCGTCCGGGATACCTGTACCACCGTGCAGAACCAGCGGCATATCGCCAACTGCTTCCTTGACAGCAGCCAGTGTTTCAAAGCTCAGACCTTCCCAGTTTGCCGGATATACACCATGGATATTACCGATACCAGCAGCCAGAATGTCCACACCCAGATCTGCAATGGTCTTGCATTCCTGTGGGTCAGCACATTCGCCCTTGCCGATGACACCGTCTTCCTCGCCGCCGATTGCACCAACTTCTGCTTCGATGGACAGACCCAGCTTATGTGCCACTGCAACCAATTCCTTGGTCTTTGCCAGATTTTCTTCAATCGGGAAATGAGAACCGTCAAACATGATAGAAGTAAAGCCAGCCTTGATGCAATCATAGCACTGGTCATAGGTACCGTGATCCAGATGCAGTGCAACCGGAACGGTGATGCCCAGAGATTCATCCATTGCCTTTACCATTGCTGCAACAGTCTTAAAACCTGTCATGTATTTGCCGGCACCGCCGGAAACACCCAGAATGACTGGTGACTGGAGCTTTTCAGCCGTATTCAGAATTGCCTTTGTCCATTCCAGATTGTTGATGTTAAACTGACCGACAGCGTACTTGCCATCTCTTGCTTTGTTCATCATATCCTTTGCAGATACTAACATAATTAAACTTCCTCCTGTAAAATGTTTACGTGCCTGCGGAGACACGTCGATACGTGAAAACCGTTCCCATTTCGGGCGGTATCTATTTTTATTATACCGCATTCTGCAAAAAAAAGCAATGGTATTTTGAAATTTTTTCAGATGAAGTTGGTTTTTGTTGCTTTTGCACAGAGAATCGGGGACTTCAAGCGAATTGATCGACAATGGTTTTGCAGCCATTTGTGGCAGCAGATGGGAGATGCTGTTTTATGATTATGGGTGAGAACGGATGATCATCTGCCAGATCACCTCTGCGACATCCTTGCAGTCATCTTTACAGTCATTTTGCAGCCATTTTTGCAGGACACCCAAAATACCAGTGTACAGGAATTCATATAAGTAGCTGCTTTCCAGTGATGGGGGTGTGATTTTGTTGCGAAGCAGTTTTTTGCTGTAATGCCTGTGCAGGATGGTGGAAAAGCGAGAGATAGAAATGCCACTGCACTGTTGAAACAGACAACAAAACAAAACTTTGTTCTTTTGCACATAGTTCAACAACTGCTCCATATCTTGTACAGAAGGGGCTTCTTTGGCGAAAATAGTATCAATATCCTGATAAATCTGTTCTTCAACTTCATCAATCAAATCATATATATCTTTATAATGCATGTAGAATGTAGAGCGATTGATGTCTGCTGTTTCACAGACTTCTCGTACAGTAATCCGATTAAGCGGCTTTTCCTGCATTCGTTCAATGAGTGCTGTTTGCAGGGCATGGCGGGTATAACGAATCCGCCGGTCATTCGACTTTTTCATACGGATCATCCTCTTTTATTTTTTTTGCCATACGGCATTTTCTTTTTTCAACAATTTTTTTATACTTGTTTGATTCTGTACATTTGTTCTATTTTTGTACTTGTCATCGTTCCCTTTTTTGATTATAATAAAAACATGAAAAAAATGCAATTCTTGCTTTCAAATTTGTAGGCTCTTACAAAAAGCAAAAAGATAGGAGAATACTTTTATGGATATTCATCAGTTTTTTTTAGGGAATGTTTTTCATGCTTATACATTTTTCGGGGCACACGTGCAAAAAAACGGTGGAGTTATATTTCGTACACTTGCACCAAATGCCGAAAAAGTATCGCTGATTTGTGAAGTCAATGGTTGGAAAGAAATCCCGATGGTGAAAATACACGATGGTGGTATTTATGCTTGTATGGTTAAGGATGCTGTTCCCGGTATGATGTATAAGTATCGGATTTATTCGGAGCATTTTTCGGATGTTGCATTTATTGATCACTGTGATCCCTATGGGTTTGGAATGCAGCTGCGTCCGGGAACGGCTTCTATTATTCGGGATGAGAATAGCTATCACTTTCAGGACAGCCAATGGCTGGAACGGCGTGGTGGGCATTTGGAACGACCGATAAATATTTATGAAGTGCATTTTGGTTCTTGGAAGACCAATCCAAATGATCCGAATGGCTGGTATCGCTATGAGGAACTGGCTCCCATATTGATTGCCCATGCAAAGAAAAACGGCTATAATTATATTGAATGTATGCCGCTGAGTGAACATCCGGCAGACTGCTCTTGGGGCTATCAAAATACGGGCTTTTACAGTCCAACGGCACGGTATGGTGATATGGATGGCTTGAAAAAATTTGTAGATCTTTGCCATCGCAATGGGATTGGCGTGATTATGGATTTTGTACCAGTGCATTTTGCCGTAGACGGGTATGCATTAGCACGTTACGACGGTACATCGCTTTACGAATATCCGGATGACAACAGCGATAATTATAGCGAATGGGGCAGCTGTAACTTTGTGCATTCCCGTGGAGAGGTTTGCAGCTTCCTGCAATCATGTGCGAATTATTGGTTAACAGAATATCACTTTGACGGCATTCGGATGGATGCGGTCAGCCGACTGATCTACTGGGGTGGAGACCAGAACCGTGGAGAAAATCTGGAGAGCCTGACATTCCTGAAGCGGATGAATCAGGGCTTGCATCAACTGCATCCAGATGCCATGCTGATTGCAGAGGATTCCACAAACTTTGAGGGTGTCACCCGTCCAGTAGAATATGGTGGGCTGGGTTTTAACTATAAGTGGGACATGGGCTGGATGAATGACACGCTGAACTATTTTCGGAGCAATCCGTTTTTCCGGGGAACTGCATATCATCAGCTGACTTTCTCCATGATGTATTATTATAATGAACGCTACCTTCTGCCCTTTTCGCATGATGAAACGGTGCATGGTAAGGCAACCATTGTACAAAAAATGTTCGGTGATTATGAGCAGAAATTTCCGCAGGCACGGGCACTGTATCTTTATATGTATACCCATCCCGGAAAGAAACTGAACTTTATGGGGAATGAACTGGGACAGCTGCGGGAATGGACAGAGGAACAGGAACAGGACTGGAATATTCTCGAATACCCGATTCACGATGCATTTTATCATTTCATGCGAGATTTGAACCAGCTTTATTTGCAGGAAGCTGCTTTGTCGCAGTGGGATTACCGCAGGGAGGGATTTTTCTGGATTGACTGTCATCAGGAAAATCGGTGTATTTATGCCTATGAACGCCGTGCCGGACAGGAGCGGCTGCTGGTGGTGCTGCATTTTTCTGATTTACAGGAACAGCAGTATACCGTGACAGTACCAAATTGTGTGGCATTGGAACCACTGCTGCATACGGACTGGATGTGTTATCATGGTACAGTGGAAAAGAATACAGAATTGCTGTTGGCAAATCCAACAGAAAAGGGCGGACAAGTGACTCTGCCGCTTGCACCGTACAGCGGTATGCTGTTCCGGATTCATACCAGCAGGGAAAAGGCACTGTTTGCACCATATCAGAGAGCACAGAATTGGAAGAAAAGTGGAACTGTTGCGGTACAGCAAGGATAATTGTGATTGATTTTTCTTTCTTTTTTGTAAAAATTGATTTATTTTCGATTGATTATGTTGACTTTTCTGTAAAAATGTGATATAATCAAAAAGCAGTGAAAAGCTGTAATGCTATTTGACAGAAATCCGCAGCATCTGTTACAAAAATAAAAGTCTGCGGAGGAGGTTACAAAAATGAAAAAGTATATTGCAGAATTCTTGGGGACAATGGTACTGGTACTGTTTGGCTGTGGTACCGCAGTGGTTTGCGGCGGTTTTACTGGCGGCACAGATGGCGGCTTTCTTGGGGTGGCAGCAATTGCATTGGCGTTTGGCCTTGCGATTGTAGCGGCAGCTTATGCGATCGGAGATATTTCCGGCTGTCATGTCAATCCGGCGGTCTCATTGGCTGTATTGATCAATGGTAAGATGACGGTTACGGATTTCATTGGTTATGTTATTGCACAGGTTGCTGGTGCATTTGCAGGCAGCGGCATTTTAAAGCTAATTACTGCAAATTCTGACTTGAACGGTGCAGGTGCAAATGGTTATGGCGAATTGTCCGGCGTGGGACTGAATCTCGGCGGTGCATTTGTGGTAGAAGTAGTACTCACATTTGTCTTTATCATGACCATTCTCGGTGTCACCAGAACAAAGAAGACCGCTTCCCTTGCCGGTTTGGTGATCGGTCTGACACTGACATTTGTACATTTGATTGGCATTCCGCTGACTGGTACGTCTGTCAATCCGGCAAGAAGCCTTTCTCCAGCTGTTTTCGCTGGCGGAGATGCACTGGGACAGGTTTGGTTGTTTATCGTTGCACCGTTTGTTGGTGCTGCAATTGCAGGCATTGTACATAAGGTAATGTATGCAGATCACAAGGATGCAGAATAAAGAAGTCATTGGAAATATTGCTCTAAAAATGCTGTCGGTTTTGTATGCCGACAGCATTTTCAATTATGGAGTGGATTCCCTGCCGAATGGCGATTGCGGTCAAGCTGCGGAGGTGAAACCATGGTCGGGAAGAAAAAATACAAAAATGAATTTGCATGCAGAAATGAGGAAACGGTTTGACAGTTTCCTGAAAACATGTTATAATCAAAAATAACATTCCGGCTGTTGCTGGAAATACGGGATAGAAAGGGCATACCATATGAAAAATCAATTGGTCATTGTATTAGACTTCGGCGGACAATATAATCAGCTCATTGCACGTCGAGTCAGAGAGTGCGGTGTTTATTGCGAAGTGATGCGATACACCACGCCGATTGCAGAACTTGCTGCCAGAAAACCGGTGGGCATTATCTTCACCGGCGGTCCAAATAGTGTTTATGATCCGGCATCGCCGCATATTGATCCGGCAATCTTCCAGTTGGGTATTCCGATTCTGGGGATCTGTTATGGCTGTCAGCTGATAGCATATACACTTGGCGGTACCGTTGCTTCTTCAGAAGAAACCAGAGAATACGGAAAGACATTGACAAATTATGATGCAGATAGTCTGTTGTTTGCAGATCTGCCGAGGGAGAATATTTCCTGGATGAGCCATACGGATTATATTCAGACCTTACCGGAAGGATTCCGGATTACTGCACATTCTGCTGGATGTCCGGTTGCAGCAATGGAAAATCCAGAGGCAAAGTTCTATGGGGTACAGTTTCATCCAGAGGTAAATCATACGATAAATGGACAGCAAATGCTGCATAATTTCCTGTATCAGGTCTGCGGTTGTACCGGTGACTGGACGATGGAGGATTATGCAAAAACTGCTATTGCACAGATTCGGGAGAAGATTGGAGACGGAAAGGTATTGCTGGCACTGTCCGGTGGTGTAGATAGTTCTGTTGCAGCCGCATTGCTCTCAAAGGCAGTCGGTGACCAGTTGACCTGTATTTTTGTAGATCATGGTTTTTTGCGGAAGAATGAGGGCGACGAGGTGGAAGCTGCATTTGCAAACTGGGACATTCATTTTGTCAGAGTCAATGCAAAGGATGTGTTCATGGAGAAACTGAATGGCGTTTCCGATCCGGAGCGAAAGCGGAAAATTATTGGGGAAGAATTCATTCGTGCCTTTGAACGGGAAGCAAAGAAAATCGGGCAGGTGGATTATTTTGTACAGGGTACAATTTATCCGGATGTCATTGAAAGCGGCTGCGGCGATGCAGCTGTGATTAAGTCGCACCACAATGTAGGTGGTTTGCCGGATTATGTGGACTTTAAGGAAATCATCGAACCGCTGCGTCTGCTGTTTAAGGATGAGGTTCGCCGTTTGGGGATTGCACTGGGCTTGTCGGAGACACTGGTTTGGCGGCAGCCGTTCCCGGGGCCGGGACTTGCTATTCGAATTATTGGAGAAATTACCGATGAAAAGCTGGAAATTTTGCAGGATGCAGATTATATTTTCCGGGAGGAAATTGCAAAAGCTGGCTTAGACCGGAGCATTCATCAGTATTTTGCGGTACTGACGAATATGCGTTCGGTTGGTGTTATGGGAGACGGCAGAACCTATGATTATACGCTGGCACTGCGTGGCGTGACCACGACAGACTTTATGACAGCAGATTTTGCACGGATTCCGTATGAAGTGCTGGAAACCGTTTCTGCAAGAATTGTCAATGAGTGTAAGTGCATCAACCGGGTTGTGTATGATGTCACCACAAAGCCACCGGCTACAATTGAGTGGGAATAATGTACAGTGCTGTAAAATCAACATAACTACATGGGGTTTCATCCTTGCTATTGCCCGTTGACAACATTTGAATGATTGCAAAAAAGTACTTGACTGATTTTTATCGGTCAAGTACTTTTCGTTTTGTTTCCCTTTCTTTTTTACACATAAATCCATTTTGAAAATCTTGATAAGCATGGTATAATAAAAGTATGAAAAAATGCGAAACACTGCAATTAGCGTTTTGGTGACGGCATGAAGAACAGGCTGCTGCTGTCTGCCTTTTAAAAAACAAAACGATACAGAATACAAAAATGAATTTGCGTGCAGACAGCAAATTCATAAAGAAATAATGATACTATATAATCAAAATGATTTGTTAAAAATGAAAAGGAAACGCTTGACAATCAGCTGAAAATACAGTATAATAAAAGTTGTATTTTTTGCAGTTCTGCCGCTATGGCAGAGCGAATCTGTATTTGAACGACCGATAAAGGAGTAACGCATTATGGCAATGAAACAGATTTCAAGAAGCGGCTATGAAAAGCTCAAGGAAGAACTGGATTATCTGGTTGGTGTAAAGCGTGCGGAAATGGCACAAAAACTGAAGGAAGCCCGTGCACAAGGTGACCTTTCCGAAAACGCAGAGTATGACGAAGCGAAAAATGAACAGGCCATTCTGGAAGCACAGATTAAAGAAATTCAGTATACACTGGATAACTCGGAAGTTGTAGAGGATGACAGCATCTCTCTGGATGAAGTCGGATTGGGTTCTTATGTCAAACTGAAAAATTTCCAGACCGGAGAGGTTGAAAAGTGGCAGATTGTCAGCAGCAATGAATCCAATTTTGCACAGCATAAAATTTCAGATGACTCCCCGATTGGAAAAGCAGCACTGAAAAAAAAGGTCGGCGAAACGTTTCAGGTTTTTGCACCAGTTGGCACACTGAATTTTGAAGTGCTGGAAATCGGCAAGTAATGCCGGGAATTTTGGAGTTACGGAGGATACCATATGGCACAACAACAGAATCCGCAGCAGAATCCAGCTGCGGAAACCGAACAGGATATCAATATTTTAAAGAAGATTCGGATGGAAAAACTCGCAGAACGGCAGGCTGCCGGCAATGACCCGTTTACCATCACAAAATATGATGTGACTGCACATGCAGCCGATTTAAAAGCCTCCTATGAAGCAACGGAAGCACAGCTGCTGGCAGAGGCAAACGGCAACGAAGAAGCGTTTCAGGCAAGCCTGGAACCGCTCAAGGAACAAATTGTTGCGATTGCTGGACGAATTATGAGCTGGCGAGATATGGGACGTGCGAACTTTATTGATGTACGGGACAGCACCGACCGCATTCAGGTTTATGTCCGCATGAATGACATCGGCGGAAAAGAAGCGTTTAAGGAATTCAAGAAGTGGGATATTGGCGATATTGTCGGTGTCAAGGGCTTTGTATTCCGAACAAAGAAGGGCGAGATTTCCATTCATGCACAGGAAATTATTCTGCTTTCCAAGTCCCTGCTGCCACTGCCGGAAAAGTGGCACGGACTGAAGGATCAGGACACCCGTTATCGGAAACGGTATCTGGATTTGATTGTGAATCCGGATGTAAAGCAAACATTCATCACCAGAAGCCGCATTCTGCGAGAAATCCGGAATTATCTGGACAATATCGGTTATCTTGAAGTAGAGACACCGGTACTGTTGCCATTGCAGATTGCAGCGGCTGCCAGACCGTTTGTCACCCATCACAACACGCTGGACATGGATATGTTCCTGCGTATTGAAACAGAACTGAATCTAAAGAAGCTGATTGTCGGCGGATTTGACCGTGTATACGAAGTCGGCAGAATCTTCCGGAATGAGGGCATGGATCCATCCCATAATCCGGAATTTACGACCATTGAAATGTACCAAGCATACACCGACTACAAGGGTATGATGGATTTGATTGAGGATCTGTATCGCTCTCTGGCAAAGACCATCTGCGGCAGCGACCGAATCACCTATCAGGGCGTAGAAATCGCTCTGGGAGAACCATGGGAACGGTTGACCATGGTAGAGGCTGTGCAGAAATATGCCGGCGTGAATTATTACGACTGGGAGAGCGATGCGGCTGCAAGAGCCTGTGCAAAGGAAAAGGGCGTAGAAGTGGAAGAAGGCGAACATGCAACCAAGGGACATGTTCTGATTGCGTTCTTTGATGCATTTGTAGAGGACAAGCTGATTCAGCCGACCATCATCTATGATTATCCAGTGGAAAATTCTCCGCTGGCAAAGCGGAAACCTAGCGAACCTGCATTTACAGAACGCTTTGAATACTTCATCTATGCAAGAGAAATGGGCAATGCCTTCTCCGAATTGAATGACCCGATTGATCAGAAACAGCGGTTTGAGGCACAGGTTGCTGCCAGACGAGCACTCGGTGATCCAACCGGTGAAGTGGATGAGGATTTCGTCAATGCACTGGAATATGGTTTGCCACCAACGGGTGGTCTGGGACTTGGACTGGATCGTCTGGTTATGCTGCTGACCGACAGTGCCTCCATTCGGGATGTTCTGCTGTTCCCGACTATGCGTCCGCTGCCGAAAAATGGACAGGATGCAAACGGAACAGAAGAAACAGAAAAGAGCGACTCTTAAACAAAGACTACACAAACAAGGGAAAGGGGTGTCATCGGAAAACGGGACACCTTTTTCTTTTTCATCTTTATCATATTAAAACTATCTCTTGAAAGGAGTCCTTATGCCAGCAGAAGAGCAAAAAAAGGAACCGCAGAATCACAAAACTGCATCAACGAAAAAAAAGAAAAAAGAAAAAGGGAAAAGCTTCCTGGAAACCATGCGGGAAATTGATGCAAAGGAACAGCAGCAGGAAGAAGCCAGAGCAGCTGCCATGCGGCAACAGCTTGCGGAACAGGAAAAACGAGAAAAAGAAGCCTATGCCGAAAAAATCCGGCAGGATCGCATTGAATTGATTCGCCTGAAACAAGGTGTCATTCAAGAAAGCGACCGGATTCATGAGGAACAGGAAACCAAACCAAAATTGTCATTGGGAAAGAAAATTTTCAACTTTTTTTACCATAATAAATGGTGGCTGGGCATTACCAGCGTATTCGTACTGTTGTTTGGCTATTTGGCATATCACGAAATCACAAAGGTGGATCCAGACTTTGTGGTGATGGTGCTGACAGACAACGAGCAGCTGCAAAAAAAATCACAGGAACTACAGGCTTACTTTACACCATTGATTGAAGATGAGAATGGAGACGGCAAAAAAATCGTCAGCATTTACTGTATTCCCGTAACAGATGATATCAACGATATGGACTATTACATGGGCAATGCCACAAAACTTTCCACACAAATGCAAATGGCAGATGGCGTTATGATTCTGACAGATGCCAAAGCAAATGATTATATTTCCGCTGAAGATACGCTGGTCAATTTAGAAAAACTATATCCAAACGATACCCATGTGAGGGAATATGGATACTATCTGCGTTATACCGACTTTGCACAGAAAATCGACTATACGGATGGAAAATTAGATCGGGATTTGTGTATCAGTCTGCGGAAGCCCAAAGAAACCTATGATAGTCTGGAAGAAATGCAGGAAAGCTATGAAGTTGCAAAAAAAGTGCTGGAACAAGTGATGGCAGATCTGGACGGTACCGAACCGCCAGCAGATGTACCGCATACCGAACCGGCAATCACAACAGAAATGGAGGAATAAAAAATCATGCTCCGAATCGGATGTCACCTCCCTTCCTCGAAAGGGTATCTGGAAATGGGGAAACATGCGGTTTCCCTCGGTGCAAATACATTTGCTTTTTTCACCCGTAATCCACGGGGTGGGAAGGCAAAGCCCATCAAAGAAGAGGATGTCAAGGCATTTCTTACCTATGCAAACGAACATAATATTGACCGTCTGGTGGCACATGCACCGTATACCATGAACTTATGCTCTGCCGACCCCAGTATCCGGCAATTTGGAACAGATATGCTGGCAGATGACTTGCAACGAATGGAATACACACCAAATCAATATTACAACTTTCATCCGGGCAGTCATGTCAAGCAAGGAACAGAAGTGGGGATTACACAGATTGTAGAAACGCTTAACAAAGTGTTATTTCCGGAACAGACCACAACCGTACTGCTGGAAACCATGGCAGGAAAGGGCAGTGAAGTCGGCAGAAACTTTGCGGAATTGCGTACCATTCTGGATCGGGTGACGTTACAGGAAAAAATGGGCGTCTGCTTAGACACCTGTCACATCTGGGACGGTGGGTATGACATTGTTGGAAATTTAGAAGCAGTACTGGAGGAGTTTGACCATGTGATCGGTTTACACCGACTATATGCGGTGCATCTGAATGACAGTATGAATCCACTTGGTGCACACAAGGATCGACACCAGAAAATTGGACAGGGACACATTGGATTGGAAACATTTGCAAAAATAGTACAACATCCTGTATTAAAAGACCTGCCATTTATTTTGGAAACCCCCAATGATGACGCCGGCTATGCGGCAGAAATTGCAAAGCTACGAGAACTGGCAGAACAATAAAGCAAAAAATAAGTGTCATTTGTCGAACGATAGATGGCACTTTGCTTTTTTTTCAGCATGAAAAAAATTTTTTTCAAAAACCCCTTGACAAAATCAGAAAAATAGTGTACTATGTTGATAGTGCACTAATGCACACGGCAGCTTACTGCTGTGTACCGCAAAAAGAAGGAGGCATGAAGATGGAGTTTCAAAATAACTACCCAATTTATCTGCAAATTGCGGACGACATCAAACGCCGAATTGTCATCGGAGAGCTGCATCCCGGTGATAAGCTGCCTTCCAATGCAGACTTGGCAGTTACCTATACCGTCAATCCGAATACGGTACAGCGTATTTACCGACAGCTGGAAGCCGAGGGAATTACCTTCACCAAACGTGGCGTCGGAACATTTTTGGTGGAAGACCCCAATCTGACGGAAACCCTACGAAACGGTATTCTGCATCAAGAAGTAGCGGCATTTCTGCAAAAAATGCAGCAGTACCATTTTTCAAAGTCTGCACTGTTCACAGAGATGGAAGTGCAGTTGGAAAAAGAGGAAACAGAAACACAAAACCATTGACAAAGGAGAAAGGGATTATGCTGAAATTTGAACATGTCGTAAAAGGTTATGACACCAAACGAGCACTGGATGATTTGAATGTAACATTTGAACCGGGAAAGGTGTATGCACTGGTCGGGCCAAACGGCAGCGGAAAAAGCACCATGATGAAATCCGCAGCTGGTCTGGTGAAAATCACCTCTGGCAGCCTGACCTACAAGGGAATGCCAATTGGAGTGGAGAGTAAAAAACATATTGCCTATATGTCTACAGAACCGTTTTACTATGATTATATGCGGATTCAAGATGTAAAAGCCTTCCACAAAGATTTCTTTGCCGATTTTGACCCGGAACTGTTCGACCGTCTGCTGACATTCATGGAGCTGACGCCAGACTTAAAAATGAAAGCATTATCTTCCGGTATGGCAGCGAAGCTAAAAATTGCAGTAACACTTTCCAGACGAGCAGAGGTGATCATGCTAGATGAACCGCTCAACGGCATTGACCTGATTGGACGGGATCAGATTATTCACACTGTCATTCAGGCAACCGGAAACGGGGCAACCTTCATCATCTCCAGCCACTTGTTCGACGAATTAGAGCCAATTGTAGATAATGTGGTAATGATGAAACATGGTAAACTGGTACTGGAAGGCGAACTGGAAAGTATCCGTGCCCAATACGGCAAGTCCATTTCAGACTTGTATCGGGAAATTTATGCGGATACCGCCGTACCACAATTTTAAACAGAATGATAGAAAGACATATTACAGGGAGGATTTTACATCATGGGAAATGTATTCAAATACGAAATTAAGAAATCCAGATTTATGTTTCTGGTTGTAGGACTTGTCATTGGCTGTCTGGAGGTTGCCTATCTGATTGGATACGGTGGTCTCAAGCTAACCGACGGCGAGAATGGCCTTTTTTCAGGAATTTGGGTAACTGCAACAATACTGCTAATCATTGCTGCATGCTGTTCTTTGTTGATTGGTGCACTGTACAGTGTACTTCTATTTGACAATGAGGTTCGCAAAAAGTCCGGTTATATGCTGTTTCTGACCCCAACTCCAACTTGGCAGTGGATTCTTTGTAAAGTCCTGATGGGCTTGTTTGCAACCGCTGCACTGGTTCTGATTTTTACAGTTCTGGGTGTTTTGGATATTCTTCTGGTTATTGAAGAGATGGATATTGATAGTATTGTCGGACAGATTTTTATTCCACTGCGGGATTTCTTTTCCGATAATATTGGTCCCATTATTCTGTTCCTGCTGAATATGATTTTACAGATTGTTGTGATGATTACCACCATTTACCTTGCTATCGCAATGGCAAGAACCCTGCTGGGCAACAAGAAAATCGGCAGCTTTGTCGCATTTGTTTTCTGGATTGCACTGGAGTTGCTGCAATCTGCAATCAGCAGTGTGATTAGTTTGGTTTCTGGCGGTATGTTCTCCATGGATATATCCGTTACAGAAGAGGGTTTGGTTTATGGTCTGGATTCTTCCCTGCCGTTCCTGCTGCTGGCAATGGGCATCAATCTGGTGTTTGCTGGGGTTTGTTATGGCGTGACCGTTTATCTGACGGATAAGAAAATGAGCTTCTAAGGAGATCTTGCAAATGAAAAAATGGGTGAAAGTAGCAGTACTGGCAGCAGTAATTATTTTGATCGCAAAGAAAAGCACCTGCTTAAAGGAAAAACTGTCGAAAAACAAAAGGAAATAAAACAAGAACGATGCATTTGCGAAAAGGAGATGACTGGATGAAACAAATCAGAGGAATCCTTGCAAGTCTGTTCCTGTTGCCCTGCCTGCTGACAGGTTGTCAAATCCATGTAACAAACAATGAAACCCAAACAACAGAGGAACAGCAGGAAATCATCAAAAAGGCACAGGAAATACAGATTGTAAACCCAGCAACAGACACGATCTCTATGACTTATACAGATTCGCAGGAAATAGAAACAATTGTAAAGGAACTTGACATAGAAAATTGGATGCCGTCTGTCTCCATATCAGAAAAGGATTACAGCCATCCAACGATGAAGATAGTCTTTCGACAACAGAAAACAAAACAGCTGCTACAAAAGGAAGCAGATTCTACCATGTACACAAACTGTATCCTCACTGCCTATGAAGATTGTCCCTACTTATTTTTCCAGTTTGCAGGAATTACGATTCCCATGCAAATTTCAGAACAGGCACAATCTTATTTAGAAACCCTTTCCGC
Source organism: uncultured Oscillospiraceae bacterium (assembly GCA_958448395.1). GTDB lineage: Bacteria > Bacillota > Clostridia > Oscillospirales > Ruminococcaceae > Ruminococcus_C. The sequence goes on along the minus strand of CAUDDP010000041.1, from coordinate 201 downwards.
CGATATGCAGGCATAAAAAATCAACCGCCGTTTACAGGATAAAATCTTGCAAACGGCGGTATGCTTTTATGGGATAGAATGGATTTGTTGCACAGATGAAGCCACTACACAAGCAATCTCCCCTACCATGGAAATCCATTTCTATATTTTCTCTCACGGATACCGGTTTCATCTCCGCCGGCAGATTCGCTTCGCTCTCTG
>CAUDDP010000040.1 GCA_958448395.1 uncultured Oscillospiraceae bacterium | reverse complement strand
GCTGAGCCAGCTTGACCGCAGTTGCCATTCGGCAGATAAAACGCTCTCATCGAACGCACGTTATTTATGTTTTTGAAATTGGCAGGGATGGTGCTAACAACGTCAGAAACTGCATCAATGCTGTAATATCGTCATCGCTATAAACCCCATCGCTGTCACAGTCTGAAACAGTCAGCTGATCCGCTGTCAAAATGACCCTTCTAACCATAAATTTATTCAGCAGAATTGCATCCCGCAAATCTACCCCGCCATCCAGATTGACATCGCCGCAAATCAGCGGATCTGGATCCCCGTAGGGTTGCAAAAGGGGCAAATCCCCCTCAGAACGCTTGTAAATATACTGCCGATCTCCGGTTTCATAAAAGGAAAGGATGTCCTTTCCAGCCGTGAAACAAGCATCGTACAAATGCGTTTGACTGCTCAACGAAAACATACGACCTTCGTCCAATAAACTTTTAAATGCAAATGGCTCAATATATTGCAAACTGGCAGGCAGCTGTACCCCATTGGAGAGTGGTGCATTCCAGAATGCAAACTCCAGAATCGCATTTAACTGAGAATCTTCTGCAAAGGTAACTGTTTGTAGGGACATACAATCACGGAATGCTCCATATTGAATCTCTGTTACACTGGCTGGAATGAAGACCGCCTGTAACTGGGAGCCGGAAAACAAACGATTGGAAATCACCTGTAACGTATCGGGAAAGGAAACCGTTTGCAGGGATTGAAATGGCATGGAAGAGGGAGATATAATTACATTTGTAATCCCTTCTGAAATGGTAAGATCGGTAACATTGGTTTTGATAAAGCTATCATATTCGGATTGCTGCTGCCAGTATTGCTGCAACGCTTCATTTGTTATGTTCTCTTCCACTGGCTGCCGCAACTGGATTTCGCCACTTCCATAGATAACCATATGCCCGTCGGCATCAATGGTATAATAGGCGTCTGTTCCAATACAGGTTACTTCCTTTACAATTTCCGCCGCAGCGGAGACAGGCTGTGTGGTCGCACCAACGGACATTATTTGCATGGTACAAAGTACAAAAGTACATATCAAACAGAATAGTTTTTTCAAATTTTATGCTCCTTTATATTTTAATAATGTGTATATGGGTATACGGTTCCCATAAGGAATAGATTATAAAGCCTTACATCATTGGAATTAAGGATACCATTGTGGTCAGTATCCGCAGAATAACGTGCAAATGAATACGCCCACAAAGCCTTTTCTTCCTTTTCGCAAAGATTCGTATCATTTGCAACATGATTTGAAAGGATTGCCAAGTCCTCTTCATCTGCACGTCCATCGTGATTGATATCACCATATACAATCACATCCCAATCAACTGTTTGTGAAGATGCACTTGGTCTGACTGAAATACTATTAAACAATTGATGCTCTGTAAGAGCACCTTCACCCACATAGTCGCCAATCGTTAATGGAATTTGCATGAAAGCACTCCAAGCAAGTGGAGTTGTGGGATACGACTGTGTAGTATAGGTCAAAATGGAAGACGTTTTCGTCGCATTATTGTTAAATGACATAATTGCTGGTTGATATCCACTCAAGGAAATGGCATTATCTGTATTAAAAGAAAAAACATCCCCTGGTGCTGGATCGTCTCCAAATGGATCGTCATAATCTTCTTTCAGTCTGACATAATAATTTAAGTGCTGATTCACGTTGGTAGTAATTAACATAAGATAATGCGGGTCAGAACTAACAGGTTTCTGAGAAAAATATCCATTATTCCCATAGTCGGGATCTATAGAAGTTGCCATCGGCATGGCTGCTTCCAGTTCCTCATCCGCCGCCAACTTCTCACAACCAATCTGATAGGTTTTCATCAGAGATTGCAACTCTTCCAGACTCCATCCAGCATCCCAGAAATACTGTGCCACATTTCATGTATTTTCCTCGGTAAACGTTGCAATGTATTCCTCCGCCTGCATTGCCTCATACTCCGCAGCAAATGCTGGAGCAGACAACGCAGAAAGGGAAGATAACATCGTAACGGCAGCGATACTTGCTGTCAGTTTCATCATTGCTTTTTTCATGTTATCGTTCCTCCTTCATGTTGTGCCAATTGTTTTGTTATACCTGAATGTTTGTCAGCATCAAAAGCAATCTTTTCAATGCATTTGATTTTATGACTTTATTATAGATATTTTTTCCAGATTTGTCAAGCCTTTTTAAGTTAAAATTAGACAAAATTTTTGTTCTTTTTTTGTATCATATCACAAAAACTAAAATTCTTTTTCCTGCAAAACAAAAAACGGACAGTACCGATGAAACGATACTGTCCGAATGCAGATAGCTTATAATTTTATGATTTATACATGTGCAGAATAGTTCGGTGCTTCCTTGGTAATCTGAATGTCATGCGGATGACTTTCAACCAAACCTGCACCGGTGATTTGTACGAACTTTGCCTTTTCATGCAGCAGTGGAATGGTCTTGCAGCCACAGTAACCCATACCGGAACGAATGCCGCCGACCAACTGGAACACACTGTCTGCCACGCTCCCCTTGTACGGTACACGACCTTCTACGCCCTCCGGAACGAGCTTCTTTGCTCCCTCCTGGAAATACCGGTCTTTTGAACCATTTGCCATCGCTGCCAAGCTGCCCATACCACGGTAAACCTTAAAGCTTCTTCCCTGATAAATTTCGGTTTCGCCCGGTGCTTCTTCGCAGCCAGCCAGCAGAGAGCCGAGCATGACAACATTTGCACCAGCTGCCAAAGCCTTGACAATATCGCCGGAATACTTGATGCCGCCGTCAGCAATCACCGGAATCCCATACTTCTTTGCCACACAGGCAACATCATAAACAGCTGTAATCTGTGGTACACCAATACCAGCAACCACACGGGTGGTACAGATCGAACCCGGTCCGATTCCCACCTTTACAGCATCTGCACCTGCCTGAATAAGGGCTTCTGCGGCTTCTGCTGTGGCAATATTACCGGCAATCACCGGGGTATTCGGGAAGGCTGCCTTTACCTTCCGCAGACAGTCCATAATATTTTTGCTATGACCGTGTGCGGAATCCAATACCAACACATCCGCCTGTGCATCAATCAGTGCATGTGCACGTTCTACAACATTTGCTGTCACGCCGATGGCAGCACCACAGAGCAAGCGACCCTTTTCATCTCTTGCAGAATTCGGAAACTGCACTGCCTTTTCAATGTCCTTAATGGTAATCAGTCCCTTGAGATAGCCGTTTTCATCTACCAGCGGGAGCTTCTCAATCTTATGCCGACGCAAAATATTCTGTGCTTCTTCCATTGTGGTGCCAACTGGGGCAGTGATCAGATTTTCCTTCGTCATCACTTCGGAAATCGGAGCACTATAGTCTGTCAGGAACCGCATATCCCGGTTCGTGATAATACCGACCAGCTTACCGGTGCGGTCTACAATCGGAACACCGGAAATCTTATATTTGCCCATCAATTCGTCTGCATCTGAAACCAGACGATCTTCTGTCAGAGAGAATGGGTTGACAATAACGCCGTTTTCTGAACGCTTCACCTTATCGACCTCATCCGCCTGCTGTTCGATGGTCATATTTTTGTGAATGATACCGATGCCGCCTTCTCTTGCGATGGCAATTGCCATTTCCGCTTCTGTTACGGTATCCATTGCCGCCGTCATAATCGGGGTGTTCAGCTGAACGTGACCAGCCAGTGTTGTCCGCAGGTCAATCATATTGGGTGTCACATCGGATTCTGCCGGAATCAGCAGGACGTCATCGAATGTCAAACCCTGTTTCCCAAACTTTTCACACATTCCCATTTTGGTTCCCTCCATTTTTTGAACCGGTTTTTTCCTTTGTCCAGATACACAAAAACTGTCAAGGGCATTCAATCGGACTGAACACGCTCAAACAGCTTTTTTTGACACCGGACAAGCACGCTGCCGGTTGTAATTATGTATTTGATTTGATTATTTCTATTTTACTCTACTTTTCTGCATTTGTCAAGCCGATTTTGCTGGAATCGGCATTTTTTCGGTTTGTATAACAGGATTTTTTATTTTTTTCGCTGCCATCCTGTCATTTTAACGACAGAACGACAGCGAAGATGTGATTTTCAGCGATTTAGGAGAGCGTGAGGAGTGTCCGCTTGAGAAGTATGAGGTCAATGACATTGATCATATCGTCCCCATTCAGGTCAGCGTGAGCGGATTGTTCGGTGGTGAGTGCAGTTTGACGGAGGAGATATTTTTGGAGGGGAATGAGGTCGGTGAGGGTGATTTTGTTGTCGCCGTTGAGGTCACCCTTTTGCAGCACCACTGCATCTAAAGAAACGAATGTTAGATTGTGCCATTTCGCATAAGATTCTGCGGTGGAACCAATGTAGCCATAAAGGGTTGCGGTATCTGGAATCGTAATGACACCTTGAATCTCGCAGGACGGATCTTCTATGGTGACCATAGTTAAAGCCGCACAACCCCAAAAGGCATTGCTTCCGATTTCTGTTACACGATCTGGTATTGTAACTGTGGTTAAGGCGTTACAATTCTCGAAAGCACCCCCTCCAATTTTCGTCACACTGCTCGGAATCACCACATCACCTTCCTTACAAGTCGTTCCGTCAATTAAAATGCCATTGATTACAACAAGCGGATTCTCTGCTTGTTTTCCTTTCAGCCAAAGGGTATCAGAAAAGGCATAACTTCCAATAGTTGTCACACTGTCTGGTATCGTCACAGTGGTCAAAGCGGTACACCTCGAAAAGGCATAGCTTCCAATGGCTGTTACACGATCTGGTATCGTGACAGCGGTCAAAGCAGTACACCCCGAAAAGGCAGCATCCCCGATTGCTGCCACACCATCCGGTATCACTACATCCCCCTTACAAGTTTTTCCGTCAATTAAAATGCCATTCACTACAACAAGCGGATTTTCTTCTTGTCTCGCTTTCAGCCACGGTGTGTCAGAAAAGGCATACCCTCCAATTTCCGCCACACGATTTGAAATGACAATAGAGGCTAAGTCAGTACATCCAGAGAATGCACTCCCTCCAATTTTTGTTACACTGTTTGGCATGGTAACTGTGGTTAAGGAGATACAATCCTCAAAAGCATGATTCCCGATTTCTGTCACACTATTTGGTATGGCAACTGTAGTTAAAGAGATGCAATCCTCAAAAGCAAACCATCCAATTTCTGTCACACCATCTGGTATCGTAATAGAAGATAAAGCAGAACAGCCTTTGAATGCAGCTGCTCCGATTGTTGTCACACCATCTGGTATCGTAATAGAAGGCAAAGCAGAACAGCCCTTGAAAGCACTCCCCCCGATTGTTGTTACACTATCTGGTATCGTGACAGCAGTCAGAGCAGAACAGCCCTCGAAAACATTCCCTCCAATTGTTGTCACTGCCACGCCATCTATCTCCGTTGGAATTTCTACAGACACAGCATTTTTATCACAACCTGTGATTTTACAGCCTGTAATTTCATCCTCTTTCCAGCTCCATCTATAGCAATATGCATACTCCAGCTGCACACCATGCAAAACATCTGTATAGGTCATAGTTTCTGCTGCTCCCACTGTAAATTGTAATTTCAATAAGCTGTTATACAAACCGCCTATCGGACTTCCTGTCAACAGACAAATGACTGCTGCCAAAATGAAGGCTGCCTTCTTACAAATCTTTTTCATGGCAATATTCCTCGCATTTTTATGATATAACTTGTTTCACAATCTCTCCATTCACCATGACAAACCATGGATCACACTGCAAGTCCAGCGGATCGCCGTGATACATCTGCAAATCGGCATCCATGCCAGCTGCCAGACTGCCCACACGGTCTGCAATGCCCAGAATCTTTGCCGGCATCACGGTAATTGCCTGCAATGCCGCTTCATACGGTAATCCGCCCTTCACTGCCAAAGCAGCTGTCGTCGGCAGATACTGAATGGGAATCACCGTATGATCCGTACAAAGTGCAATCGGAATACCATGCTGATACAGGGCATTCGGTGTGGTAATCTCCAGATACCGCAACTCTGGCTTACAGCGGTCGCAGAGAATTGGACCGCAAATCACAGGGACACCTGCCTTCTGTATCACATCCGGAATCCGGTGTCCCTCTGTGCCGTGCACCAGCACGGCATCTAAATGAAATTCCTTTGCAATCCGGATGGCAGTCATCATATCGTCTGCCCGATGGCAGTGAAAATGTGCCTTGTATGTTCTCCGCAGCAACGGCAGCAAAGCTTCGCATTTGGCATCATAATCCGGCTGATCTTCTGCTTCTTCCACCGCCTCCCACTGCTCCAAATACCGTTTTGCCTTGTATAAACCCTCCCGAATAATCGCAGCCGTTGCCATTCTGGTAACCGGCATTTCATCCCGACCATGATAGACATTCTTTGGGTTTTCACCGAGTGCAAATTTGATACCACCAAACTCCAGCATCATTTCATCCACACAGTGCCCGGCAGTTTTGAGAATCAACATCGTTCCGCCGCAGGGATTTGCACTGCCCGGCGAGGTCATGACGGTCGTCACACCAGCAGCCAGTGCCTCCGAAAAGCAGCGATCCAACGGATTCACACCATCAATGGCACGCAAATGTGGGGTAAATGGGTCGGTGCATTCGTTGCAGTCGTCTCCCTCAAAATCCAGCCCGTCTTCCAGAATGCCAAGATGGGTGTGTGCATCAATGAATCCCGGCAGCAGGACACTCCCCTCTGCATCTATGTCCCCTTCTGTGATAACATCCGGATCACCAGCCTGCACACAGGTAATTTTTCCGTCCTCCACTGTCAAAAAGCCGTTCGGTATCGTACCGGCTTCCGTCATGGTGTGAATCACGGCATGATAGATGGTCATAATTGATAACTCCTTTTTTGATTTGGCTGATCGTTGTTTGCATTGTACGATCTGATGAAAATGCAGCCTGTCATCTTACGACAGCTTCTTTATTTGCAGCACTTGTGTAAATTGTGCAGGGTAGGATTCCTGCACATCACCACTATAGGTAATGGCGATATTGTCCCCAACCTGTAAATCTGCTGCGGTAATCTCCGTGCCACGCCAGAGCAGCTTCACATCATCCTTCAGCGGAACGATATATTCTCCCTGCCCATTCACATCATTCACAGACAAACCTTCCACATGAAAATAATTATCCTGCTTTTCGAGAATCGTGGCATATATGGTGTCGCATTGCTCCCAAGACAATGTACGCTCTGTATTCTCCGGTGCCGTTGTTCTTCCCAACAGAAAACCGCCTGCTCCTACCACAACCGCCACTACACATACCAGAATCCATTTGCTATAAGATTTCATGCTTGCTCCTTTCGCAGAAACTGCGGGCTCCACTTCTTTAGAATCTTTTTCACCCGTTCCGCTGATTCTTCTGGTGTGTCTCCAGCCAGAACGGAATACGTTGCATTGACCTGATACCAACGCTCCCGCTCTTCAAACAATTGCTGCAATTCCTCTTTTGTATGGCTTTGTACAAGCGGACGATTTTTATCATTCCGAATCCGCTCGTAGCAGACCGCAAACGACTGCTGTAAATAAATCACAATCCCATTATATTGCTGCACCATCAAGGTATTAAGCGGATTCACCATCGCACCACCACCACAAGAGACGATCCCCGCCTGCTGTGCCAAGGTTCTGACCATGTCGGACTCCAGCTGCCGGAAATATGATTCCCCTTTCTGTTCAAAGATTTCCGGAATCGTCATGCCGCTCTGCCGAACAATTTCCTCATCCATATCCATCAATGGCATTTGCAGCTGCTCTGCCAGCACCCGACCCAGTGCCGTCTTGCCACATCCCATAAAGCCACATAAAAATAATGTCATACGATCTCCCCCTTCACTGGAAATAACCGTTGAATTTCTGTCTCCATTTCCGCAATCAGCCTCTGTATTTGCTCATTGGAATAGATATCCCCATTCCAGATTTCATGTGCCTTGACTGCCTGCCACACCAGCATTGCTGCACCGCCACAGACGGGTTTTCCCATTGCCTTTGCTGTCCGCACCAACTTGGTCTCCGTTGGATTATAAATGACATCAAAGACGGTTCCGCATTTTGAAAGCAGATGCTCCGACAACGGCATTGCCCCCATTTTTGGATACATACCCACTGGTGTACTGTTCATCAGCAAATCAAATGACTCATCCAGCTCCGCGGTCAATGCATACCGTACCTTTGCATTGGGCACCATTTCCCGCAGTTCCTCCACAAAGGTATGTGCCAGCGACAAATGCCGCTCCAGAATGCCAATGGTCAAATCTGCTCCATGCAGCACCGCTTCTGTTGCCATCATCCTGCCAACACCGCCGCAGCCCAACAGCAGCACCTTACCATGCAGTGGAAATGCTTCCACCGAACGCAAAAAGCCATCACAATCTGTGTTATAGCCAATCAGATTTCCTTTCCGATTCACTACGCAGTTGACAGACTGATACCGCTGGGCAGACGCTGCCATATCATCCAGAAAGGGAATGATTTCTACCTTGTGCGGAATGGTAACATTAAAGCCATCTAAGGAACGCAGATCATCAATTTGCAGTGTTAAATCCTCTGCAACAAGATCGGTCAACGTATAATTTGCCTCTCGTTTGGAAAGCCGAAACAACCGTTCATGAATCCAGGGGGACATGGAATGCCCAAGCGGATGTCCGATTAAAGTATACTGTCCCATGTTATACCACCTCTTTTAAGGTGACAACAGACTCGCAATTCTTTGCAGTTACATCTTTAAGTGTCTTTTTTACCAGCCCAGTTAAAACTGCCTTTGGTCCAAATTCAATAAAAGTATCTGCACCGTCTGCCTGCATCTGTGCTAACTCCTGTGTAAATCGAACCGGTGAAACAATATGTTTTGCCAGCAAGGACGGCATATCAGAAAAGTCTGTCAGCTCTGTGCCAAGTACATTGGAATAAAAACGAACAGACGGTTTCTGGAAGGAAACATTCTGAATCGCAGCATAAAACGCATCTGCCGCTGGCTGCATGAATTTGGTATGAAATGCACTGGCAACTGCAAGCATTTTCGTACGAGCCTTTAATGCAGCACAGGCTGCGGCTGCGGCTTCTACTGCCGGCTTGTCTCCGGCGATGACCGTCTGTACACTGGAATTATAGTTTGCCGGTACGACATAGCCCTCTGTTTCCGCACAAATCCGTTCCACTTCCTCCGGCTTCAGCTTCAAGATGGCACACATTACACCATCTGCCTGCTGAGCTGCTGCTTCCATTGCCTCAGAACGTGCCTTGATGACCCGAAAGCCATCCTCCAGAGAAAGCATACCCGATGCCACCATCGCAGCATATTCCCCCAGCGAATGACCAGCAACTGCATCGAACGTGTAGCCCTGTTCTTTCGCTGCCCCCAGACAGCAGAGCGATGTTGCCATGATGGCAGGCTGTGCATAAATCGTACGAGCAAGGGTTGCTTCTTCACTGTTTTGAATGATATCCTTTAGGTCAAAGCCCAGTACAGCCGAAGCCGTATCATAGATTGCTGCCAGTGCCGGATGGGCATCCAGCAGATCAAGTCCCATCCCTACATACTGAGATCCCTGTCCGGAAAAAAGAGAAACTGTCATAATCGTAACCATCCTTTCGGTTTGAATTTCGGAAAAAGGAACAAAATGCACAAAAATCAAGCGGCTATTTTGTGCAAAAAATAGGATTTGTTCCAAAGCGACGGAAAATAACAGGTTTCCGCATTGCAAATTGTGCCGAAATCCTTTATAATATAAAATGTATGAATATGTGCGTCAGACTGTTTCACAGTCATCCATGCTCCTATCATACCACAAATTTTGATTTGAAACAATAGGAACGGAGGATTTTTTTGCATGGGCATTCACATTTTAGGCACTGGCAGCTATACACCGCCCTGCACGCTGACCAATGCGGATCTGTCAGAAATGGTAGAAACCAATGACGAATGGATTCGGACAAGAACCGGCATCAGCGTCCGGCATGTTTCAGATGGCGAACCCACATGGTATATGGGTGCTGAAGCAGCCAAGCAGGCCATTGCAGAAGCGGGTATTGACCCGACAGACATCGGACTGCTGATTGATACAACGATTACAAGCGAATATAGTACCCCTTCCATGTCCTGCATTGTGCAGCGAGAAGTAAAGGCAGTCAATGCTGCCTGCTTTGACCTGAACGCTGCCTGCTCCGGCTTTGTTTATGCGATGGATACGGCACATCGGTTTCTGATGACAGACCGCACGATGAAATATGCCTTAGTGGTCGCAAATGAGAGTCTGTCAAAGATCACCAACTACAGTGACCGTTCTTCCTGCATTTTATTTGGAGACGGCGCAGCAGCTGCTGTCATCGAATATGCACCAGATGCACTGTATACCAGTCACCTCGGTGCAGACGGCACCGGTGCAAAGTACCTGTACGCACACAGTGCACTGCCTCGTTCTCCATTTGTCAAGGCAAAAAGAGAAATGGAACTGGGCGATCCAGATATGCATCTTGCACCACAGGGATGGGAATACACTATGTTACAGGACGGCAAGGAAGTATACCGCTTTGCAACCCACGCTCTGGAAAAGGCAGCAAGAATGGCAGCAGAAAAAATTGGCTTCGACCTGAACGATCTGGACAAGGTCGTGCCACATCAGGCAAATATGCGGATCATTGAAACGGCAATGAAGTATTTAAAGCAGCCAATGGAAAAGGTAATCGTAAACATTGACCACCATGGCAACACGTCCAGTGCTTCTATTGCAATTGCATTGGATGAAGGGATTCGGGATGGCAAAATTCAGCGGGGAGACAAGATTTGTCTGGTCGGCTTTGGTGCTGGTCTGACCTATGCTGCCATCATTATGGAATATTAACAAGCGAAACCAGCTTGTCCACAGCACACTTATGTGCTTTTTCTCCGAAAAAGCTGTCCTCCCCAAGGAAGGACAAGCCCCTGTGAAACATATGCGTATGCTTCGTAAAAAGCGGTAACATAGCGTGATAGAAGAAGGATTTCTGTTCACAGGCAGAAACAGAAAGGAATACACAAATGAAAACCAGAATTACAGAACTGTTCGGATGTGAATATCCGATGTTACAGGGCGGTATGGCATGGGTGGCTGAGAGCACCCTTGCTGCTGCTGTCACCAATGCCGGCGGCGTTGGTATCATTGCCGGCGGCAGTGCCCCCATTGATTATCTACGGGAGCAAATCCACATCTGCAAGGAAAAAGTCAATGGAAAACCATTTGGAGTCAATATTATGCTGATGAGCCCAAATGCGGAAGATCTGGCACAGCTCGTCATTGACGAAAAGGTTCCAATGATTACAACCGGTGCCGGCAATCCGGGAAAATACATGGCAGCGTGGAAAGAAGCCGGCATTAAGGTCGTTCCGGTTGTCCCATCCGTTGCACTGGCAAGAAGAATGGAACGTGCCGGAGCAGATGCTGTTATTGCAGAGGGCATGGAGTCCGGCGGTCATATCGGACAGAATACCACAATGTGCTTAGTCCCGCAGGTGGTAGACGCTGTTTCCATTCCTGTCATTGCCGCAGGCGGCATCGCTGACGGCAGAGGCATTGCAGCCGCTTTCATGCTCGGTGCAGAGGGCGTACAGGTCGGCACACGGTTTCTGGCAACGGAAGAATGCCAGATTCACGAAAACTACAAGAATCTGGTGCTGAAAGCAAAGGATACCGACAGTGCCATGACTGGTGTGTTCTCCGGCAGTCCGTGCCGTGGCGTCAAGACCAAGTTCACCAAGAAGCTGCTCGAAATGGAAAAGACTGCTGCACCACCGGAGGATTTTGAAGCACTGACCGTTGGTTCGCTACGAAAGGCAGTCGTAGATGGCAATGTGGAGGAAGGTTCCTTCCTGTGCGGTTTGATTGCTGGCATGATTCACGACATTAAGCCATGTGCAGATGTCATTCAGGAAATGATGGGACAAGCAGAAACGCTGCTGAACCGATAAAAATCATCTCATGCAGAGAGAGGACAATCCGTATAAAATAAGATTTTCATTTTTACGTTGCAAAAGAAAGGAATGTGACAATATGGCAACTGCATTGATTACAGGTGCATCGCAAGGTATCGGTGCATGTATCGCAGAACGTCTGGCAAAGGACGGTTACAATATTGCAATCAACCACTACCCAAGCGACAATGACAAGGCAAATGCAGAAAAGGTGGCAGAAACCTGCCGTTCCTACGGGGTAGAAGCAGAATTATTTGCAGCCAATGTGGCAGATTATGCACAGTGTGAAGCAATGGTAAAGGCAGTCAAGACCCGTTTCGGCAGCATTGATGCTCTGGTCAATAACGCTGGCATTACAAAGGACGGACTGCTGCTGCGGATGTCTGAGGAACAGTATGATGCTGTCATTGCAGTCAACCAAAAGAGTGTATTCAATATGATGAAACTGGTGGGTGCTGTGATGCTGCGGCAGAAGCACGGCAGAGTCGTAAGTCTGGCATCCGTTGCTGGTCTGTACGGCAATCCGGGACAGATGAACTATTCTGCTTCTAAAGCAGCCATTATCGGCATGACAAAGACCGCTGCAAAGGAACTGGGTTCGAGAGGGATTACTGTCAATGCCGTTGCACCGGGCTTTATCAAAACCCCGATGACGGATGCTCTGACAGAAGAACAGAGAAAAAAAATGCTGGGTCTGGTAGCAATGGGACGGTACGGCAATCCGGAAGAGATTGCAAGCGTTGTTTCGTTCCTGTGTTCGGACGATGCCAGCTATGTCACTGGGCAGACCATTGAAATCTCCGGCGGCTTAATGATGTAACAAGCTGGAGTCAGCTTGACCGCAGTCCGCCCCCTGAACATCCTTTCTGCGAAAGAATGTTCTGTCCCCCTCACGGGGGACAAGATGACAGACAGGTTTTCCCCTGCCGGACGGCAAATTATGGTCAAGCTGATGCGGCTCGACGGAGGGAGATGCAAGGGAGACAAGCTGCCGCAGTTCGACCTCTAAACATCCCTTTCTGCGAAAGAATGTTCTGTCCCCTTCATGGGAGACAAAATGACAGACAGATTTTCCCTGCCGGACGGCAAATTATGGTCAAGCTGATGCAACTCGATGGGGGGAGATGCAAGGGAGACAAGCTGCCGCAGTTCGACCTCTGAACATCCCTTTCTGCGAAAGAATGTTCTGTCCCCTTCATGGGAGACAAAATGGCAGACAGGTTTTCCCCTGCCAGACGGCAGGTTATAGTCAAGCTGCCAACGGAGATGAGACTGGTATCTGTGAGGGAAAATACAAAAATGGATTTGTGTACCCCTATGAGGGATATGTAATCAGAATGATATTCTGCTTTTAAATAAAATGATATTTCATCAAAATAAAAGCGGCTTTCCAATCAGCCTGCTTGAGAAAGGATTCGATATGAAACGAGTTGTCATTACAGGAATGGGAACCGTCAACCCACTTGGCTCTAATCTGGAAACCTTCTGGAACAATGTCAAGAAGGGTACACTCGGTATCTCTAAAATTGATACATTTGATACCACGGAAGTGGAAGTCAGCGTTGCTGGCATCGTAAGAGATTTTGATCCGGCAGATTATCTGGATAAGAAGGACATCCGCCACATGGAACGCTTTACGCAATTTGCCGTTGCCTCTGCAAAGCAGGCACTGGCTGACTGCGGTTCTGACCTGAAGGATCTCGACCCTTACCGCTGTGGTGTGGTCATCGGCTGTGGGATCGGCGGTCTGGAAATGACCCAGAAACAACATAGCATCTATCTGGAAAAAGGACCGAACCGGATTTCTCCGTTTTTCGTACCAATGATGATTTCCAATATGGCTGGCGGGGAAGTTGCCATGAAGACCAATTTCCGGGGCGACAACTATTGTACTGTCACTGCCTGTGCTTCTGCAACCCATGCCATTGGCGAAGCCTTCCGCAAAATTAAAGACGGTTATCTGGATGCCTGCTTGTGCGGCGGCACAGAATCCACAGTCAATGAATTTACCATCGGCGGCTTTAAGACCATGAAAGCACTGACCAAGGAATCCGACCCGACAAAGGCTTCCATACCATTCGACAAGAACCGGAGCGGTTTTGTCCTTGGTGAGGGCTGCGGTGTTCTGCTGCTGGAGGAATACGAACACGCAAAAGCAAGAGGTGCAAGAATCTACTGTGAACTGGCTGGTTATGGGGCAACCTGCGATGCGTACCACATGACTTCTCCAGCTCCAGACGGTGAAGCCGCTGCAAAGGCAATGGTCAATGCCTATACCGAAGCAGGTTTACAGCCGTCTGATATTACTTATATCAATGCACATGGCACTTCTACCGGCTTGAATGACAAATATGAAACCAATGCGATCAAGATTGCTCTGGGTGAAGACGCAGCCAGAGCCGTTAAAATTAACTCCACAAAGTCCATGACCGGTCATATGCTGGGCGGCACAGGTGCCGTCGAAGCCATTGTTTCAGCACTATCTATTCACGAAAACTTCCTGCATCAGACACTTGGCTATACCACACCAGACCCGGAATGCGATTTGGATTACTGCACAGATGGTCCAGTGGAATGTGAGGTCAATGCCGCTCTGTCCAGCTCCTTGGGCTTCGGCGGACACAATGCGACGCTGTGTTTCAAGAAGTGCACAGAATAAGGAGAAAATAGAATGGAAAAAAACAATATGAATCTGGATTTCATTCAGAAACTAGCAGAAATTGTTGCAGATAAAAACCTGGGGGAAATCACTATTCAGGACGGAAACAGCACCATTACAGTAAAAGGCAAAAAAACAGCTGCACAAACCGCAGTGGAAATGATGCCGGTTGCTGCACCCATGCCTGCTGTACCAGCCGCTGCACCAACAACACCACAGAAAACAGAAACGTCGTCCGCCAACGTCGGCACACTGGTAAAAGCACCGATTGTGGGCACATTTTATGCTGCATCTGCACCAGATCAGCCGCCATTTATTAAAGTGGGCGATACGGTGAAAAAAGGCGATGTGCTCTTTATCATTGAATCCATGAAGCTGATGAATGAGGTACAGAGCGAAGTAGAAGGTGTTGTGAAGGAAATTCTGGTCGGCAACGGCGAGGCCGTTGAATATGATCAGCCGATTTTACGGGTAGAGTAAGAAAGGAGCCACTATGGCAGAAGTATTGCTGAATCAGGAACAGATCAAGGAAATCATTCCGCATCGTGACCCGTTCCTGCTGATTGACGAAGTGCTGTCGATGGAAGTCGGACAGAAAATTACTGCAAGAAAATACATCAAAGAGGACGACTTCTGGTTCAAAGGGCATTTTCCGGAAAAGCCAGTGACACCCGGCGTTCTCATGATTGAAATGCTGGCACAGGCTGGTGCGGTCTGCATTCTGTCCCAGCCAGAATTCAAAGGAAAAATCGCCCTCTTTGCGGGCATTGACAAGGCAAAGTTCCGCCGGCAGGTTGTACCGGGTGATGTGCTGGATCTGGAAGTGGAAATCATCAGCCAGAGAGGTCCGGTCGGCATTGGCAAGGCGGTTGCCAGTGTCAGCGGCAAAAAGGCAGTCAGCTGCGAAATTAAGTTCGCAGTGGAACAGTAAGGCAGACCCTCTATGCGATTTGACAATGTATTGATTGCCAACCGGGGAGAAATTGCTGTACGGATTATCCGTGCATGTCGGGAGCAGAATCTGGGCTGTGTCAGTGTATATTCCACCGCCGATCGGGATGCACTCCACGTCAAATTTGCAGACCATGCCGTCTGCATCGGATCACCTGCAACCGCAGACAGCTATCTGCGGATGGATTCTATCATAGAAGCCTGCCGGCAAACCGGTGCAACTGCTGTGCATCCCGGTTTCGGTTTCCTGTCGGAAAATGCAGAATTTGCCCGACTTTGCCGGGAAAACGGCATTACCTTCATTGGGCCTTCTCCAGAATGCATTGCAATGCTTGGAGATAAGGCAAGAGCGAAGGAAACCATGAAAGCGGCTGGTGTACCAGTCATCCCCGGTTCAGAGGGTGCCATTTCGTCTCTGGAAGAAGCAAAAGCTGTTGCAAGAGAAATCGGCTATCCAGTACTGGTAAAAGCGTCTGCCGGCGGCGGCGGACGGGGTATTCGCAGGGTGGACAGCGAAGAACAGCTCGAAGAACAGCTGCATGTCGCACAGGAAGAGGCAAAAAAGTTTTTCGGTGACGATACGGTCTATCTGGAGAAGCTGATTATCGGACCGCACCATGTCGAAGTACAGATTATTGCAGATGAATTCGGCAACACCGTTGCCCTTGGGGAACGGGATTGCAGTATGCAGAGACGAAATCAAAAGGTACTGGAGGAAAGCCCCAGTCCCCTCATGACACCAGAACTGCGGAATGCCATGCAAAAAGCAGCCGTAGCAGCTGCAAAGGCGTGCGGCTACTGTAATGCCGGAACCATTGAATTTCTGGTAGACCATGAGAAACATTTTTATTTCATGGAGATGAACACGCGGATTCAGGTGGAACATCCGGTTACAGAATGGGTCACCGGCATTGATCTGGTACAGATGCAGCTGCGGATTGCACAGGGAGAACCCCTTCCGTTTACACAGGAGGATATTGTACTGCGTGGTCATGCGATTGAATGCCGCATCAATGCGGAAAACCCAGACTTCAACTTCCGTCCATCCCCCGGAACGATTCAGGCTCTGCATCTGCCCGGCGGCATGGGTGTTCGGATTGACAGTGCCATTTATCAGGGCTATACGATTCCGCCCTATTATGATTCCATGATTGCAAAATTGATCGTCCATGCACCAACCCGAAAAGAAGCCATTCAGAAAATGCGTTGGGCATTGTCAGAATTTCTGGTAGATGGTGTAGAGACAAATATTGACTTTCAACTGCGGCTGCTCAAGACAGAAGCCTTTGAGAATGGTACCTATGACAATGCATTTTTAATGCAGTGGCTGGAACAAACGCAGAAAACGCAAAAATAAAAACAACAGCCTTGCCGTCAGGCGGCTGATCAGATGGTGGTAGAAAAACATGTTAGATGATTTATTCAAAACCGTAACCAAACGGTTTTACGGCGACGAGGGCGTACATGCACATGAGCAGCCGACGTTCAAATGCCCACGCTGCCAACATACCGTCCTGCTGACGGTCTTTCAGGAAGCAGGAAAGGTCTGCCCGAATTGCCGGTATCACGCACGGCTGACGGCAAAGGAACGGCTGCAAATCACAGCAGATGCAGACAGCTTTACAGAATATGATGCAGAACTGGAAAGCCTTGATCCGATTGCCTTCCCCGGTTACGCTGAAAAAGTGGCACAGCTTCAGGAGAAAACCGGTTTACGGGATGCTGTTCTAACCGGTGAATGTACCATAAATGGCTCCCGTATTGTCATCATTGTCATGGATTCCCACTTTTTTATGGCATCCATGGGCAGTGTTGTGGGGGAAAAAATCACCCGTGCCTTTGAGCGTGCAGCAGAAAAGCAACTGCCAGTGATTGCTTTCACTGCTTCCGGCGGTGCAAGAATGCAGGAGGGCATTCTCTCCCTCATGCAGATGGCAAAAACCTCCGCTGCGGTACAGCGACACAATGAAGCCGGACAACTTTATATCACTGTGCTGACTGACCCGACTACAGGTGGTGTGACGGCTTCATTTGCCTCCCTAGGAGATATTATTCTGGCAGAACCAAAGGTTTTGATTGGCTTTGCCGGACGGCGTGTCATTGAAGGCACCATTAAACAGCATCTGCCGGATGATTTCCAGCTGGCAGAATTTATGCTGACACATGGCTTTGTGGATCAAATTGTAGAGCGAAGCAAGCTGCGGCGTACCCTCTCCTCCCTGCTGCGGCTACATGGCTATCTGCCAGAAGAAGCAAAACAGACAGAGGAGGTGCAAGCATGACAAAACAGCATCAGAGGACGGCATGGGAGAAGCAGCTGCTGGTACGGGAAAAGAACCGTCCTACCATTCATGACTATCTGCCCCGAATCTTTGAAGAATTCTTTGAACTGCACGGTGACCGCAGTTATGGCGATGACGGTGCGATTCTGGGCGGCATTGGCAGACTGAACGGTATCCCTGTTACGATCCTTGCAGAAGTCAAAGGACGCAATCTGGAGGAGAATAAGAAATCCAACTTTGCCATGCCGCATCCGGAGGGCTACCGAAAGGCACTGCGGCTGGCAAAACAGGCGGAAAAATTTCACCGACCGATTATTTGCTTTATTGACACGCCCGGTGCTTTCTGCGGCATTGAGGCAGAAGAACGGGGACAGGGAGAGGCAATTGCCAGAAATCTGGCGGAATTTATGTCCTTGAAAACGCCCGTTGTCTCTGTTGTTCTTGGGGAAGGCGGCAGCGGTGGTGCACTGGCACTGGGTGTCTGCGATGACTTAGCAATGTTGGAAAACGCACTGTATTCTGTCATTTCGCCGAGAGGTGCGGCTTCCATCCTATGGAAAGATGCCTCCAGAGAACAAGAAGCCTGTGAAGTTATGCGGATTACGGCACAGGATTTGTTAGAGTTTGGGGTAGCAGATGCCATCATTCCGGAACCAGCAGATGGGGCACAAAGCGATTTGGACAAAATGTCGCAAAATATTAAGGAATATTTGGTGAAAACGATAGCTGCAAAATTGGAAAAAGATATTGACATTTTACAAAAAGAACGGTATACTAAGTTTAGAAAAATCGGCGTCTTCTCAGAGCCATCTCAGCATGTGCAAAAGGCGGCTGCCGTAAATGAAAATGAATAATAATTTTGGAGGAAAAAAACATGACAACATTTGACAAGATTAAGGAAATGATCGTAGACCAGCTGGATGTAGAAGCAGACGAGGTAACAATGGACGCAAATATTCAGGATGATCTGGGTGCAGATTCTCTGGACATCGTTGACCTGGTAATGGCAGTGGAAGACGAGTTCGAAGTAAAGATTGAAGATGATGTTGTAGAGGGCATGAAGACCGTTGGCGACATCGTAAAGTTCATTGATGCTGAAAAGACAGAAGACTAAGCTTTCTATTTTGTCATACAACAAACTGCAAAAAGACCGCATGACGTTCCTTGGAGCATTATGCGGTCTTTTTGTATTATTACTTGAATAGAGTTTGGGGATAGGGTGTTTTGACATCTGTGCGTCCCATCAGGTAATCAACACTGACATGATAGAAGTCTGCTAAAGCATGCCAGACGGTCGTTGGAACATCATTTTCTCCTGTCTCATATTTGGAATAGCCTGTTTGGGACATTTTTAAATATTGTGCCACTTGCGTTTGTGTTAAGTCTGCATCCTCTCGCAAGTCTCGAATCCGATTTCGCATCCAATCCCCTCCTGTCTCTGTTATAATACAATGTTTCTTAAAAATACATTGGCTTTTAACCTAAAACAGGTTATAATGAGAGAAAAGAAGAAAGGAGATTAACAGATGAATAGTTACAAGCAGCCTTATTTTACTTTATTTTCAACAATTTGTGGGACGATTGAAGTGTTGGAACAACGCCTGCAAAATTCATCCCTTTCACAACAAGAAGCAACTTTATTATGGAGACAGGTAAAAAAGCTAAAGAAAATACAGCAGACTACAGAAGAACAAATTATGAAAACAATAAAATAACATTCCGTAAAGTTTGACAGAAATACATTCTATTGCATCCTTATCAAAACTGTCACTCCCCTTTTGCCGGCAGAGTTTAGATCGTTTTATTTAACATGAGTTCGATGAGAGCGTTTTATCTGCCGAATGGCAACTGCGGTCAAGCTGGCTC
>CAUDDP010000039.1 GCA_958448395.1 uncultured Oscillospiraceae bacterium | reverse complement strand
GCTTGACCGCAGTTGCCATTCGGCAGATAAAACGCTCTCATCGAACTCACGTTCCTTAAATTCTTTCTGCAGTGACAGCATGAGTATACAAAATACAATTATATCATCACCGCATTAAAATACCCTTTTTCCGGCAGTCTGCCTTGACATCCTGTACAGTCAACTCCCCGAAATGAAAGAGAGAAGCTGCCAAAGCGGCAGAACAACCCGTTTCCAGAAAAGCTTCTGCAAAATCCGGCAGTTTGCCAGCACCGCCACTGGCAATGACTGGAATAGAAACTGCACCACAAACCGCTTTCAGCATCGGCAGATCAAAGCCTTCCTTTGTGCCGTCTGCATCAATGGAATTCAGGCAAATCTCCCCTGCTCCCAATTGCTCACACTGCTTTACCCAGTCAATTAAATCCAGATGCATATCCACTCTGCCGCCATTGATGAAAACTGACCATTTGTTTTCACCAATTTTTTTGGCGTCAATCCCAACACAAACACATTGGCTGCCGAAAATATCAGCTGCCTCCCGAATCAAAGTCGGATTCTGTACTGCCTGCGAATTGACAGATACTTTATCCGCACCAGCACGCAAAGTTTCCCGAAAATCGTCAATACTCTTAATGCCACCGCCAACAGTCAGCGGTACAAAGATTTTCTTCGCTGCTTCTCGTACCACATCCAGAATCACGCCTCTTTTTTCATAAGAGGCAGTAATATCATAAAATACGATCTCATCTGCACCCTGTGCATTATATTCCTGTGCCAAGGCAACAGGGTCGCCAACATCTCGAATTCCCTCAAACTTGACGCCCTTTACTACTTTTCCATCCCGTACATCCAGACAGGGAATAATTCTTTTTGCCAGCATATCACGCAGCCTCCATTCTTATTGCTGTGCACCAGCACAAGCAATGGCTTCTTCTAATTGCAATGTTCCCTGATATAGTGACTTTCCGCAAATTGTCCCATACAGTCCCATCTGCTTACACGCTTGAATATCCGCAATGGTATGCACGCCGCCGCTTGCAATAATATTGCAGCTTGTACCAACGGCGTTGTGAATCTGCTGTAACTGTTCCGTATTAACACCAGAAAGTGTACCATCTTTGGAAATATCTGTATAAATAATGTACTTTACCCCAACCGCCGTCATCTCTTTTGCAAGAGAAAGATAATCGACAGAAGAACTGTCCAGCCAACCTTCTACAGCAACCATGCCATTTTTCGCATCAATTCCAACAGCAATCCGATCCCCATATTCTGCGACAGCCTCTTTGACAATCTGCGGATTTTTCAGAGCAATGGAACCCAGAATGACACGGGAAATACCACCCTGCAAATAAGTTTCTACTGTATCTAAGCTGCGAATACCGCCGCCCAGTTCGACCTTTAGTGGTGTATGTTTTGCGACATCCAGAAACAAATCTGCATTCATTGGTTTGCCAGCTCTGGCACCATCCAAATCGACCATGTGAATCCAAGCGGCACCAGCTGCAACAAAATCAGCAGCGGTCTTTCGGTAATCTTCTGCAACTTTGTGAGAAGTGGAAAAATCGCCTTTTACCAGACGTACACATGTGCCGTCCTGTATATCAATTGCAGGTAAAATAATCATTTCAACAGCCCTCCAAAGTTTCGCAGAATTTGTAAGCCAGTTTCCCCACTCTTTTCCGGATGAAATTGTGCACCGAAAACTGTTTTTCCATCATAAACCATTGCCGGAATTTGCCCACCATAGGTAACATAAGCTGCCAAATATTGTGATGGTACAAACGCCTGATAGGAATGTACAAAATACACATATGCTTCCTCACTCAGATTATGCAGCAATGGACAATCCATCTGATATTCGAGCTTATTCCAACCCATATGCGGAATAATCAAGTCTGCTGCTGGTATTTTTTCAACTGTGCCGGGAATCAGTCCCAAGCCATCACATTCTTCAAACTCGTAGCCTTTTTCAAAAATCAGCTGCATCCCAAGACAAATACCCAGAAACGGCTTCCTTTTTGCCTCCGTTTGCAGAACTTCCACTAAATTCCGTTCTTTCAGCATCTGCATCGCACTGGGGAATGCTCCAACACCCGGCAAAATAATGGCATCTGCGTGCTGAATGGTCTGCATATCATCCGTCAATTGACTTTCCAATCCCAGATAATCCAGTGCATTTTTGACACTGAAAATGTTACCGGCACCATAGTCTACAATGGCAATCATTTATAAAACCCCTTTCGTAGAAAGTGTTTGTCCACTTTTTGTCGGCTCAATGGCAATTTTTAATGCATGTGCCACTGCCTTAAAAGCAGCTTCGCATTTATGGTGATCGTTCACACCGTACATCATGTTAATATGCAAGGTAATGCCAGCCTGAAAGGCAAAGGCACGGAAAAATTCCTCTGTCAGACAGGTGTCATACTGCCCAATCATAGCATTGGTGAATGTTCCCTGAAGGACCAAAAACGGACGATTGCTGATATCCAGACTGCAAAAGGCAAGTGCTTCATCCATCGGAATGTAGGCACTGCCATAACGGGTAATGCCAGACTTGTCACCTAAGGCTTCTCCAATGGCTTTCCCCAGTACAATACCAGTATCTTCTACTGTATGATGCCCGTCTACATGCAAATCTCCAGCAACCTGAATATACATACTAATACCACTATGTACGGCAAGGGCAGTCAGCATATGATCAAAAAAGCCAATCCCAGTGTGAATCTCCGCAACACCCTTTCCATCCAGTATCACTTTTACTTGAATTTGTGTTTCTTTTGTATTACGCTCTATCACGGCTTCTCTCATATTACACCTCTCTATAATATTCATGATTTTGCTGTAAACAATTGTTCCATATAATTTACATACACTGCTTCCTATTTATGTGTATGGGATCAACCAGAACAAATTCCATTTTCATTTTCATATTTTTCCAATAAGTTTTGAAAGAAATCGTATACGGATTTACCATCTTACTGTTCATCCTCAAATCGTACTGTAATCGCATTTGCATGTGCTGTTAGACCTTCCCGATTGGCAATCAGTACAATATCATCTTTGGCCGCACGTAATGCATCCTTTGTATAATAGGTATAACTGGAGCGCTTTGTAAAACTTGCCACACCCAATGGAGAGAAGAACCGTGCAGTACCACTGGTCGGCAGAACGTGGTTTGGCCCTGCATAATAGTCACCCAATGGTTCAGATGCATACTGCCCCAGAAAGACAGAACCAGCATTGTCCAATGCCCCCAGCAGCTCCATTGGATTTTCCATCAAAACTTCCAAGTGCTCTGGTGCAATCCGGTTTGCCAGCTGTACTGCCTCTTCCCGACGATTGCAAAGCAAAATTGCACCGTAGTTGTTCATAGACTTTTCAATAATTTCTTTTCTGGAAAGGGTCTGCACCTGCCGATTAATCTCTGCCTGTACCTGTTCTGCCAATGCAGCACTGGTGGTCACCAGAATAGAGGATGCAAGTACATCATGCTCTGCCTGTGACATTAAATCCGCTGCGACATAGGACGGTGTTGCAGTTTCATCAGCCATTACCAATACTTCGCTCGGTCCGGCGATCATATCAATATCAACAATACCATATAACAGCTTCTTGGCAGTTGCCACATAGATATTCCCAGGGCCGACAATTTTATCTACCTTCGGAATTTCTTCTGTTCCATATGCCAATGCGGCAATCGCCTGTGCACCACCGGAAAGGAAAATCCGGTCTACGCCGCAAATCGCTGCTGCAACCAGAATATCCGGATTTGGTGTCCCGTCTTTTCTCGGCGGTGTCACCATAATAATTTCCTTAACACCAGCAATTTTTGCTGGCACAGCATTCATCAACACACTGGATGGATAGGCAGCCGTACCCCCCGGCACATACAAACCTACACGCTCCAGACCACGAACACGCTGTCCCAGAATCACACCGTTTTCCATCGGGTGAATAAAACCCTGTTCTACTTGCCGCTGGTGAAAATCTCGAACATTCTCCATTGCATTCAGCAGTGCATTGACAAATGCTTCATCCGCTTCTGTCAAAGCATCATTGATGACTTCTCTTGGTACTTCATAATATTCCGGTAAGCTGCCATCAAATTTTAACGTATAATTTTTAACCGCTTCATCGCCGCCTACTTTGACCGTCTTTAAAATTTCCTGTACCGTTTCGGTTACACGCTGGTTCGTTTCGCCAGTCCGTTGCTCTAACAGCTGAAAAAATGCCTCTCGTTCTTCTGCCACACTGGCGTTAATCTGTTTCATGGTAATCATGCCTGCAATACCTCCTCAATCTTCTGAATCAATGCTTCTATTTCCTGCTGCCGCATTTTCAGACTGACGACATTGGCAATCAGTCTTGCTGAAATCGGTACGATTTCTTCCACCACTTCCAGACCATTTTCCCGCAGTGTCACACCAGTTTCTACAATATCCACAATACCGTCTGACAGTTCCAGTAGCGGTGCCAGTTCCACAGAACCTTCAATTTTTACAATATCCACATCCATGCCCTTACTCTCAAAAAAGCGACGTGCAACATTTGGATATTTGGTTGCAATACACTTCACACCATAACCACTGTAGAAATTCGTTCCTTTTTTCGTTGCCAATGCAAACCGACATTTTCCAAAGCCCAAATCTGCCAGTTCAAAAAACTTGCCGGACATTTCTAAAATAGTATCTTTTCCGACAACGCCCAAGTCACAAACACCATGTTCCACATAGGTGATAACATCCGCAGCTTTGGAAAGTACCACTTCCATATTGCCGTCTGGAATCGGCAGAATCAACCGTCTTCCCTTATTGTGTACTGCCTCACAGTCGTAACCCAACTTTTCCAGCAATCCAACTGTGTCTTTTTCTAAGCGTCCCTTTGTCAGTGCAATTCTAAGCGGTTTTGTCATGATACAGTGACCTCCGTAATTTCTTCTTCTACTTGATATAATTTTGGAATTTTCCGTGTCTTTGCATACTGCAAGGCAGCTTCCAGTGTTTCTTCCAATGCAAACTCGACAATACTGCCTGCCTGCCGTTTGGTTTCTGCTAATGTAATCGCTGCCTGCTCATAACCAGATGCTGCATAAATGACAGCATCCGCCGGCTTCTTTGTCCGTGGATTTTTTTTCATTGCCACTTTTGCAACGGCATCCACATTGACTGCAAAACCAACTGCTGGTACATCATATCCAAAGCTTTCCAGAAGTTTGTTGTATCGACCGCCGGAAAGTACTTCGTCACCGTAACCTTCCAGATAACCTTTGAGAATCACACCGGTATAATAATCTGCCTTATTGACAATGCCCAAATCCACACTCAGCCGCTCTTTGCCAATCAGAGCTGCAATTTCATTGTACAGCTTCCGCAGATATTCCAACATCTCCTGAATATGCGGTGTTGTATACAATTGTGCCATTTTTTCAAATACCTCTTCCCCACCGAATAAAGACGGCAGTTTCTTCAGGGCATAAATAATATGGTTATCCCCTAATGTATTCAACAGGTCATTCAGAGCAGAATAGTTTTTCGTTTCAATCAAATAGCGAATTTCTTCTTTTGTATTTGGTGAAGCATGAAGTTCCCGCATCAATTCCTTGAAAATGCCAGCATCACCCAATTCCAGAGAAAAATTCGTTTCATTGCACGCTTTCAGCACCCCAATTGCCATGCTTGCCATTTCCAAGTCTGCCATATAGGAATTGGAACCGATCAGCTCCACACCAGCCTGCATAAATGCATCACTTCGCCCTTTCAAAGCTGGCTCAAACCGATAAGCACTCTGCATGTAACAGAGACGCAGTGGCAGCACAGCTTCCCGCAGACGAGTGGCAACAACTCTTGCAATCGGTGTGGTAGACTCCGGACGCAGTACTAACAACCGACCTTTGCTGTCTGTCAGTTTATATAGCTGCTCCTGCGGATAACGAACTGCATCGGACTGAAAAACATCAAAAAACTCCAGTCCCGGCGTAACCAGTTCATCATAACCATAACTTTGAAAAACAGCACGGATTTTTTCTTCGGTTTCCCGCCGTACCAAACATTCCTCTAATAATAAATCCTTTGTGCCTTCTGGCGTAATTAGATTGTAATTTCTCATTTGTTCCTCCTGAAAAAGCACTTTATCGTGCTACTATGGTAATAGGATATCATGCTGCAACTACTTTGTCAAGCTAAAAGAGTGACATTTGACTGGATTTCGGCAAGTTGCCGAATGCATTCAACTTTTCCAGCGTTTCTATGACGGTTTTCGATGCACCACTTCGACTTTGAAACTCCTCAATCGAAATAAAATCCCGTTTTTGTGCGGCTTCATACAATCCATTTGCAGCTGCCAAACCAATGCCGCTAAGGGCAGAAAACGGAATCCGAATTTTTTCATTCTCTACCAAATACTGCGATGCATGAGAATGATATAAATCAATTGGCAGGAACGACAGTCCCCTGCACAGCATCTCATTGATAATATAGAGTAGATCCAGTTGATCATTTTCCTTTTTGGAACGCTCATTTCCCTTTTCCCGTAGCAATTCCATCCGCTCTCGTACCGCTGCTTTTCCCTGCATCACCAGTTCTACATCAAAGTCATCGCCTCGTGTGCTGAAGTAAACGGCATAGTAAGCAAGCGGTTGATACAGTTTAAACCAACCTAATTTAATGGCTGCAGTAACATAAGCAGCGGCATGTGCCTTCGGGAACATATATTTAATCTTTAGACAACTGTCAATATACCAATCCGGCACATTGTGATCCTTCAGCATCTGAATTCGCTCCGGTGTAAAAGTCTTTGGTGCTTTTCCCTTACGGGTATCCTCCATAATCTGAAACGCCTGCTTCGGTTCTACTCCCTTATGCAGCAGATAGGTCATAATGCTATCTCTCGTTCCAATGACATCAGAAATGGTACAAGTACCATTGTCAATCAAATCTTTTGCATTACCCAGCCATACATCTGTTCCATGTGACAAACCAGAAACCTGCAAAAAATCACTGAATTTTGTGGGTTTAGAATCCAATAGCATTTGAATGGTAAAACCGGTTCCCATTTCGGGAATTCCAAGACTACCAGTTTTACAGTAGATTTCTTCGCTGGTGACCCCCAGTTCGTCTGCATGGGTACACATCCGAATGACACGGGGATCTGTAGTTGGAATCTCTCGAATATCCAACCCTGTGATATTCTCCAAATGTCGATACATTGTTGGCACAACATGTCCCAGTTCATCCAGTTTCAAAATGGTGTCATGCAGGGAATGGAAGTCAAAATGCGTGGTAATGACATCAGAATCCGCAGAGTCCGCCGGATGCTGTACCGGAGTAAAATCATAGACATCATAATCATTCGGAACAACGACCATGCCGCCCGGATGCTGTCCAGTGGTACGCTTGATGCCGGTACAGCCAATGGACAGACGGTTGATTTCTGTGGGACTGCACTCTATGCCACGCTCATCCAAGAATTTTTTCACATAACCATATGCTGTTTTATCCGCCACAGCAGCAATCGTTCCGGCTTTGAACACGTTATCCCGTCCGAACAATTCTTCTGTATAACGATGGGCAGAGGATTGATACTCACTGGAGAAATTCAAGTCAATATCCGGTGCTTTATCGCCGTCAAAGCCTAAGAACGTTTCAAACGGAATATCATGTCCATCCCGATTCATCTCCGTCCCACAATCCGGGCACTTTTTCGCTGGCAAATCAAATCCAGAACCCACGCTGCCATCTGTGATAAATTCACTGTGCTTGCACTTCGGGCAAACATAATGCGGTGCAAGCGGATTGACTTCTGAAATACCTGCCATAGACGCCACGAAGGACGAACCAACAGAACCTCTCGAACCAACTTCATAGCCATGTGCAACACTGTCCCATACCAATTTTTGTGCAATGATATACAGTACGGCAAAACCATGTTTGATAATAGAATCCAACTCCCGATTCAATCGTTTTTCTACCAATTCCGGCAAAGGGTCACCATAAATTTCCCGTGCTTTCTCGTTGGTAATACGAATCAGATCTTCTTCTGCACCATCAATGTTCGGCGTAAAAGTACCCTTTGGAATCGGTCGGATATGTTCAATGCAATCTGCAACCCAATTGGTGTTTTCTACAACGACCTCGTATGCTTTTTCTTCTCCTAGATAGGAGAATTCCTCCAACATTTCATCTGTTGTCCGAAAATATAGTGGTGGCTGATATTTGGCATCGTCATAGCCCTGCCCTGCCTGCAAAATTTCACGGAATTTGGCATCTCCGGGATCCATAAAATGCACATCACATGTGGCACAAACTGGAATCTGCAATTCTTCTCCCAGTTTGACAATTGCACGATTATAGTCTTTCAATTCTTCCCGGTTGGCAGCTGTCCCGTTACGAATCATAAATGCATTGTTTTCATCTGGCTGAATTTCCAGATAATCATAAAACTTTGCCAATTCTACAATTTCTGCATGGGGACGGTTTTCTACCATTGCTTGGAACAGTTCTCCTGCCTCACAGGCACTGCCAAACAACAAACCTTCTCGATGCTGCTGTAAAACGGATTTTGGTATCAATGGCTTTCGATAGAAATATTTTAAATGTCCATAGGAAATCAACTTGTATAGGTTTTTCAAGCCTGCCTGATTCCGTACCAATATGATTTGATGGTAGGATTTCAGCTTTCTTACATCCACATCTGCTGTGCCGGTGTTCAGCTCGGCAAGCGTCTGCAACCCTTTTTCCTGTATCAATTGGGAAACCAGTTTTACATAAATCTTCGCCAGCATCTGGGCATCGTTGCAGGCACGATGATGGTCAAATTTTCCGAGCTTCAATGCCTTTGCAACAGAATCCAACTTATGTTTTGCAATTTGCGGCAGCATGATCTGACTCAGGACAAGCGTGTCCAATGTGACAAACGAAAAATCAATCTGTTGTCTAGTGCAGGCATTGCGGATAAAGGAGGTATCAAAGCGTGCATTGTGTGCTGCCAGTACTGGTTTCTCCGTTCCACAAAAAGCAATAAATTGCTCCAATGCCTGTCGTTCGCTGGGAGCATTGGCAACCATACTGTCTGTAATACCAGTCAACTCTACAATTTTTTGCGGAATGGGCTTTTCGGGATTCACCATCGTGGAAAACGTATCTACAATTTGCAAATTTCGCAGCTTTACTGCACCGATTTCTGTTAAGCGATCTTTGGTATAACTCAAGCCCGTTGTTTCCACATCAAAAATAATGATTTCGTCCTGCAAGCTGCGTGGGTCAGGTTCATCAATAACCTGTTGCTTCTGCAAATCGTTGACAACATACGCTTCGCAGCCATAGATAATTTTAAAATCCTTATCTTTCATCGCATTCCATGCATTCATTGCATCTGGAAACGCCTGTGCAATCCCATGGTCGGTGATCGCAATTGCCGGATGTCCCCAGTCATGTGCCCGATTGACCAGTTTCCCTGCCGCTGTAACGGCATCCATCTGTGACATCGCTGTATGGCAATGCAGCTCCACCCGTTTCTTTTCTGCATGATCTTCTTTCTTCTTTCGTTTCACCATGGTAATGGAATCCGGCTTCAAAACCATCTCATGTGCAAACTGATCAAAATCAATGCGTCCCAGCAAGAGTAGGGTGCTTCCCTTCTTAATCTCTTCCAGTGCAAGTTTTTTCAAATTTTCTGTTGTATCAAACAGCTTGACCAAGATGGAATTTTTGTAATCTGTCACCTGATAGGTGGCAACGGTTCGTTCGCCTCTGACTTCTCGCATTTCCATGTCAAAGACATCTGCCAGAATCACAGAACGCTGTCCTTCCCGCTGTAATGCGTCTGTAATGGAAATTGGCAAATCCCGAATCGGTCTGCCTTTAATGAGTGTAGCACTGCCCGGTACAATATTGTCCAGTGCAATTGAAAGAGTAATCGGTTGTGCTTTGACCGGCTCTGCTTTCCCCTGTGGTGTGGGAACAGCAGACGGCACTTGAAACTGTTCTGAATGCTTTGGCACCGTTTTTTCTGCAATTTCCTGCATCATATGATAGTCTTCTTCCGAAACAGCAGACGTTCCCTGTAATTCTACTTTTCGCTGTACGGAAAAGAGTCGCTGTAGCAAATTTTGGAGCTGCTCTGCCACATGATAACGTTTTAAAATATCATAACCACCATTTTTCAAGGTAATTTGCAGTGTCGTCTCTGACAGTTGCACCTCTGCACCATCAAAAAAACCATTGACCACCGGTTGCTCTCGCTTCAGAAATTGCAGCAAATCTGGAAAATAATCTACACTGCAAAGTGCAGAATCATATCTGGGGGCAATTCGCACAGTTTCGATTTCCAATGCCGTTTGCAGCGTTTGCTCCAATGCAAAGACATCCGCAGCCGGCACCAGACGAGGAAATGTGACATAAAAAGAAAGACGAGTCAGATTTTCCGCATAAGTCAGACGGTATAACATACCATCCTGCATGGAATCCGGCAATGCTGCCACATAGGGATCCAAAAAATAGGAAAATCGCAATGTTTCCATGTTACACACTCCTAAAGTTTCTCAATTTCCTGCATGAGTTCTGATACAATTTCCGCTTCTGGTATCTTTCGCAGAACCTCACCTTTTTTAAACAGCACAGCACAGCCGTCACCACCTGCAATCCCAATATCTGCTTCCCGTGCTTCTCCGGGACCATTAACCACGCAGCCCATTACGGCAACCTTAATATCTTTTTCTACCCCTGCCAATGCCGCTTCTACTTCTTTTGCTGTCTTCACCAAATCAATTCTGGTTCTGCCACAAGTCGGACACGCCACCAGCTCTGGTCCGCCACGCAATCCCAAACACTTCAAAATATCTTTTGCTGCATAAATCTCCTGCACAGGATCATCTGTTAAAGAAACCCGTATCGTTGCACCAATCCCATCATGCAGCAGTGCTCCAATCCCAATGGCTGACTTGATCAATCCCATATGGGCAGTACCTGCTTCTGTGACACCAAGATGCAATGGATAATCACATTGCTGGGCTGCCAGACGATAGGCATCTATCATAGTAGAAACAGTGGACGATTTCATAGAAATTACAATATCCGTAAAGTCACAATCCTCCAGCATTTTCACATGTCGCATCGCACTCTCTACCAAAGCTGGTGCAGTGGGGGCACCATATTTTGCAAGCAAATCCTTTTCCAGTGAACCAGAATTTACCCCAATTCGAATGGGAATGTTTCGAGACTGGCACGCTTTCACAACTTGTTTCACCCGATCCATTCCACCAATATTACCTGGATTGATGCGAATTTTATCAATGCCAGCGGCAACTGCCTCCAATGCAAGCCGATAGTCAAAATGAATATCGGCAACCAGTGGAATGGAAACAGCTTCTTTGATGGCTGGTATCAATTTTAATGCTTCTTTATCCGGAATGGCTGCACGCAAAATCTCACAGCCTGCCTGCTCCAGTGCCACTGCCTGTGCAACACTGCCAGCAACATCATCCGAACGAGTGTTCAGCATGGATTGTATATAAATATACTTTCCATCTAATATACAATTGCCAACTCGAATATTTTTTTTCGTTTGCATCCGTATCTGCTCCCTCCTGTTGTCAATAAAAAATCCGTGTGACATCTTGTACCGTCACAACAATCATCAATAAAAACAGAGCTGCCATACCAACAAAATGTACCATAGCTTCATGTTCTTTTTTCACAGGTTTTCGGCGAATTGCTTCTATCAGCAAAAACAGAAATCGGCTGCCGTCCAATCCCGGAATTGGTAACAGGTTAAAAATGCCCACATTGATGGTAATAAAAATGGTCAAGTGCAGCACAGAAGAAATACGCTCCGCAGCGGTTTCGCCGACCGTCGCTGCATCACTAATGACTTCAACCGTTCCAACTGGTCCCGATAAATCCTGTATCCCATATTTACCACTGATTAGTTCCAACAAAGACATCCAGATCAATTTGCCAGTTGCCACGGTATCTTTTGCGGCATAAGCAGTCACGCTCCAAACAGACTTTTCCTTCGCTTCCAAAGAAAAATCCAGCCAGTCATGGTTTTCCTGATCCAAGAATGTGACATTCTCCAGCTTTACCTTTTCTCCATTCCGTTCTACTACAACGGTAAATGGTTCACCCGCTTCATTGCTCATTTTATACTGTAAATCCGTAATAGTAAAAATATGCGAACCATTCAGGGATACAATGGTATCACCTGCCTGTAAACCACAGGTATTGCTGGTTGCTTGTTCATGAAACCCATGAATGGTATTACTGATCAGGTAAGGGTCACTGCATGTAGTGACAAGCAGCATCACAAACCCTAGTACGATATTCATAAATGCACCAGCAAGCACAACAATCATACGCCGCCAGACTGGCTTTCGATCAAATGCCCGCTCATTCTGACTTTCCGCATCCTCTCCCTCCATGGAACAAAAACCACCGATTGGCAATAGCCGAAGAGAGTAAAGCGTTTCTCCCTTTTGAAATCGAAAAATTTTCGGACCCATTCCAATTGCAAATTCATTCACCTGAATGCCGTTCCACTTTGCTGCCACAAAGTGTCCAAATTCGTGAATAGCAATGATACAGCCGAAAATGAAAATGGCAAGTAAAATAGACCAAAGCGTTGTCATCATCCTGCTGCTCCTTTCCGCTTTTCAAACTACCTCTTTTCCATCTCAAATAGAAAAAATGATTGATTATTTTATTGTTCCATAAATTCGCACCTGCACCAGTTCCCGTGCTTTCTGATCTGCACGCAATACATCTTCACAAGTTTGCAAAGCATGATTGGGAACAGTCTGCATTGCTGCTTCCACACAGTCGGCGATTTCTAAAAATCCAATTCTTCCATCTAAAAAGGCTCGTACTGCAATCTCATTTGCTGCATTCATGATACAGGGCAGCAAATCGCCTGCCTGCATAGCTTGCTTTGCCAGTGCCAGACAGCGAAATGTGGTCTCATCTGGCTCTGCAAATGTCAGCGTTCCATATTTCGTCAAAGAAAGCGGTTCTGCTGGACAGGGCTTTCGTTCCGGATACAAAATCGCATATTGAATCGGCAGCCGCATGTCTGGTACACCCATTTGAGCAATCACAGAATTGTCTGCGTACATCACACCAGAGTGCATAATGCTTTGACGATGAACCAATACCGTAATCTGTTCTGGTTGTAAATCAAACAGCCACTTTGCTTCAATACACTCCAATCCTTTATTCATCATGGTCGCAGAATCAATGGTGACCTTGCTGCCCATATCCCAGTTTGGATGCTTTAAGGCATCCGCAGCAGTAACGGTTTTCAACTGCTCTTTGGTATAGCCGAAGAATGGTCCGCCGGAAGCGGTCAACAGAATTTCTTTCACCTTATTATGGGCATTTCCCTGCAAACATTGAAAAATCGCAGAGTGCTCGCTGTCTACTGGTAAGATAGAAACGCCTTTTTCCGCAGCGGCTTTCATTACCAACGCACCACCTGCCACTAATGTTTCCTTATTGGCAAGTGCAATATCTGTGCCAGCTGCAATTGCTGCCAGAGTTGGCTGTAGCCCAACCATTCCTACCACTGCATTCACAACCAAATCTGCATGGCTGTCACCTGCCAGTTCACAAAGTCCTTCCATACCTGTCAATACTTGCACTGGCAAATCTGCCAATGCATCACATAACGCTGAATAGCAGCTTTTCTCAAAAATACAGACCTTTTTGGGATGAAACTCTCGTACTTGCTGTTCCAACAATTTGATATTTCGATTCGCCGCCAGTGCATAAATCTGTAAATGATGCATTCGCACAACATCCAATGTCTGTGTACCGATGGAACCTGTCGAGCCAAGCAGTGTAATCATTTTGTCCATCTGATTTGTTCCTCCTATATGGAAACAACACCCCTTCTATCTGGGGAAGGGGTGTGTTTCTTGTTACAGTAATTTTTCTTAAGCTAAATGATAAATGGAGAGTAATGTATTTAAAACATAGAAAACTGGAACGGTAAACAATGCACTGTCAAACCGATCCATGACACCACCATGTCCTGGCATAATGTTGCCAAAATCCTTCATACTGCACTGGCGTTTTAAAATGGAGGCAGTCAAGTCTCCCAATACACTGATTACTGCACATGCCGCAGCAATAAAAATAACCCATCCGTACCGCACTTTGACTTCTGCAACCGTACCATAAATCAAACTGAACACAAAGAATACCACAATGGTTGCGACAATTCCGCCGATAAAACCTTCCACTGTTTTTTTGGGACTGACTTCCGGACAAAGCTTATGTTTGCCTAAAAATGTACCTGTAAAATAGGCACCCGTGTCTGCAATCCATGCCGCACACAATGCCAAGATAACATAGATCAGTCCAAAACGTTCATCTGACTGTAATAATACTTGCAACAAACTCAGCGATTTGGTGACAAACAGTGTAGCAACCAACATGAAACAAACCTGTTCCATTTTCAAGCGCTTATGTTGTACCACACCATCTAAAAAGATAATCATGACAATTGCAGTCATAATGACCTGTACCACATGACTCAAATGGAAAAACTGCAAAATCGGACTGGAAATTGTATAAAGTAATGCTGCATAAAAGGAAATGCGATACCGCAGGCAATCCTTTGCTCGAAACAGTTCAAAAACAGCAATGGAGGAAATCGCAGCAATACAAAGTGGGAATACAATTGTATGATGCAAAAACAACACCAACACCAGCAATGCAACAGCAACCGTTCCGGAAATGATTCGTATCTTCATCGTCACACGCCTCCGAACCTTCTGCCACGCTTGGCGTATTCTATCAATGCTTTATTCAACTCTGCTCGGGAAAAATCTGGCCATAGTACATTTGTAAAATAGTATTCTGCATAAGCACACTGCCAAATTAAAAAATTAGACAGCCGCAACTCCCCGCTTGGACGAATCAGCAAATCCACATCCGGCACTTCTCTAGTATACAAATGCTGTGAGATGGTATCCTCTGTAATATCTGCAACCTGCAATGTGCCAGCTTTCACCTCGGCAGCAATTTCCTGTGCAGCATGTTTGATTTCATCTCTTCCGCCATAATTGATAGCAAGCAGCAAATTCATTTTATTGTATTTGGCAGAGTCGGCTTCCAATTCCAACATTCGTTTCTGAATTTTCTCCGGCAGCCGACTTTTATCACCAATAAAAATCATACGCACTTCTTGTTCCAGATATTCGTCGCAGTCATTCAAATACTGCCATAGCAAATCCATGATAGCATCGACTTCTTCTTGTGGTCGTTTCCAATTTTCTGTGGAAAATACATAAAAAGAAATATTCTGAATGCCAATCGAACGGCAATAACGTGTCAGGTCGTGAAAGGTTTTTGCCCCTTCTCGATGCCCGAACTTTCTTGGCATCCCCCGTTTGGTTGCCCAACGGCCGTTACCATCCATAATAAATCCAATGTGTTTCGGCAGCTGCTCCGGCAAAGTATCTGTCGATACTGTTTTTTTTCTAAACGGCAATGCCATTCCCTCTTTCCTCCTTCTGTTATCAGATGCTCATAATTTCCTTTTCCTTATCGGAAACGTGCTGATCTACCTTGTCACAATATTTATCCGTCAGCTTCTGTACATCTTTTTCACCGGATTTTACATCATCCTCCGTTAATTCCCCATCTTTTTTCTTTGCCTTCATCTTGTCCATTGCTTCCCGTCTGACATTACGAACAGCCACCTTGCATTCTTCACCATACTTCTTAATGGACTTGCAGAGTTCCTTTCTCCGTTCTTCTGTCAGCTGTGGAAATACCAAACGCAGCACCTTACCATCATTAGTTGGTGTGATACCAATATCGGAATTTAAAATTGCTTTTTCAATTGCCTTCAATGTGGAAACATCCCACGGCTGAATCACCAAAATTCTTGCTTCTGCTACTGAGATAGCAGCCATCTGATTGACGGGTGTCATGGCACCATAATAATCTACTGAAACCTTTTCCAGCACAGCTGGATTAGCACGACCTGCACGAATGGTAGAATATTCATAGTCCAGCCGATCCAAAGCCTTCTGCATTTTGGATTCTGCATCTTTCAAAATTGTTTTCATATCTTTTATTCTCCCCGCATTGATACGGAGAAGCTCCTTTCCAGTTTTATCATTCATTTAACTCTCTGAAACAACCGTTCCAACTGATTCTCCCATAATGGCATCATAAATATTATCCGGTCGACTCAGATCAAATACCAGCATCGGCATTTTATTATCCCGACACATAGAAGCGGCAGTACTGTCCATTACAGCCAGTGCACTGCTCAATACATCACTAAACGTAATGCGTTCATAGCGAACCGCATCGGTGTATTTATGCGGATCCTTATTGTATACCCCGTCCACCATGGTTGCCTTCAGCAGAATATCTGCCTCAATTTCCACAGCACGCAAGGTTGCGGCAGTATCTGTAGAGAAGAAGGGACTTCCCGTTCCGCATCCGAAAATAACCACTCTGCCTTTTTTCAAATGGCTGATTGCTTTGTTACGAATATAAGGTTCTGCAATTTGCTGCATATTGATTGCAGTCTGTACCCGTACATCGACACCCAATGCTTCCATTGCATCTGCCACTGCAAGTGCATTCATTGTCGTTGCAAGCATACCGATATGGTCGGCACGTGTGCGATCCATATTTCCGGAAGAACGCCCACGCCAGAAGTTGCCACCGCCAACTACAATTCCGATTTCCGCACCGGCATCCACACACTTTTTAATGCTGGCACAAATCTCATTGATGACCGTAAAATCCAGTCCTGTTTTTTTGGTACCGGCAAGTGCCTCACCACTCAATTTCAGAACCACTCGCTTATACTTCAATTCCATCGGATTTTCATTCCTTTCTTTCTGCTGCTTTCGTCCTGTCTGAACCGCATACAAAAACTGTACGTGCTCTCATTCTATTTTACACGATTTTTCTCAAAATGTAAAGCTATTTTTTGCAAAATTCACAAAAAAATGGGGGCATAGATGCTATGCCCCCACCACAATTTCCATTACTTAATCATGCTTGCAATTTCTTCTGCAAAATTATCCGCTTTCTTTTCGATTCCTTCGCCACGTTCAAAGCATACATAACCTGTAATTTCGATGGTTGTGCCGGCAGCCTTTGCAACACTGTCAACATACTGCTTTACGTTCATAGAGCCATCCTTTACAAAGGTCTGCTCCAGCAGGCAGTTTTCGGAATAGTACTTGCCAACCTTGCCTTCTGCAATCTTTGCCCGAACCTGTTCTGGCTTGCTTGCCATCTTCGGATCTTCTGCCATCTGTGCCAGAACAACGGTTTTTTCCTGTTCCAGAACAGCAGCCGGAACGGCTTCTCGATTCAAGTAAGACGGTCTCATCGCTGCAATTTGCAGTGCACAATCCTTTGCAGCAGTCAACACTGCTTCTGAAGCACCTGCCGGAGAAGCAGCCTGTACCAAAACACCAATCTTTCCACCGCCGTGGATATATGGTACAAGAATGCCTTCCAGTCTGGTGAACCGACGGATTTGCAGATTTTCCCGAATCTTCAGGAACAATTCCTGCAATGCTTCATCAACGGTTACAGTACCACCAGCAATCACAGTGCTCTTCAAAGCTTCTACGTCTGCCGGATTCTTCTCAATAATGGTATCTGCAACTGTATTTACAAATGCCTTAAACTCATCGGTATTTGCAACGAAGTCTGTTTCTGAGTTTACCTCTACTACGCAGCCAACCGTATTATCTGCATTAACCTTTGCAATAACCATACCTTCCGCTGCTACTCTGCCAGCCTTCTTTGCCTGTGTTGCCAGACCCTTTTCCCGCAGAATCAGCATTGCCTTTTCTACATCGCCATCAGCCTCTGTCAAAGCCTTCTTACAATCCATCATACCAACACCGGTACTCTTACGCAGCTCATTGACATCTTTTGCTGTAAAATTTGCCATTGGTATTTCCTCCTATATTTTCAATTTTCTTTTTATCTTTTCCGAAAAACAACCCGAACAGGAAACATGACTGATTCGGGTTGTTCCTTTACGGTATTCTCCGTTTATTCTGCAACAGCCTCAGTTACTTCTGCCTCTTCTGTCGCTTCTTCTGCTGCAGCCGTTTCTGCATCAGCACCCTGTCTGCCTTCAATAATGGCATCTGCCATTACGCCAGCAATCAGCTTTACAGCACGGATTGCATCATCATTACCTGGAATGACATAATCAATTTCATCTGGATCACAGTTTGTATCTACAATTGCAACGATCGGAATGTTCAGTTTCTTTGCTTCTGCAACAGCAATCCGTTCCTTTCTTGGGTCAACAATGAAGAGTGCACCCGGCAGCTTCTTCATATCCTTGATACCGCCCAAGAACTTTTCAAGCTTTTCAATTTCCAGCTGGAGCTTGCTGACTTCCTTCTTTGGCAACAGATCAAATGTACCGTCTGTTTCCATTTCGTGCAGCTGTTCCAGTCTCTTAATTCTTCTCTGAATGGTAGTGAAGTTCGTCATCATACCACCCAGCCAACGTGCATTGACATAATATGCACCGGCTCTCTGTGCCTCTTCCTTAATGGAATCGCCAGCCTGCTTCTTGGTACCAACAAACAGAACGGATTCACCCTGTGCTGCCAGATCACGAACAAACATATACGCTTCGTCCAGCTTCTTTACAGTCTTCTGCAAATCAATGATGTAAATACCATTCCGCTCTGTAAAGATATACGATGCCATTTTCGGATTCCATCTTCTGGTCTGATGACCAAAGTGTACGCCAGCTTCCAAAAGCTGTTTCATTGATACTACGCCCATTGTGTAGTCCTCCTAAATAATTTGGTTTTTCCTCCGCCTGTCCATTACTGCAAAAACGACTTTATTCCATAAAGCACCGGGTTTTCACAGGGCAGACGTGTGGATTGCTTTATTAGTATACCATACTCGCCCAAAAAATGCAAGCATTTTGCACTACTGCATAATCACAATTTTTTTATTTAAAATCAGATCTTATTTATGACATTTGCACAATTCCCCTGTGGGATACAGACCAAAATCACATCTTTTCCAATCAACTGCACAGACTCAAATGGAATCAAAATACTTTCCCGCATTCCAAACAAACCAAAAAAACGAGGCTTTCCATATAAAATAAGTGCTTCTATTATGTGTGTCTGTGTCTCCAGCCGCACATCGTCCACATAGCCAAGATTCTCTCCATTGCATACATTAATCACATCTTTTTCTCGTAATTCTTCTACGCTGCACAGCATGACAAGCCACTCCTTTCTGTCTCATAAAGACATTTTATTTTTTAGCGAAGGACTTCCCTGTCACAACATCATGCTATACAATTATAAAGCTAATCTATAAAACGCATTCCGCTGAAAAAATAAAAACAATTAAAGTTGATATTACAAAAATACCGCTGTTCCAATTACATTTTTGTCATAAAAGTCGCTTTTATATCATTTTTATCGCCAATTGCCAAATAACTGTATTGACTTTCCTTCTTTTTCTCTGTATAATATAGAAAAACGTATTTCAATTCAAGCGATATAATGCATTTCGTTTTCTTTGGTTTTTCCATTTTCGTTTTTACATGTGGAATGGAAAAAGATATATATTTCACAAAAAACTTTTTGTCATTTTTTTGAAAGTTATTCTAGTGAAAACGCAGGCAAATCCAAAAATGCGATTGCAATATCAAATATATTATTAAAAGATTTGAGGGATCAAGATGGATTTAAAAATCAATTTACAGAAAAGTATGGCTGAAATGCTGGTGCTCGCTATCCTAAACAACGGTGATATGTATGGTTATCAGCTCATTCAGGAACTGGAAATCCAGAGCAAGGGTTTGTTCAGTATCAAAGAAGGTACGCTGTACCCGCTGCTGTATCGTCTGATTGACAAGGAAATGGTTGCCTGCCGTAAGGAACTGGTCGGCAAGAGAAGAACGCGTGTATACTATAATATCACGGATGCTGGTAAGGAATATTTGCAGCAGGTTCTCAATGGATATCAGAATATGATTCAGGGTATCAACAATATCCTTGTTAACAATGGTCAGGAGGTTAAACTCCTTTCAGAGGATGCAGAATAAGCAACGCACAATCACATGAAATATGATATGATTTTCCCGTTTCTTTTAGAAGAGAAACGGGATTTTTTTATTTTCTTAAATAGTATCTAACGTGAGTTCGATGAAAAAATAGAAAAATCTGCCAAAATTTGTTATACTGTACGTTCGACAAGAATGCATTCTACCGCTACCAATCACAAACTGTGCCGGCAGAATCGCTTCGCTCTCTGCCTGTGTCCGCTGTC
>CAUDDP010000038.1 GCA_958448395.1 uncultured Oscillospiraceae bacterium | reverse complement strand
AACGTACAATGGCGGACAGCGGACACAGGCAGACAGCGAAGCGATTCTGCCGGCAGAGTTTGTGATTGGCAGCGGTAGAATGCATTCTCATCGAACTCACATTTTTTAGAACATTGGGACAAATGGGACAGGTTTCTAATTATAAATGAGCATGCTCAGCGGCTTGCACAAGTTAGCGGCACATTTTTTGCTGGAAAACCGATTTTGGGTGGCAGGGAAAGCAGAAACACTTGGATTTTGTTGTGCAAAACGACAAGGTGTGCTCATTTATAGATCTTAATTGGAATTACTGTAAGCATTTTATAAAAAGTTGCTTTTTCACACCGAATCGTTCTTGGGATTCTTTTTCTTTTTGTTTTGCTATTTTTTCTGGATTGTTTTTATCATACTATATCAAAAAACATTTAAGTAAAGTTATTGGATATGGTTTCTATATTATATCAACATTTTAATTTTATAGTTTTATTTCAGATATTTTTTTATAAACATCATTCCAGTCATAAACACGGATGATATTTTCATGAATAGCATCCTGATTATACCTTGTATCAAAAAGAAAAACCGGAATACCATTATTTGCAAGATGCAATGCAACATCAGATCGGTCATCAATCATGATATCAACGGAAAATTTATGACATCCAATCAACTTTTCCTCACAAGCCCTATTTTCAGAGCAGTAAAATATGTCGTCAAATTGAAATTTGTGTTTTTTCAGCCAGTGTTCATACAGATATCTGCTGTACCATCCAAGTGGATTCTGCATCGTTACAAATTTTCTTGCTGTAATTTCATAAAGAATATGTCCATCATCGTGAAGCTTGCTTACTATTTCGGTTGCCCCTTCTCTTGGCGGCCATTTTTTACAGTATGTAAAGAAATATCTTAGTCCAAAACGGAATTCCTCTTTGTCTGTGCATTGAAATATTTCAGCTGTACTGCAACCATCAGGATTAACAGGCTTTCGTTTGAACCATTTCTCCCCATACTCATATATATAAGCTGACATATCAGTCAGTACGCCATCACAATCTACACCAATTACCATTTTATTTTCTCCATTCATTCACTTTTCATGTCAATAATCTGCTGTCTGATTTCCTCGGTTATTTCTTCTGCGGTTTTACCATCTGGGGCAATGGGCGTGCCAAATTTAATTTGCAGGGGATACCTGCGGAAATGCTTCCAGTCAAACAAACGGGGCATTTTTCTATGAGGCGGGAAGATTTCATATGCACCGTTTATACATACTGGAACAATTTTTACACAAGATTCGATAGACAGCTTTGCCGCTCCTTGTTTGAATTTTCCAAGTGTTCCGTTTCTTGTACGAGTACCTTCAGGATGTATCAGCAGGTTATATCCCTCATTTGAAATACATTCATAAGCCCGTTTCATTGCAGTCGTAGTATTTCCGCTTCTATGGACAGGAATGCCGCCCATAAAGATGACGCCCTGACGATATAACTTCTTTTCAAAAAGATAATCTGCTGCGATACTGCATATGGTATGCTTTATTCTATCATCCAGATTTCCAATCACCCACATTCCATCGAAATGACTTTCGTGATTGGGACAGAATATGTAATTCTCATTGGGAAGAATATTTTCCTGACCAAGCACTTCAAAATTCCAAATGCACCTTGATAGTTTTATAAACCTGTCAAGGGCTTTGTAATCCTTGTCTGTCCTTTGAATTGGATAATTTGCAGCATCATTTACTGCTGTGTGATTTTCATTTCTATCTTCAAGTATTTGGATGATTTCTGATATTGTAATATTATCATGTAGCATGGGTTCTATAGATGCGTTGTACTTTTCATCGAGTTTCACACACATTTCAAAAATATTAAGAGAATCCATACCAATATCTTCTTTTAGCCTCATATTTGTAGTTATTTTAAAATCGGCATCCAATCCCTGTAAACACCTGATGCAATAACAGACCGTATCGGAAATATTTAAACCCTCATCAGAAGTGACAGGTATTTTTTTCTTTGGTGCTTCCATTTCCGTATCCTGTATTTTTAAACAAAAGCGTTTCACCTTACCAACAGAGGTACGTGGAATCTTGGGTACAAAATGAATTCCCGACAGCTTATACATGGAAGGTGCACTGCGGGATGCCTCTTCCAATAATGCGATGGCTCTTTTTTGTTCTGCTGTGGTATAATCGTTATTTGCAATAAATAAATGTATTTCGTCATATTGTTCCTTTTCATTGGCAATTCCTCTGCTTGCAATATCATATGTAGAAATTCTGGCTGCATAATAATCGTCAACATCAGAAGGGGAAACTTTTTTGCCATTTTGAAGGATAATACTTTCCTTAATTCTTCCAGTCATGTGCAGGTAACCTTTTTTATCAATATAACCATAATCACCTGTTTTGAAAAATCCATTTTCAAACGCCTCTTTTGTTAAATCCGGACGCCTGAAATACCCCTTCATCATAAGTTCCGATTTGACTATAATTTCTCCTATCCCATTACCGTCTGCATTTTTTATCTGTATTTCAATTTCAGGGTGATGGTTTACATTTCCGATTGTATTGGCAGGATATTTGTCAAGGATACCTGTTGCGGCAATTGGGACGTTAGTTTCAGTGGTAGCAT
This sequence comes from uncultured Oscillospiraceae bacterium, assembly GCA_958448395.1. Lineage (GTDB taxonomy): Bacteria > Bacillota > Clostridia > Oscillospirales > Ruminococcaceae > Ruminococcus_C. Next base: position 17,974 of record CAUDDP010000038.1, on the reverse strand, counting down.
AGAAATTATCCCATATCAACCCCAGATTCAAAAAAAATTCAGCGGTTTCCGTTTTACATGGAGAAGCACCTGTTCCAATTCCAAATATGTTTTCTCCAAAAACTTCTTTTATAATGCTTTTAAACATTTTTTTACCAATATTAATCCCAAGATATTTTCTGAACAATCCGGAAATTTTAAAAAGAGCTTGGATCAGATGATATACTGCTGCACCCTTTGCACGAATGGCAGCACGGATTTTCTGCTCCATTACCTCATATACCTTTGGAACCATTACAAAGCAGTGTGGTTGAAACCGCTTCAGTCCATTTTGTAACTTTGAAGAATCGACATCTTCTATAAATCCGATTTCACAACCTGTCAGGAAAAATGTCAGTGCACTCGTAAATCCTGCAATATGATTAAACGGCAGCACCAGTAAATATTTCATATAATCCTGCAATCCTGCTAAACGTTCCACAACTGTTCTGGCTTTTAAAGCAGATGCATATGTCACTTTAACACCTTTCATCTGCCCCGTTGTTCCTGATGAGTACAATATCGCAATTACATCATTTTCTGGATCAGAGGTTGGAGGTAATTTAGAACAATCTGCGTGATTGGCTGTAAACGCCGTTACAGCAAGCCCATTATCCAGATGAAAGCAGGGAATGTGATCAGTAATATTTTTGCTAAAATAATGGTATAATTTTGTGGTTGTAAATAACGCTCTGACATCAGAAAAATCAAGTAGCTTTTCTATTTCTTGATATGGAAGCGAAGCGTCAATCGGTACAATGGTAATACCTGAATATGTTAATGCTATCCCCATAAATACCGCCCAAGGAGAATGTGCAGAAATAATAGCCACCCTATCGCCCTGCACTAGATGGATCTTTCTGAAAGCATTTACGGCGTTATGGATAAAATCACCTATCTCATGGAATGTCAGTTTATCCATTGTGTCGTTGTTTCTTATATAAGTAACAGCAGTTTTGTTGCTATAGTTATTGATAATTGTATTTATTTTTTTTACATATTCGTCATAAGCGTTTTCCATTTTCTTGCTCCTAATCATTCATTTTTCATTTACTAACCAATCTTAGATTTTTCATTTTGCTGTTTCCATTATACGTCTGTTCACGCGTGTTTGTCAATAGCCTACAAAAAAATATGTGAAAGTTTACGCTTTTTTCTTTTATTGATATTAGGTGTCATATTTAAAGTCAACATGAATTGGATGTGATACCGGTATTCGTTAGGGAAAATGCAAAAATGGCTTTTCGTGGGAAAAACAGTTTCATAAAGCAAGCATTTCCACTGGAGTGATCACAAAATATCTCCTATCGTATGTTTTTTCAGGGTATTTTTTAATGTGAGATGCTTAGCCTGTTTTGTTATAAAAAATTGAAAAAATATAGGTCATTTTCTAGTTTTGAGAACTGCCAATGCGAGCAAGGTAGATATTTAGAAATAAACATAAAAATAATATGAAACCATGTGGGATTTAAATGGATTTCTTGTGAAACTTGCCGAAAATAAGAAGACTGCAAAAAGATGGTTGCCAAAGGTGTTGCTATTTTTTGCTTGCTATGATATAATGTAGAAAAAATCGAGTGTATTTTCTGTTTTTTCAAAACAGAAAATTTGGAGAGAAAGATAGCATTACATAAAAGAAATTCGCTGTGTAGATGCATTTGAATTTTGAAATTGAAACATTTCCGAGAAATGGATTGAAAAAAGAGGAGATTTTCATGAAAAAGAATTTGAAAATTGCGGTTGCTGGAACGGGCTATGTTGGTCTGAGTATTGCTACACTTTTGAGCCAGCATCACAAGGTTTATGCTGTGGATATCGTTGCGGATAAGGTAAAATGCATCAATGCTCGTAAATCTCCGATTCAGGATGAGTATATAGAAAAGTATCTGGCAGAAAAGCAGTTAGATTTGACAGCAACGCTGGATGCAAAGGAAGCATATACTGGTGCAGATTTTGTTGTGATTGCAGCTCCCACAAATTATGATTCTGCAACACAGCATTTTGATACTTCTGCTGTAGAGGCTGTTATCAATCTGGTTATGGAGTATGCTCCAGAAGCCATTATGGTTATCAAGAGTACCATCCCAGTTGGCTATACAGCGAGCATAAGAGAAAAGACCGGTTCCAGAAATATTATTTTTAGTCCGGAATTTTTGAGAGAAAGTAAGGCTTTGTACGATAATTTGTATCCGTCCCGGATTATTGTCGGCACTGATATGGAGGATGAACGTCTGATTGAGGCAGCGCATACCTTTGCCGGACTTTTGCAAGAAGGGGCGATTAAAGAGAATATTGATACTTTGTTCATGGGCTTCACGGAAGCGGAAGCTGTGAAATTGTTTGCCAATACCTATTTAGCTTTGCGAGTTTCCTATTTTAATGAACTGGATACTTATGCAGAGATGAAAGGCTTGAATACGCAGCAGATTATCAGCGGCGTTTGCCTTGATCCTCGTATTGGAACGCATTACAACAATCCATCCTTTGGTTATGGTGGATATTGCTTACCGAAAGATACAAAGCAACTGCTTGCAAACTACGCCGATGTGCCAGAGAACTTGATTGAAGCAATTGTGGAGAGCAATCGTACCCGCAAAGATTTCATTGCAGATCGTGTGCTGAAACTGGCAGGCTATTATGACTACTATAGTCATGGAGATTATCAATCGGACAATGAGAAATCTTGTGTGATTGGCGTTTATCGTTTGACGATGAAGAGCAACAGCGATAACTTCCGCCAGAGTTCTATTCAAGGTGTTATGAAGCGTGTGAAGGCAAAGGGTGCAACAGTAATTATTTATGAGCCGACTCTCAAAGATGGCAAGACCTTCTTTGGAAGTATGGTTGTCAATGATTTGGATGCGTTCAAGAAGCAGAGTCAGGCAATTATTGCGAATCGGTATGATAGTTGCTTAGATGACGTGAAAGAGAAGGTTTATACGAGAGATATTTTTCAGAGGGATTAAGAAGAGGAATAACCATGAAAGGTATTATTCTTGCGGGTGGTTCGGGAATACGTTTATATACATTAACAAAGGTGACCTCAAAGCAGCTGTTTCTTATTTATGATAAACCAATGATTTATTATACAATGTCAGTGCTTATGAATGCCGGCATGGCAGGCAGCGTTTGGAGAGGATGAAGCATTGTGTTATTATGAGGACTGATAGAAGAACCTGTACCGATAGGAATCATCACACATCTTTTCGGTACAGGTTCTGAAAAATTGCCTGATGAATTTTTTGAAAATTGTACTTGTACTTAGCGGCAAAATGTACTATAATAAATTACAGGGACAGCAATTTAGAATTGCTGTAACAGAGTTGAAAATAGAGGGAAACGGGTGTGAATCCCGTACAGTTACGCTACTGTGATGCAATTATTTTGAAAAAAGAAACTGTGAAGTGGGATTACGCAATAGGATTTCGTCTGCTTACGAGCGATAGGTAGACATTCGATTCTGTTATGGAAAACAGGATGACACCAATATATGATCATGTATCTGAAATCGCTTCTTTCAAAGAAGCGATTTTTTTGTTTATCACAATGGGAAACGGTACAATTGGGAGGACTTTTTATATGAATCTGTGTTGTAAAACACCAAGGCTGATGTTGAGTGCCGTCAGTAGCAATTGCGGAAAAACAACCATAATGGCGGCACTGCTTGCCGCTTTAAAACGCCGGGGGCTGTGTGTGCAGAGCTATAAAAGCGGACCGGATTATATTGACCCCATGTTTCACACATATATTACAAAACGCAGTACCTATCATGTGGATCCCTATTTTTTAGATGCAGACCAGATGCAGCAGCTTGTGGCAGAAACATCGGTCAATGCTGATCTGGCATTGATGGAAGGTGCTATGGGCTTTTATGATGGTATCGGTCAGACATGTGAAGCCAGTGCTTATACGGTATCCCAGTGGCTGCAAACACCAACCCTGCTGCTGATATCCGTACAGGGAATGGGCTGCTCTGCTGCTGCACTTTGCAAGGGCTATCTTTCATTTCGAAAGCCCAATCAGATTCGTGGAATTCTGTTGAATCAGGTTCGAAGTGGGATGTATTCCTTTTATAAGGAAATGATTGAACGGGAAACAGGAATTCCTGTATATGGGTATCTTCCATATTTGCCGCAGGTGCATCTGGAAAGCCGTCATCTGGGACTGATGACGGCAGGAGAGGTGGAACAGCTGGCTGAAAAAATTCAGCTACTAGCAGAAACTGCGGAAAAGACACTCGATCTGGATCACATGCTAATGCTTGCAGCGGAAGCACCGATGCTGTCGTTTGCAGCACCAGTGGAAACATATGAAAAGAAATTCCGGCTGGGCGTTGCACAGGATAAGGCGTTTTGCTTTTATTATGCGGAAAATTTAAAAATGCTGGAGCAATTCGGAGCGGTGGTTGTGCCGTTTTCGCCGTTGAACGATACAAAGTTGCCGGACGAACTGGATGGACTGTATCTGGGTGGCGGCTATCCGGAGTTATATCTGGAAGCACTCAGCGGAAATACTTCCTTTTTGGAGAGTCTGCGAAAGGCATCTGCTGCAAAAATGCCGATTTTTGCAGAGTGCGGCGGTTTTTTGTATTTACAGGAAGCCATTTTTGACAGGGACGGAACAGAATATCCCATGGCAAAACTTTTGCCGGGTACATCCAGGTTAGGAAGCCGGCTCTGCCGGTTTGGCTATGTTACATTGACTGCACAGGAAAATACCATCTTGGGAAAGACCGGTACACAGATCCGTGCACATGAATTTCATTATGCAGACAGTACGGAAAACGGTGCGGCCTTTACAGCAGAACGCCCGAATGGAAAACAGTGGAAGGCAGTGCAATTCACTGACCACATTGCAGCTGGATTTCCGCATTTGTATTTTCCATCCAATCCAGCTGTGCCGAAGGCATTTGCACAGGCATGTCAGCAGTTTCGGAAAGGACGTGGCAGTAGCGTATGACGGTGTTGGTAACAGGCGGTTCTGGAAGTGGAAAATCTCTGCTGGCAGAACAGATTGCTTTTCGGTTAAAACGAGAACCATTTTATTATCTGGCGACCATGCAGATGTGGGATGCAGAATGTGAGGCACGTATTGCACGCCATCGAAAACAGCGTGCCGGAAAAGGATTTCAAACGGTAGAAATACCTGACCATCTGGCAGAGAATGCGTTGATGTTAGAGCCAGACGGTACGGCATTGCTGGACTGCATCAGCAATTTGATCGCAAATGAACAGTTTGGCACGAATGTACCAGATCCGGTGCAGACTGTGATGGATGGTGTGCTTGCCGTACAGAAACGGCTTACCCATTTGGTCATTGTAACGAATGAAGTTTGTTCGGATGTTATGCCGGAGGATCTGGCAATGCATGCCTATTTGCATTACATTGGAAAAACGAATTGTGCATTGGCAAGGGCTGCGGATGTGGTGATTGAGGTATGCAGCGGCATACCGATTCTTTGGAAGGGAGAGAAATTGTATCATGAAATCATGGTTTGAATCGTTTTTGATTGCGGTTTCCATGTATAGTGCATTTCCAGTGAAGTGTTTGAACTGGACAGCAGAAAATCTTCGCCATGCGATGGTATTCTTTCCACTGGTCGGTTTGCTTTGTGGCTGTGGTCTGTGGATGGTTTGGACAGTCTGTAGTCTGTTGGGTGTGGGTGCCGTGTTATTCGCAGTGCTTGCTGTACTTAGCATTGTTGTGATAACCGGTGGCATTCATTTGGATGGCTTTTGTGATACGGCAGATGCACTTTATTCCCGTCGTCCACAGGAAGAGAAGCTTCGTATTCTGAAGGATCCAAACTGTGGACCCTTTGCCGTATTCAGTGTCATTCTGGTGCTGCTGGTTAGTTTCGGTGCATATACAGAGCTGTACCGGATACAGAATTGTTATGTACTTGGACTGCTGACTGGCGGCTTCGTGTTAACACGCTGTCTTAGTGGGATTTCCGTCACACGCTTTCCCTGTGCACCTACAAGCTCTTTGGCGAAAACCTTTGGAGAAAATGCTGGAAAACATGTCAGCGTAATTCTGACAGTAGAATTCGGAGTGGTCGGCATTCTTCTGGTGTTATGGTATCACTGGTTGGCATGTCTTCTCATTGGTTTATCCATGCTGATTTTCGTGGGCTATTATCATATGCAGAAAAAGCAGTTTGGCGGACTGACTGGTGATTTAGCAGGCTTTTTTCTGGTACTGAATGAAACGGCATGGACATTAGGAACGGCTTTGCTGGGAGGCGTATTGTTATGAAACTGATTATCGGTGGTTATGCACAGGGACGGCTGTCCTATGCGATGGAACATTACGGATTGACAGAACAGGATGTCTGGGATGCAGCAGCAAAGCCGCTTTCAACTTGGAACGGGCAGCGAATCATCTATCATGTGGAAGCGTTGGTGACCAGTTGGTTATGCGAAGGGAAAAATCCCTGTGAAATGGCAGCTGCACTTTTGATGCAGTGGAAAAATGTGATTTTGATTACGCAGGAGGTAGGCTGCGGGCTGGTTCCTATCACAGCAGAACAGCGGGCATGGCGGGAGGCTGTAGGACGGCTGAATACATATCTTGCTGGACAGGCAGAGACGGTTGACCGCGTTTGCTGTGGCTTGGGAATGCGGATTCAGGGAACGATGGAGGAATGAATGTATGTGGATTTTGTGCAGTGTTTGTCTGGGGTTTTTGTTGGATCTCTGTTTTGGAGATCCTCACTGGTTGCCGCATCCAGTCGTTTGGATCGGCAGGGGAATTTCCTGGATGGAACGTTTTCTGCGTCGCTTTTTTCCCAAAACACCGCACGGAGAATTTGCTGCGGGTATCGTGCTGGCGGTGATGATTCCGCTGCTTAGTTTCGTGATTTCCAGTGCGGTTTTGTATTTGGCATATCGCATTTCGTTTTGGCTTTGGTTTGTTTTGCATACATTTTGGGCATATCAGATTCTGGCAGCACGCTGCCTTTGTACAGAAAGTCATAAGGTCTATGATGCACTTCACAAGAATGACTTATCATTGGCACGAAAGCGGCTTTCTTATCTGGTCGGCAGAGAAACACAGAATCTGGATGCGGAAGAGGTGACAAAGGCTTGTGTCGAAACGGTTGCAGAAAACACCTCGGATGGTGTAGCAGCACCACTGTTGTATCTATTTATTGGTGGAGTGCCTTTGGGACTTTGCTATAAAGCAATCAATACGCTAGATTCCATGGTTGGCTATCGAAATGAAAAATATGAATACTTTGGAAAAGCTTCTGCAAAGCTAGATGATGCGGTAAATTGGCTGCCGGCACGGATTTGCGGTTTGTTGATGATTGTGGCGGCATGGTTTTTGCATCTGCACGCTGGAGATGCCTTTCGGATTTTCCGCCGTGACCGTAGAAATCATCTTTCGCCGAATTCCGCACAAACAGAGTCAGCAGCAGCAGGTGCGTTAGGAATTCAGCTTGGCGGAACACATGTGTATTTTGGAAAAATTGTGGAAAAGCCAACCATCGGAGAAGCATTGCGTCCGGCAGAGCCGGCAGATATTCTTCAAACCAATCGTATGATGATTGTCACTGCAATTTTGCTGTTGCTTTTGTTTGGTATTGTGCGGCTATTGATTCTGCTTTGCTGGAGGTGATAAAGTGGAACGACATGGCGGAGATATTTATACAGCAAAAGAATTTCTGAAAACGGAAAAATGGGTGGACTTTTCTGCCAATATCAACCCCTTTGGTGTTCCGCATTCTGTACAGTGTGCGATTGAGGGGGCTGTGCAGAATCTGGTGCACTATCCAGATCCGTATTGTCGGGAGCTGCGAACGGCACTTGCACAGCATCATCGGGTACCGTTTGAACAGATTGTTTGCGGAAACGGCGGTGCAGATATTATTTTTAGAATGGTTCATGCCGTTTCGCCACATCGTGCACTGGTTCCGGTACCAACCTTTTCGGAATACGGAGAGGCATTAGAATCCTATGGGTGCACCGTAGACTACTGGAAAATGCCCTTTCCGTTTGTACTGACAGAGGCACTGATGGAGGAAATGTGCAGCAAGGACTATGACTTTCTGGTACTGTGCAATCCCAATAATCCTACAGGCTCGTTAATAAAACCGAAACGATTGTGCAGCATACTGGATTTGGCAAAGCAAAAACAAATGACCGTGTTGCTGGATGAGTGCTTTTATGATATGACCGGAGAGGAAGCAGAAATGCATTCTATGATTCAGAAGATCGGCAGATATCCGAATCTGTTTCTGTTAAAATCCATGACAAAGCTGTATGCCATTCCGGGCTTGCGTCTGGGATATGGCATTTGTGCGGATGAAAAGCTTGTGGAACAGGTGCGTACAACCGGACAGCCGTGGCCAGTCAGTGTGCTGGCTGGTGCAGCAGGATGTGCTGCACTGCGGGATGCAGCATATCGGCAGCGTTTTTTGATGTTTTTAAAGCAGGAAAGACAATATCTCTATAATGGGCTGTGTCGTTTGGGTTTTCGTGTCTGGGAGCCACATGCAAATTATGTTTTCTTTCAGGCAAAGGGATACCATGATTTGGATCGACAGCTTTTAAAGGATCATATTTTGCTGCGGCATTGTGAAAACTATCGTGGACTGAATGCTGCGTATTATCGTGCAGCTGTTCGTACACATGAGGAAAATCAGTATTTTCTACAGTGTCTGAAAAAAGTGATTGTGGAAAGGGGTTCTGTTTTATGGCTGCAAAATCAATAATGGTGGTTGGTACCATGTCTTCTGCCGGAAAGAGCTTTATTACAGCTGGACTGTGCCGAATTTTTCAGCAGGATGGACTGCGTACTGTGCCGTTTAAATCACAGAATATGGCACTCAATTCCTATATCACCCGTGACGGTTTAGAAATGGGGCGGGCACAGGTGATGCAGGCGGAGGCAGCTGGTGTGGAGCCGGATGTGCGTATGAATCCAATTCTTCTAAAGCCTACCAGTGACAGCGGCTCTCAGGTGATTGTAAATGGTGAGGTATTCGGCACAATGGGGGCTGTGGAATATTATACGAAAAAAGAACAGCTGATACCGCATATTCTGAAAGCCTATCATTCCCTTGCGGAGGAAAATGATGTAATTGTGCTGGAGGGTGCAGGAAGTCCGGCAGAAATTAACCTGAAAGATGTGGATATTGTCAATATGGGAATGGCGAAGCTATCCGATTCACCGGTGATTTTGGTGGGAGACATTGATCGAGGCGGCGTGTTTGCTTCTGTGTATGGTACGATTATGCTGATGGATGAAGAGGAACGCAGCCGGATTCAGGGGGTCATCATCAATAAGTTCCGGGGAGATGTAGAAATCTTAAAGCCGGGTCTTACCATGCTGGAGGAACTGACCGGTGTACCGGTACTGGGGGTAGTCCCTTATGTACAGTTGGATTTGGATGATGAGGATAGTCTTTCTGATCGTCTGACCCATCGTACTATGCAGAAAGGGGCACAGTTGGATTTGGCGGTGATTCATTTACCACGCATATCCAATTTTACGGATTTTGAAGTATTTGAGCGGATAGAAGGCGTTTCGGTACGGTATGTAACACAAGTACGGGAATTGGGAAATCCGGATATGATTTTGCTGCCGGGCACAAAAAATACCATGGCAGATTTACGTTGGATGCGTCAGAATGGATTAGAGTCTGCGATTCTGAAGCAGCATGAAAGGGGCAGTCTTGTGTTTGGTATCTGTGGCGGATTTCAGATGCTGGGCAAGACACTTTCCGATCCGGAGGGGGTGGAGGATGGCGGCTTTTTGCGGGGAATTGGGCTTCTGGATACAGAGACTGTTTTCCTGCCACAAAAGTGCAGAGCCCGTATGAATGGCAGGATTTGTGCGGTTGATGGCATACTGAAATCCTTGTCTGGACAGGCTGTAAACGGCTATGAGATTCATATGGGCAAGACGGCTGGAATGAACGATGCCATACCGTTTACTGTGCTGGAAAATGGAGAAACAGACGGCTATCGCAATGCAGAGGGTACTGTGTTTGGAACGTATCTGCATGGCATTTTCGATTCGCCCGAAATGGTGCAGCGGCTGGTACAGGCATTTTTAGAGAAAAAAGGGATGGATACGGCTGAAATGGAAACGCTTGATTTGCAGTCATATAAAGAGAAACAATATAATAAATTAGCAGATTTGCTGCGAGAAAATGTGGATATGAAACGAATTTATGAGATTCTGAATCATGGGGAAAATCATATATGAAACATCATCTGAGGGAAGGATATACGACCGGCTCCTGTGCAGCGGCAGCAAGTTTAGCATCTGTGTTATGGCAAGTGACAGGAGCGTGCCCTACACAAGTAGAACTGGAAACACCGGCAGGTGTGGTGCTGCATTTGGAAATACAAGCACTTTCAGCGGGCTGCTGTGGGGTCATTAAGGATGGCGGTGATGATCCGGATGTGACAAATGGCTGTATGGTAACAGCCAAGGTGGAGATTTCAGAGGCGGCAGGTTCGGTGACATTTTGTGCCGGAGCGGGTGTCGGCACAGTTACACGAAAGGGTCTGAAAATTCCTGTTGGAGAACCAGCGATCAATCCGGTGCCTCGCCAGATGATTGAGAAAGCTGTGCGTTCTGTCATTGGAAACCGGGGGGCAGTGATAACGATTTCCATACCCGGCGGTGCAGAAATTGCTGTGAAAACGTTCAATGGAAGACTAGGTATTGCAGGTGGACTTTCCATTCTCGGTACGACTGGGATTGTTCGACCTATGAGTGAAGAGGCGGTCAAGGAATCGCTCTGTCTGGAGCTGTCTATGTGCCGTGCCGAATATGGTACAGCCTGTGCCTTTGTGACAGGCTATGCTGGAGAAAAATATTTGCGAAAACAATATAAAAACCATGGCGGCATTGTTTTGTGCAGTAATTATCTGGGCTACTTACTGGATTGTGCTGAAAAAATGGGTTTTACGCATATTCTGCTGGCAGGTAGACCGGGAAAGCTAGTGAAGCCAGCGGCAGACATCATGTATCTTCACAGTCATACCGCAGGTGGACAGCGAGAAATTATTTGTACACACGCTGCATTGGCTGGTGCAGCAACCGAGCAGGTTCGACAGTTGTATTACTCCAATACTACTGTTCAGATGCAGGAGCTGCTGAAAGCTTTCGGTTTGAGTGATGTGGTATGGGTCTCTATTGCGGAAAGTGCTTGTGACAATTGTATGCGTCGAACTCATGGCAAATTGCAGGTGGGAATGCTGCTCATAGATGAACAAGATCGAATTTTATCAGAGAGCCGTCTGGCAGAGGCGGTGCGAAAGGAGTGGTGTCAATGCGGCATGAATTGATACTGGTCGGTGGCGGAAGCGGCACAGCAGAATATTTGCTTCCAGCAGCCAAGCAGGCATTGGAGCAAGTAGATTGTGTCATTGCTTCGGAACGATTTTTGCAGTTGATTAAGGCAAAAAAGACAAGTCCGATGGGCAGTGTGTCGTCATTGCTGGAAGCATTGCCAAACTGGCTGGAGCGGGAAAGCCTTGGTATTGTGGTTTCCGGCGATCCGCTTCTGTACAGTCTTTGCCGAACGATTATGACATGCTATCCGGACTTGCCGATTCAGGTGATTCCGGGTATTGGTTCGCTGCAATTGTTGGGGGCTGCGTTTGGCTTGACAATGGAGGATGCGGCAATTTTGAGTATGCATGGGAGGGAATGCACTGCCGGAAAAATTGCCTGTACCGTAGCAGAACATTCGGTAACTTTTTTCTTTTGCTCGCAAAGTCAGGGACCCAAAGAGATTGCAGCAGCACTGCTTGCATATGGATTGGAAGAAACAGAGCTGTTTGTGGGTGCAAATCTGACTTATCCGGAACAGGTGCTTCGACATGGCACACCGGCAGAGTGGTTCGATCAGGAAAATCCGTCTCTTTGTGTTGCAGCCGTGAAAAATGCCTCTCCAAAGCCAGTGATGCGGCCGGCACTTTTGCCGGATAGTGCTTTTTTGAGAAATGCTTCTCCCATGACAAAGGAGGAGGTACGTGCTGTGATTCTCAGCAAACTGCGGCTTCAGCCGGATGCAGTTGTTTGGGATTTGGGTGCCGGAACAGGCAGTATTTCCATTGAGTGTGCCAGAATGTGTCCATTTGGCAGTGTCTATGCGGTAGAATATAAAGAAACCGCATTGGAAATTTTGGAGAAAAACAAAGCATACTTTCAAACAGAGCATCTCACCATTATACCGGGCAGAGCAGAGGAACAAATCAAATTGCTTCCTGTGCCGGATTGTGTGTTTATTGGTGGCAGCAGCGGTACCATGGCACAGCTGGTGGGGTTTATCTGCACCTTGCCGAAGAAGGTTCGTCTCGTTGTAAGTGCGGTTACCTTAGAAACGCAGGCGGAGCTGTATTCGCTGCTGAAAGATTTGCCACGGTTTGAAGTAATACAGATTGCTGTCAGCTGCGGAAAACAGGTTGGAAGGTATCGGGTACTGGATAGCAATCATCCGATTTTGTTGTTTTCATGCGAGACAAAGGAGTGAAATATGGAAAAGGGTATTTTTTATGCCATTGGTGTTGGACCCGGTGACCCAATGGATATGACACTGCGAGCAAAGCGGATTTTAGAAACGTCAGATGTCATTGTGATTCCTGTCAAAAGAAAGGGAGAAGCATCAGTTGCTTATGCCATTGCACAGCAGGCAGCAGATATGAAACAGGCGGAGAAACTGGAAGTGGTCTTTCCTATGAGAGCACACACAGATTATCGTACTTATTTACAGACCAGCACATTGGAATCTATCTGCAATGCCCTGGATTCCGGAAAAACAGTGGCAATGGTGACACTGGGCGATGTATCTTTCTACAGTACAGCTACCTATGTTCGGCAGATGGTGGAAGAGCTGGGCTATCAAACGGAGGTTGTTTCCGGCATTCCCTCATTTTGTGCCGGGGCGGCAAAGACAAAATATAGTCTTTGTGAAAATGAAGAATCCCTGCTGGTGATGCCGGGTGTCACATCACAAAATACGATGGAGCAGGCACTGGAGCGATTCGATAATGTAGTTGTGATGAAAGCAGGAAAGGCACTCCCATGGCTGCTGCCCATGTTGAAACGGCATGGTCTGCTGGAGCATACCGTCATGATGCGGAATGTGGGAATGATGGATGAATACATCGGTGTGCCAAAAATGGAGTATCGTTCGTATTTTACAACGTTGCTTATCAAAAAAGGAGGATTACGATAATGGTGTATTTTGTTGGTGCAGGTGCAGGAGATCCAGAACTTTTGACAATTAAGGGAAAACGGCTGATTGACAGTGCAGATGTCGTGATTTATGCCGGCTCTCTGGTTAATCCGGCAGTGTTGTCTGATGTAAAGCCGGATTGCAAAATCTATGACAGTGCTGGAATGACACTGGAAGAGGTACTTTCTGTGATGCAGGAAGCGGAAGAAAAGGGTAAGACAACTGTCCGTGTCCACACCGGTGACGCATCAATTTATGGAGCCATTCGGGAACAGCTGGATGCATTGGATCACATGGGGATTGCACATGAGGTTGTGCCGGGAGTGAGTTCCTTTTTGGCAGCAGCTGCAGCAATGCAAAAGGAATACACACTGCCAAATGTATCACAAACTGTCATTTTGACTCGTATGGAAGGCAGAACGCCTGTTCCACCGAGAGAGTGCATGGAAGAATTGGCAAAGCATCGTGCAACAATGATAGTATTCCTTTCTGTAGGCAAAATTGCGGAATTGGTGGAGCGTCTGTGCACTTCTTATCCCAAAACCACTCCAGTTGCCGTTGTATACAAAGCAAGCTGGCCGGAGCAGAAAATTATCACTGGCACATTGGAAACAATTGCAGAAAAGGTAAAGGAAGCTGGTATTTCTAAAACAGCTCTCATAACAGTGGGCGATTTTCTTGGCGATACCTATGAATTGTCGAAGCTGTATGATAAGACCTTTACCCATGCATTCCGACAGGGCATTTCTGAATGAAGATTGCATATTTTTGGCTGACCTCTCAGGGAAGGCAGTTGGCAGAGCAGCTTCAGGCACATTTTGGCGGCACAATAGAACCAAAGGAGCAATTTGTACAGGCGGTATGTCGGGATTTTACTATTTATGATGCACTGGTATTTGTCATGGCAACCGGCATCGTAGTGCGTACCATTGCACCACTGGTGAAATCCAAGGCGTCGGATCCGGCAGTGCTGGTGTTGGATCAGCAGGGCGTGCATGTAATCAGTCTGCTGTCCGGACATTTGGGCGGTGCCAACCATTTAACCCGGGAAATTGCTGCTGCCATTGGGGCGGATCCGGTGATTACTACGGCAACGGATGTGCAGGGAATCCCCGCTTTTGATGAAATTGCAAAGTGCAATCACCTTGCAATTGAAAATCTGGGTGCACTGAAATACATTAGCGGTGCCTTGCTGGAGGGAAAAACGGTAGAGATTCGTACGGATTTGCCTTTGTCGGAACCTTGCTGTCTGCCGCAGATTCAGGTAACCGATCAGACATCAGGTGCATTTCAGGTTGTGATTTCGGACAAAACAGAGCGTGTCCCCAATGGTGCAAAAACGTTGTACCTGCGTCCAAGGAGTCTTGTCATCGGCGTAGGTTGTAAACGAAATATAGAACCGGGGCATCTGGCAGCGTGTTTTCAAACATTTTTGGAGACCTATCAGCTCAGTTCGCTTTCTGTAGCAAAAATTGCTACGATCGGGCTGAAGCAGCATGAGCCAGCCATTTTGCAGCTGTGCGAGTCACTGGGCGTACCGCTGGAAATTGTGCCGGATGAAGCCATTCAAAGCTGTGACTATCCCTTTGCGGCATCAGCATTTGTACAGCAGGTGACAGGACTGCCGTCCGTTTCTGAGGCATGCAGTTATCTGGCATCCGGCTGTGGCACGGTGCTGACGGGGAAGGTAAAATATACGGGTGTGACGTTAGCAGCATGTCGGCTTGCATTGCCGCCGCTGAAGTGGAAGGCACGGGAATCCATTTTCAAATAATAGAATGGATTGCACGCCGCAGGCGACTATGGTCAAGCTGATTCAGCTTGGCGGAGGGGTATTCCCCACAATGTGGGGAAATGTCCCGAAGGGACAAAAGGGAAGGGCAGGGGACAAGCTGTCCCCTGCGAAACGCTGCAATTAGAGCTTTGGTAACAGAATGAAGAACAAGCTGCTGCTGTCCGCCTTCTAAAAAAACAAAACGATACAGAATACAGAAATTTGGAGGAATAAGTTTGCAAATTTGTACAACGTACAACGGCGGACAGCGGACACAGGCAGAGAGCGAAGCGATTCTGCTGGCGGAGGTGAGATCGATATCCGTGAGAGAAAATACAAAAATGGATTTCCGTGGGTTGAGGGAGGAAAACAAGTGAGACAAGTAATCTATATTGTAGGTTTTGGTCCGGGCGATCGGGCATATATGACAGAACAGGCTGTGGCTGTCATAAAGCAGGCAGACCTAGTGGTAGGCTATACTACCTATATCAATCTGCTGAAAGAACAATTCCCGAACCAGAATTATTATGCAACGCCCATGCGTCGGGAAGTGGATCGTTGTCGTACTGCTGTGGAAGAAGCATTGAAGGGAAAAATCGTAGCAATGGTTTCCAGCGGAGACAGCGGCATTTATGGTATGGCTGGGGTGATGCTGGAGGTCATTGAAGAAATGCATGCTGATCTGGAGGTGATTGCTGTGTCTGGTGTTACCGCAGCAAGTGCAGCGGCGGCGGTGTTAGGTGCACCATTGATGCATGATTTTGCTGTGATCAGTTTGAGTGACTGTATGACACCATTGGAGCAAATTTATAAACGGGTGTCCTGTGCGGCAGAAGCAGATTTTGTGATTTGTCTGTACAATCCGAAATCCCATTCCAGAACGGAATATTTATCGCATGCAGCAGAACGGATTGCACAGTATCGTTCTGCTGAAACGCCTGTTGGGATTGTTCGGAATGCCGGTCGTTCTGATCAAAAGGCATGGCTGACCACTTTGGGAAAGCTGAAGGATGAACCAGTAGATATGTTTTGTGTCGTGCTCATTGGAAATGCACAAACCTATATAAAACACGGCAGGATGATCACGCCACGTGGTTATTGTGTGGCAGATACCGGTGCAAATATATGAAACGGATAGCAGTCATTGCAGGAACCAGTGAAGCCACAGATTTTATTCATGCACTGCCGGAGGAATATGAGGTGATTGCATTTACTGCAACGGCATATGGCAAGACTATTCTGGAAAGGGAGCACTGTATCGTTCATGTGGGAAGATTGGATGAAAATGAATTTGCAGCTGCACTAAAGAAAATGGATGCTGTTGTAGATGCTTCTCATCCCTTTGCTCTGGTCGTGACAGAGACGGTGCGGCAGGTTTGCAAGACGCTGGGCATTTCCTATTTCCGGCTGGGCAGACCGAAGATGCAGTATGATTATGATCGGATCATTTGTGTAGCTTCCAAGGAGGAGGCGGCCGATCAGTTATCTGCCATGCAGGGGAATATTTTGCTGACGACTGGTGTGAATACGCTGTCCTTTTACGAAGCAAACGTAACAAATTTTGCAGCACGTGGCTGGGCACGGATTTTAGACACTGCGGATTCCCGGCAGATTGCCGCCAACTCCAAGACACATTTGATTTTTGCCATGCCGCCATTTTCTCAGGAAGATACCGCTTTTCTGATTCAAACCTACCAAATTGCGGTATTGGTTTCAAAGGACAGTGGTGCACGAGGTGGCGTGGCAGAAAAAATTGCTGCGGCAAAAGCATATCGTATTCCTGTGGTGCTGATTGGTGCACCGCAGGAGGATGGAATGACAATTCCACAAGTTTTGAAAATGGTGCTGCATCATGAAAGGAGGGATTTGGAATGTTAAGTACCTATCTGGAACAAATTCAGCCGTTAAATCAAACGGCAATGCAGCAGTCACAGGAAAAATGGGATAATATTGCAAAACCGCTCCGTAGCTTGGGGCGGTTAGAGGAAATGGTGATTCAGCTTGCTGGAATCACTGGTTCGGCAGAGATTGCACCACGGAAAAAGGCAGTTTTTATCTTTTGTGCGGATAATGGTGTGGTAGATGAGGGGGTTACCCAGTCTACCAATGAGATTACAGCAGTGGTAACACGCAACTTTACAAAAGGAATTGCTTCCATCAACTCTCTGTCCCGGGAATGTAGTGCAGATGTATTTCCGATAGACATTGGGATTGCACGGGATATGGACTGTTCTGGTTTGGATGTGCGGAAAATTGCCTATGGCACAAAGAATCTTGCCAAGGAGCCAGCAATGACACGGGAAGAAGCACAGCGTGCAATTGTAACAGGAATTGAGCTGGTTCGGGAAAAGAAGGAAAAGGGCTATAACCTGATTGTCACTGGAGAAATGGGAATCGGCAACACAACGACATCCAGTGCAGTGCTGTCTGTACTGGAGCATGTTCCACCGGAAATGGTAACCGGACGTGGAGCCGGACTGACCAGTGTCGGCGTACAGCATAAAATTAGAGTGATTCAAAATGCGATTGCACTGCATCAGCCAGATTCGGATGATGTACTGGATGTATTATCCAAGCTGGGTGGTTTTGACATCTGCGGCATGGCAGGTGCATTTTTAGGCGGTGCGATTTATCGTATACCGATATTGGTAGACGGCTTTATTTCCGCAGTTGCTGCAAACTGTGCCGTACGTCTGGCACCGCTTTGTCGGGACTATATGTATGCGTCTCATTGTTCTGCCGAACCAGCAGGCAGGATGGCACTGGATGCCATCGGGCTGAAGCCTTATCTGGAATGCGAAATGTGTCTCGGTGAGGGAACTGGTGCAGTGATCGGGGCAAAACTGTTTGATTTTGCACTGGCAGCGTATGATGAAATTGCAGATTTTCAGGCAGCGAACGTTGAAAAGTATGAGTTGCTTCAATAACGTGAGTTCGATGAGAGCGTTTTATCTGCCGAATGGCAACTGCGGTCAAGC
>CAUDDP010000037.1 GCA_958448395.1 uncultured Oscillospiraceae bacterium | reverse complement strand
TGGCTGCAAATTTGGACACAGCAACAGGGCGGACAGCGGACACAGGCAGACAGCGTAGCGATTCTGCCGGCACAGTTTGTGATTGGCAGCGGTAGAATGCATTCTCGTCGAACTTACAGTATAACAGATTTTGGCGGTTTTTTCTATTTTTTCATCGAACTCACGTTGTTTACAATCTTACAAAATACTTGTCCTATGTACAGATAAAAAGCGGTTGCCATATACACCGCTTTTTATACATTATTCTGTTTCCGCAGTTTCTTTTGCAAATATCATGGTAATGGTCGTGCCTTCCCCTTCTGTACTCTCCAGCTGTATCTTTGCATGATGCAGCATAGCACCATGCTTCACAATGGAGAGACCCAGTCCAGTTCCCCCTACTGCCTTGGAATGGCTCTTATCTACACGATAGAATCGCTCAAATACGCGTTCCTGTTCCGCTTTGGGAATACCAATCCCCGTGTCCTTTACTGTCACACAAATATCTTTATCTTGGCATGCAATGGTCACTGTCACACTGCCCTGCTCCCGATTATATTTAATGGCGTTTTCACAGACATTATAGAGCATTTCGTCCAATACTTGCCGCACCCCTCGCACATTGCAAGCTGCTGTACCAGTTACCTGAAATGTCACATGTCGTTTTTCCCAGAGGGGCTGCAACCGATTCCTGATCACTTGTGCCAGTTCCAATAAATCAACGGACTCCCATACAAACGGTACAGACTGCTCATCCAACTGTGATAGTTTGATAATATCTCCAATCAGTGTGATAAGCCGCTGCGATTCCTCATAAATTTTTCCAGCAAAATGCGGTACATCTGCTGGCAGCATGATCCCATTTTTCATAATCTCTGCAATACCGGAAATCGAAGTCAGCGGTGTTTTCAACTCATGAGAAACATTTGCTGTGAATTCTCTTCGATACCGTTCCTGTTCCTCTCTTTCTGTGACATCCAGTATCAGAATCACAACACCGATGAAATCATCTTCCCTACTCTGCATCTCCTGTGGCGTTTCATTGTGTAGTACTGGATTAGCAATCATCTGGTACACACGCCCTTCCCGCTCCATCAGGGCAGTGCAATGTCTGCCATGCAAAGCTTGATCCAATATGTTTCGGAATGGTTCCCCTCGCTCTACCGTCAGAATATTTTTCTGTAATACGGAACGTTGAATATGAAACAACTGCAATGCACTCTGATTACAAGCCAAAATCATATATTGTCGGTCAATGACAAAAAGGCCTTCCTGCATATGTTCCGTAATCATACTGAACTCATACTGCTGCTGCCGTAAGGTATCTATTTTTTGTACAATTTCACGATTCTGACTTGCCAATTTACAAAGCAATGGATCCAGTTCTTCATATGCTGACATCTGCTCTGGATGTTCTAAATCCAGTTCATTGACGGGTTTCATAATTTTTTTGGTCAATTGATAAGAAACAATTGCCGCTAAAATCATCATTACAAGTAAAATAAACAGTGCCTGTATGAGCAAAACACCCATCATTGCAAATAAGGAACGATGTTCCACCGAAATTCGCAAAATCTCCTGATTGTTTAGTTGCACTGCATAGTAAATGGTTTCCTTTGACATCGTATCAGAATACCGATGACTGACACCGGTTCCATCTTTTTGTGCTTGCTGTACCTCTTCCCGGTTGGCGTGATTCTCCATTTTAGAAATATCTTCTTCGCTGTCGTACAGCACAGTGCCATCTGCTGCAATCAGTGTGATGCGATTGGAACCCGTATGTAAATTGATAAAATAGTCCGTACCGGATTTCTCATATCCCTGCTCTACATAAGATATGGTCTCCTTCATCTGCTCTATCTGCAACCGATTGAAATGTTCATAGAGCAAACCCGTAACAAAGACAAAGCAAAGTACCATAGCAGACCCGACCAATGCTACCATACTGCTAAAAATCCGCTTTTTCACGATGCACCATCTCCCATACGGTATCCGATTCCCCGTACTGTTTCAATGTAAGAGCCACACACACCGAGCTTTTGTCGTAAATGCCGTACATGCACATCGACTGTCCGGCTTTCCCCATCAAATGCATATCCCCAGATATGATTCAACAACCGGTCACGGGTGAATACCACCCCCTGATGTTCCAGCAGCAGACACAACAGCTCAAATTCTTTCAATGTCAGACTCACATTTTCCTTTCCCACTCGTACAATATGACGAGTGGGATTGACATACAGGTCACCCAGTATATATTCCTGTTCTTCTTCTTTTGATGTAGAACGTCGCAGCACTGCCTTAATCCGTGCGATCAATGCCATCATACCGAATGGCTTTGGAACATAGTCATCTGCACCATAGTCCAGCCCTATGACCTGATCATATTCTGTTCCCTTTGCGGTCAGCATAATGACTGGCAGTGTTTTCGTCAGATGATCCGCACGCAGCTTCTTCAATACAGAAACGCCATCCTCTTCCGGCAGCATAATATCCAACAGCACCAAGGAGGGTAACGCCTGCTGCATTGCCTCCCAGAATGTGGAGGGTCTGGAAAAGCCAGCTGCCTCCATCCCCGTATTCCGCAATGTATAAATGACCAGTTCCCGAATGCTGTCATCATCTTCCAAAAAATAAATCACGTTTCTGTATCTCCTCTCTATTGAAAACCATGGAAATCCATTTTTGTATTTTCTCTCATGGACACCGGTCTCACCTTCGGCGAGGCAATCCACGCCATCATTTGAAAATCAATTTCTGTGATTGAAAACACCAGCTGTTCCAGCGAACACCTCTGCTTCTCAGACGTGCTTCCCTGTCAACAGGTAAACTACCCATTCCGCAACGTTTTCTGCATGATCCCCGATTCGCTCCAGATACTTGGCAATCATCAGCAAATCCAACATCATTTCCACATCTTCACTATTCTCATCTTGAATGATCCTTACCAAGTCTTCACGTACTTTATTGAACAAAGTGTCGACGGTATCATCTTCTTTCAGAACCCGCTGTGCCAGTGATAAATCTCGCTGTACAAATGCTTCTACACTGTCGGTCACCATGCGAATTGCTGCGGTTGCCATTTCCTGAATGTGCACCTTACTGGAAAATTCCGAAAATTTCAGATGCTTGGAAATCTCTGCAATATCATACGCCTGATCCCCAATCCGTTCCAAATCCGAAATAATTTTCAATGCGGAGGAAACAGAACGCAGATCACTTGCAACCGGCTGCTGCATCAGCAGGAGCTTCATACACAGCCGTTCAATCTCTCGTTCCATCTGGTTGATGTCCAGCTCTGTATTTTCCACCCTCTTCAATAATTCTGTATCACCCTGTAACATTCCCTTAATCGAACAGGAAATCGCATCTTCGCACATGGCACCCATCTGAATCAGCTTTGTCTTTAAAGTAGCAAGCTGCTGTGTGTACAATTCTCTCATCTTATCCGAACCTCCCTGTAATGTAATCCTCTGTCCGCTTATCGGCAGGATTGGAGAACAGTTTTTCCGTTTCGTTACATTCTACCACCTCTCCCAGTAGGAAGAAAGCGGTTCGATCCGATACACGGGTTGCCTGCTGCATGTTATGTGTGACGATAATTACAGTATACTCCTTTTTCAGTTCAATTACAAGGTCTTCAATCTTAGAAGTGGAAATTGGGTCAAGGGCAGAAGTTGGCTCATCCATCAGTAAGACCTCCGGCTGCACTGCCAGTGCTCTTGCAATGCAAAGACGCTGCTGCTGCCCACCAGACATGCCCAATGCGGATTTATTCAGGCGGTCTTTCACCTCATCCCAAATGGCAGCATCCCGCAGCGATTTCTCCACAATTTCATTTAGCTTGCTCTTAGAGCGAATGCCATGGGTTCTTGGTCCATAGGCAATATTATCATAAATACTCATCGGAAAGGGATTTGCCTTCTGAAATACCATGCCGACCCGCTTCCGCAGCAGATTGATATCCATCGAACCATAAATATCTTCGCCATCCAGACGAATCTCACCAGTAATCTTACAGCCTTCTACCAAATCATTCATCCGATTCAGAGAACGTAATAAGGTAGACTTCCCGCAGCCGGACGGCCCAATAAAAGCGGTGACCGCATGGCTCGTCAATGACAGGTTAACATTTTTTAATGCATGAAAGTTCCCATAATACAAGTTCATATTTTGAATTGTAAATTTGTTATCCATAATTTTTTGACACCCCTTACTTTTTGGTCAACTTCTTTGCAATCGCACCAGACAGCATATTGATCAGAATGACCAGTACCAGCAGAACCACTGCGGTTGCATAAGCAGCACGCATCTCACGTCCCTCACAGAGCAGCTGATACATATGAACTGCCAGCGTCCGGCAAGTTCCCATTGGATTGCTGCACACACTGGTTGCCGTACCAGCCGTATACATCAAAGCAGCGGTTTCCCCCACGATTCTGCCAACTGCCAGAATGACACCGGAAAGGATGCCCGGCATCGCACTTGGTACAATAATTTTAAAAACTGTTCGAAGCCGTCCGGCACCCAGTCCAAAACTGCCTTCCCGGAACGAATCCGGTACACTAATCAACGCCTCTTCCGTCGTCCGCATAATCAGTGGCAATACCATCAAAGCCAGTGTAATCGCACCGCCCAGCAGAGAGTAACCAAAATGACATGCAACTACAAACATCAGGTAACCGAACAAGCCGAACACGATGGAAGGGATTCCCTGTAAGGTTTCTGTTGTCATCCGTACAATCTTGACTAATTGATTCCCACGCTTTGCATATTCCACCAGATAAATGGCAGAAAATACACCAATCGGAACTGCCATCAGCAAGGTCAGCACCACCATCTCCAGCGTGTTGATAATGGATGGCATCATGGAATTGTTGGAAGTCGTATACTTCCATGCAAACATTTCCGGACGAATCGCCGGAATCCCCTTTATCAAAATGTAAAGGATTAGGCTAAACAGAATAAATACCGTAATTGCTGCTGCTAGAAGCGTTGCCACCAATAGAAGTAAGGAAAGCGGCTGATGCCGATATTCTGCCAGCTTCTGCTTCAAAGAACGTTGATTGATTCCAACTGCTGGAGCTGCCATTATTGATCCCTTCCTTTCTTAACCAACGAAAAGCAAACGTTGATAATCAGAATAAATACAAACAGTACCACGCCCGTTGCAATCAAAGCTTCCTTGTGCAAATCTGCTGCATATCCCATTTCCAATACAATGTTTGCAGTCAAGGTTCTGACACCAGACAGCAAGCTGCTCGGCATGGTTGCCTGATTGCCGGCAATCATAACGACTGCCATCGTTTCGCCGATAGCACGCCCAATTCCAAGAATCACCCCTGCCATAATGCCGGATTTTGCTGCCGGCAGCATTGCAAAATATACGCTTCTCTCATGGGTTGCTCCTAGTGCCAAAGAACCCTCGTAATAGCTGTTCGGTACTGCACGAATCTGTGCTTCCGAAACTTCAATGATGGTTGGCAGGATCATAAAACCCAGTAAAATGCCAGCAGTCAGTACGTTTTTACCAGATACACCGAATATATTCTGCATAATCGGCACCATTACAACCAATCCAAAGAAACCATATACAATAGAGGGAATCCCCGCCAGCAGCGAAACTGCCGGCTTCAAAATTTTATATAATTTTTTCGGACAGAATCGTGCCAAAAACACAGAAGTCAGCAATCCAATCGGTACACCAACCAGAATGGCAATTCCAGTGGCATAAATACTGCCGATAATCATTGGAAAAATACCGAATTGATTTTGATTTGGATTCCAAACCATACCACCTAAAAACTTCAGTGGTCCAATTTCTACAATTGCCGGAATGCCGTTCGCAAACAAAAAGATGCAAATCAAAGCAACGGCAGCAATGGAAACGCAAGCAGCCAGTGCAAATACACCACGCATTACGATTTCCTTTCCATTTTTCATACGCTGTTCCTCCTAAAAGACAACAGAAAAAATCAGAATGACTTCTCTTTGTTATGACATCCACTGCTGTCTTATTCTGCTGTCACCTGCGACCATTCTGTCCATTCGCCTTTATAGATTTTTGCAACCTGCTCCAATGTCAAGTTTTCTATAGTGTTATCTGCATTGACAATAATCGCAATGCCATCCACTGCAATGACTGTAGAAACCACACCCTGTGAAGATTCTGAATCCTTCAGTTCCCGAGAAGCCATACCAATATCGCAAGTACCGTCAATCGCAGAGGAAACGCCAGTGGAAGAGTCACTCTGGTTGACTTCTACCTTATTGCCGCTGACCGCTTCATACTTTTCTGCCAGAACCTGCATAACTGGTGTAACGGAAGAAGAACCTGCAACAGCAATTGTCTCACCAGTTGTACCATTGGACTGGTAAGCACCTGTCGCATCGGTCTTGATGAAGTCCTCTTCTTCCACGATTGCCTGTCCGTCATCGCTCAGGATATAGTTGATGAAGTCCTGTGCGGCATCGCTGACACCATCTGCTTTTGTTACAATATTAAACGGACGGGAAACAACATAGCTGCCATTGTCAACATTCTCCGGCGTTGCTTCTACGCCATTGATTTTCACTGTCTTGACACCACTGTTATCCCCCAGCGAGCCCATGGAAACATAGCCAATTGCAGCTGCATTGCCCTGTACTGTTTGCAGCATAACCGCTGTACTGTTCGTAATTTCTGCGGAAGAAATAGTAGCATCATTGCCGTCTGCATCTTCTACACCACACAATTCTACGAATGCCCCACGGGTTCCGGAACCGTCTTCTCTGGAGACAACACTAATCGCACCCGCTGCACCGCCGCATCCGGTAAAGGAAGTGGTCAATGCCGCAATGCCTACCAGCAAACCAATCTGCTTTTTCCATGTCATCATAATACAAACACTCCATTTCATTTTCTATAAACCTATTTTTTGTTCTTTTTTCAGGAACAATTTCATTATAGCAATCCCCTGTAAATTGTATCATCCCGACTATGTTAAATCTGCGTTAAATGCAAAAATATGCATTTTCCTCTTGTTAACATGCCATGTTAAATTTATTTTTCCCCCAAATACACCCTTTTTTATCCGGGAAAATCATTCTTTTATAGGATACCGCATTTTGAATGACATATCCTGTTTTGCCTGATAAAGCAATTATCTATCTGTTTTTTACGGAAATCCATTTTTATATTTCTCTCACGGATGCCAGTCTCGCCTGCGGCGTGCAATCCACTCCATAATTTGAAAATTGATTTGCATGTCCGTTTTTCACTGCACTTGCAAACAACCACACACTATGCTATAATAGAATCATCTTATTGATTCTAGGAGGTCATTTCCATGTCATTTTTAGAACTTGCCAAAAAACGATATTCCGTCCGAAACTTCAACGACCAACAAGTCCCAGAGGAAACCTTACAGTATATTCTGGAATGCGGTCGTGTTGCCTTGACTGGTGTAAACTATCAGCCACAGCATGTACTGGTAATTCGCTCCAAAGAAGGTCTGGCAAAAATGGAGAAGGCAACAAAATTCTACAATGCCCAGACTGTCCTGCTGGTCTGCACAGAACCGGAAAAAGCATGGACAAGAAAGTATGATGGGTTCAACATCGCCGATATTGATGCAACTATCGTTACTGACCACATGCTTCATGCTGCCACGGAGCAGGGCGTTTCTTCCCTCTGGATCTGTCGGTTCAGACCGGAAGTGGTAAGAGAGGAATTTCATATTCCGGATAATTACAGACCGGTCAACATTCTGGCTCTGGGCTATACAGATGATGCACCAAAATCTCCGAATCGCCACGATGAAGAGGGATTACGCAAACCGCTCTCCGAAACGGTTACCTACGAGACATTCTAATAGAAACAACGATACCGATAAAAGCGGGAGAATGTGATGGCACTCTCCCGCTTTTTCAGTTATCCTGCAATAACGCCTGTATTTGCTGCCGCTCCTCCGCCAGAACCTCCTGCATGGCATCCTCCGGTGCAAAGGTAGCGGCATAATCATAGACAGCAATCCCATCTATCTGTTCCATGGACAACAATAATGTGATTTCCTTGGAAGGAATATGCGGGTCAGTCTGCCATTCCGCAATGCCATCTCCTGCCCACGGATCTTCCTGACCAAGCTTATAAGTACAAACACCAATCCAAAGAGATACATCTGGACAGGTTGTTTTCTCTGCCCATAAAGCTGCCATATCTGCAAACGGTGCAGCGGTATTCTGTAACCCAAAGTACAGCTGCGGTAAAATATAATCACAATATCCAGCCGTGCTGCACCACGTTTCTACATCCGCACACTGCCGTTCATTGCCACTTATGGTACCCTGCGGACTGATCCCAAATAACACACTGCTGTCTGTTTCTTTTACTGCCTGATACATTTCCTGTACCATGGCATTACACTGCTCCTTTCGCCAAGCAGACAAATTGTCTGCACCACTTGCCTGAAAGGCAACCGCATCAAACGCAGAATCGGTTGTAGGATAAAAATAATCATCAATCTGCACACCATCCACATCATAATTTGCAACCAACTCTGTTACACCATCTGCAATCAATTTCCGTACCTCCGGATAGGCTGGATTCAACCACCAGCGTTCTTCACACTTTACAATCCAGTCTCCATTTTTCTCCGCATCCAAATACCACTGCTTAATGGGATACTGTTCTGACATTTGTTCCATTTGTGCATCTGTTTGACAGCGAAGGGGATTGATCCAAGCATGAAAGGAAAGCCCCAACGCATGTGCCTCCGTCAGCATGATTTGCAAGGGATCATAGGCACAATTTTCTGACATAAACAGTCCGCCTGCATAATATTCAGAAGGATAATACGCATCTGCAAACGCACGCACCTGTACAAAAACCGTATTGATTCCCATAGATTTGGCATTTTGAAAACGTTCCTGTATCGCTGCCTGAAATTCACTTTCTGTTTTCCCACTTAGAATTTCTGCATAATCCATTGCGGTGAACCACATGCCATAGGGTGTATCCGATGAAACAGTCGGAACCGGCTGTGGCTCGTCCGTTTTTTCATCCGGAAGATGCAGATGTTGTATGGTCTGCACATTTTCTGAAATGTTCTTACAAAACAGTGCATTGGAAGGTGCGGTTTCCAGCTTGGATTGCTGTGTGCAGCCCACCAAACAAAAAACAGGAAACACAAAAAATACAAAATACTTTTTCATGGCATTGGGACACTCCTTTTTCATTTTTGTCATCCTATTTCTAACATACATTCCAACAAATGATCCTGCTATACAAAAAATAATATATGCACCATAGGCAAAAAATATGCTTCCTTCCAACGATTTTGCCATGCTGTACAATGTTGTTCCGGAAAGCAACCCGTTTTGCACAAAATCCCCAAACCTGTACAGAATACTTGCTTTTTAGCGAAAAATGCGGTATAATAAAAGTGTATTTTTTCTAATTGGAAAACGTCACAGGAGGGATTATCGTGTTATCAGATATTGAAATTGCACAGCAGGCAACCATGAAAAAAATCGGGGAAATTGCATCCGCTCTTTCCATCGAAGAGAACGATATTGAGTATTATGGTCACTATAAAGCAAAGCTCTCAGAGGTACTGTTTCAAAAGCTGGAACAAAAGCCGGACGGCAAGCTGATTCTGGTGACAGCTATCAACCCCACCCCCGCTGGAGAAGGAAAAACGACTGTCAGTGTCGGTCTGGCAGATGCCCTGCGGTGCATCGGCAAACAGTCCATTCTGGCACTCAGAGAACCCTCTCTTGGTCCGGTTTTCGGCATAAAAGGCGGTGCTGCCGGCGGCGGCTATGCACAGGTTGTTCCCATGGAAGACATCAACCTGCACTTCACTGGTGATATGCACGCTATTACCGCTGCCAACAATTTACTTTGTGCGATGCTGGACAACCATATGCAGCAGGGAAATGAACTGCGGATTGACCAACGGAGAGTCCTGCTCAAGAGAGTACTGGACATGAACGACCGTGCATTGCGGAATATTGTCATTGGTCTCGGTGGCAAAATTGACGGCATTCCACGAGCAGATAGTTTCCAGATTACCGTAGCTTCTGAAGTCATGGCTATCCTCTGCCTATCCTCTGATCTGGCAGATATGAAAAAACGACTTGGACAGATTCTCGTTGCCTATGACTTGAACGGTAATCCGGTTTACGCAAAGGATCTGGGGGCTTCTGGTGCCATGACTGCCCTGCTCAAGGATGCCTTGAAACCAAATTTAGTACAGACACTGGCACACACACCGGCTCTGATTCACGGCGGTCCATTTGCCAATATTGCACATGGCTGCAATTCCCTCCGTGCAACGAAACTGGCTCTGAAACTGGGAGATTACTGTGTGACCGAAGCCGGCTTTGGTTCGGATTTAGGAGCAGAAAAGTTCTTTGATATCAAATGCCGCTATGGTGGATTAAAACCAGATTGCGTAGTACTGGTTGCAACCGTTCGAGCATTAAAATATAACGGCGGTGTTCCAAAAAGCGAACTGACTGCCGAAAATCTGGACGCTTTGAAAAAGGGCATTGTCAACTTACAGGTACACATTGAAAATATGCAGAAGTATGGTGTACCAGTTGTGGTTGCCATCAATCGTTTCCACACAGATACAGAAGCAGAATTACAGTTTGTACAGGATTTCTGTGCCGCACTGGGTGCTTCCTGCGAGCTGGCAGAAGTCTTCGCAAAGGGTGGAGAAGGCGGCAAAGCACTGGCAGAAACCGTTTGTCGCACCATTGAAGAAAAGCCTTCCCACTTCCACACGCTTTATGACACCAACCTATCTATCGTAGAAAAAGTAGAATGCATTGCAAAGGAAATTTATCGGGCTGATGGCGTGATCTTCACCGCTCCAGCAAAGAAGGCACTGGAACAAATTGTTTCCCTTGGCTATGACAAACTACCGGTTTGCATTGCAAAAACGCAGTATTCGCTTTCTGATGATGCAAGCCAATTGGGTCATCCAACCGACTTTAAAATTACCGTTCGAGATGTGACTCTCTCTGCTGGTGCTGGATTTGTGGTTGTCCTGACTGGCAATATCATGACCATGCCGGGGCTGCCAAAATCACCAGCTGCTTTGCGGATTGACTGCGACAACGAGGGGAATATTTCCGGCTTGTTCTAATGGAGGAACGCAAACAATGAAAAATAATCGATTTATCAAAATATACAAACAAGGCACAACGCTCGGAAATCATTATATGGAAATTTGGATTGATCGGGAAACCGGTGTGCAGTATTTATACCGCATGAGCGATTACAGCGGTGGTCTGACACCGCTGCTTGACCGTGATGGAAAACCATTGATCGCATCCGCAGAGGAGATGGCACAGGCATGCGAAAAATTGTAATCATCACACATTCCGCTGCGGAAACCATGCAGCTGGCAGAGCAGATGGGAACGCTGCTGCAAGCTGGTGACTGCATCGCCTATTTTGGCGATCTGGGGGCTGGAAAGACCACCTTTACCCGTGGTCTGGCAAAGGGCATGGGGCTGCCGGATGAGGTTGCCTCTCCCACCTTTGCAATTGTCAACGAATATCACGGAACCGGCAAGCTTTCTCTTTACCACTTCGATATGTACCGCATTCAGGGTGCAGAATCGCTGGAAACCACCGGCTTTTATGATTATCCGCTGGAGGAAAATGTATTCGCCATCGAATGGGCGGAAAATATAAAAGACTGTCTGCCGGACAATGTGATTCGTATCACCTTGCAGCCACTCTCGGAAACGGCTCGGCAGATTACCATAGAAGGAGGCAGCCGTTTTGCGGTACTTGGGAATGGATACTTCGGGCAGTGTGGCAGCTGTCGCACTGTATGATACAGAACAGGATGTTTTTTTGTCGCAGCAATGCCTGTATACCAAAAAAACACACTCACAGGTGATTCTACCACTGGTGGAACGCACTTTACAGGACTGTGGTCTGACATCCGCAAACTTAGATGGCATTGCCGTTGCCGTTGGCCCCGGTTCTTATACCGGACTGCGAATCGGTGTCGCTGCGGTTAAGGCGATGACATTTGCTTTAAACCTGCCATGCTTCGGCATTTCGACACTGGAATCGCTCGCCTATCAGGCAGCAACGGCAAATGGACTTTGCAGTGCGGTCATGAAAGCAAGACAAAACTTGGTGTACGCTGGTTTATATGAAAACAAAAACGGCAAACTGCAATCTGTTGTAAAAGATAGATTATATGATGTGACCGAATGGGAGAAGATTTTACAACAACAAAATGAGCGGATTCTTGTAACTGGAGATGCTGCAACACAGTTTATCAGCGAAACAACGATGCTTGCTCCTGCCGCTGTACGGCTGCAAAATGGAACGGGTTTGTGTCTGGCTGCAAAGTATCATGAACCGCAGACACCGGAACAATTAGAGGCAAATTATTTGCAGCTGGTCAAGGCAGAAAAGGATCGGCAGCAGAGGGTTTCTATATGAAAAAGAATGTCCCCCCAAGAACCACACATTTCCTCCTTTTCCTGCTGCTTATCATAATAGAAGTGCTGATTGCATGTTTCATAAATGATTCCTTCATCCGCCCGTATCTGGGAGATGTGATAGTAGTGTGGACAGTATACAACTTTGCACAGATCTTTCTTGTGAAACGATGTAGTCCATATGTCGTATGTGCAGGGGTTTTCTTGTTTGCTGTACTGATTGAGGCTATGCAGGGAATCCATATTGTGGAGTTGCTCGGACTGGAAAACAGCTCATTTTTCCGTACACTCATAGGAACACAATTTGATTTAAACGATATCGTATGTTATACAGTTGGAAGTTTGCTCCTTGCCGGATTCATTTTTATCCGAAAGAAAAAAGGCAAATCTGTACAGACAGAAAACTGCCTATAAGGTCGGAATAACAGAAAGTCAATTTGAAAAATCAGCCAATGCGTTTATTTTGCACTTAAATATATTAGTATAAATCACATGAAAAGTCATGCAGAAATCATAAAATTTCATTGGAACCCACTTGCATTTTTTGTGTATTTGTGCTATACTAAGAACATTCACTGTAAAAATATCCGTATCCTTTTACAGTAAGGAAAAAGAGGTGTGTACGATCATGAAAATTTGGATCGGTTGTGATCATGCCGGATATGCTCTGAAACTGGAAGTCATCGCAATGCTGCAAGAACAGGGCTACACGGTAGAAGATCTGGGCTGTGACGGCAGCCGTGCAGATTATCCGGAAATTGCAGCTGCGGTTGGAAAAGCAGTTGCTGCAAATCTGGAGGATAAAGGCATTTTGATTTGCGGTACAGGAATCGGCATGTCCATCGCTGCCAACAAGGTACGTGGTGTACGGGCTGCATTGTGTGCAGATCACTTTTCTGCCAAATATACAAGATTGCATAACGATGCCAATATCATCTGTATGGGTGCAAGAACACTCGGCAGTGGTGTCGCATTGGAATTGGTAGACTTGTTTTTACACACGCCGTTTGAAGGCGGCCGTCATGAAAAACGAGTGGCAATGATACAAGATATGGAAAATCATTTTTAATCACAGGAGGAAATCACGATGGCACTACACATTGTAACACATCCACTTGTACAGCATAAGCTCTCTTTGATGCGAAACAAGGGTACTGGTGTAAAAGAATTTCGAGAGTTAACAGAAGAAACAGCCATGCTGATCTGCTATGAAGCCATGCGGGATCTGCCGCTGAAAACGGTCAAGATGGAAACACCGCAGGGATGGGCAGAAACAAAGGTCATCTCCGGCAAAAAGCTGGCATTTGTACCGATTCTACGGGCTGGGCTGGGTCTGATTGAGGGGGTTACCTCTTTGATTCCAGCGGCAAAAATCGGTCACATCGGTATTTTCTGCGAACCGGGCACACATGATGCAGTCAAATATTACTCTAAAATGCCAGATGACATTTCAGAACGGGAAGTTGTTGTGATTGATGCGATGCTGGCAACTGGTATTTCTGCCATTACCGCAATTCAGGATTTGAAGGATATGGGCGTTAAAAATATCAAGTTCCTCTGCATTCTTTGCAGTCCACAGGGAAAAGAAGCACTAGAAGCTGCACATCCGGATATTGACATTTATTGTGCTGGCATGGATGAAGGGATTAACGAAGAAGGCTACATTGTACCGGGTCTTGGCGATGCCGGTGACAGAATGTTTGGCACAAAGTAATTCACATAGGAAGGCATATATCTGCTCTGCTGTAGAAATGCAGCAGAGCAATTTTTCAATCAGATGTTCTTATCCCTATTGTATAACACGGAAATCCATTTTCGCATTTTCCCTCACAGATAACGGTCTCACCTCCGCCAAGCTGAAGCCAGCTTGACCGCAATCGCCTGCGACGAAGCAATCCACTCTATTATTTAAAAATGGATTTTCATGATTATATAATTACTAATCAAAATAGCAAAAAGGAGCAATGCCGATGAACTTTTTAACAGCACAAGAACAGATGCCGGCTGGCAATGGATTTCTATTATTTCACGGACAGCATCTTGCGATTCTGCTGCTCATCTGCTGCCTCCTTGCACTATGCATCCGCCTTTATCAACATAGCACAAAAAAACGTCTCTGGCAATGGAGCATTGTTACAGCACTGCTGTTACTGGAAGTCCTGAAACAAGGCACCCTGTTAACAACCGGACAATTTGGTTTGCAGTATTTGCCACTGGATCTCTGCGGACTTTCTATCTTTTTTTGTTTCTTCTACGTCTGGAAGCCCTGTGCCTATCTCGGCGAACTGCTCTATAGCCTTTCTCTACCGGGCACATTGCTGGCACTGCTGTTTCCCAACTGGAATCGTCTGCCGCTCTGGAATTTCTTCTGTATCCACAGCTTTGTACTGCACACCCTATTGTTACTGTTACCGGTACTACTGCTTACAGACGGCACACTACAGCCAAGTTGGCACAGGCTACCGCTTAGCTTTACGACACTTGCCGGTTGCAGTGTTGTCGTAGCATGGTGTAATCGCCAGTGGGGAACCAACTTTTTCTTTCTGTCAAAGCCCTCAAAAGGCTCACCACTGGTATGGTTTGCAAACTGGTTTGGGGAGTCACTCTACTGGATTGGTTTCCCGGTTTTAATTGCTGCCATCTGGGGTATGCTCTATGGCTTTCCGATTTTATTGCAATGGATCCTAAAAAAGTTACCATATCAAAAATGATAAAACGGGAGAATGTATATTGCATCCTCCCGTTTTTTCTATAATTACACTTTTTTATTGTAATGCATTTCGCAATGCATCCACCTTATCACACTTTTCCCATGCAACGCCAAGGTCTTCCCTACCCATATGTCCATATGCTGCTAACTTTCGATATTGCGGTTTCCGCAGCTGCAGCATTTCAATAATACCATCCGGTGTAAGATCAAATACCTTTTCCACAGCCGCAGACAGCTTTTCTTCCGAAACCTTACCTGTTCCAAATGTATCCACCAGAATGGAAACCGGATTGGCAACACCAATCGCATAGGCAAGCTGAACCTCACAGCGATCTGCCAAATCCGCAGCGACAATATTCTTTGCAATATATCGTGCTGCATAAGCCGCGGAGCGATCCACCTTCGTCGGATCCTTTCCACTAAATGCACCGCCGCCATGCCGTGCTGCACCGCCATAAGTATCCACAATAATCTTTCTGCCTGTCAAACCGCTGTCACCCTGTGGTCCGCCAACAACAAACCGTCCTGTAGGGTTGATATAATACTTTGTATTTTCGTCCAACATCTCTGCCGGCAAGATCGGCTGAATGACATAATGCAGTAAATCGGAACGAATTTGCTCCAGCTGTACATCCGGTGCATGTTGTGCAGAAAGAACGACCGCATCAATCCGCTTTGGTTTGCCATCCACATATTCTACTGTCACTTGTGCCTTGCCATCTGGACGCAAATATTGCAGTACCTTTTCCTTCCGCACATCCGTTAATTTCATACAAAGCTTATGTGCCAGTGAAATTGCAAGTGGCATTCGTTCTTTTGTCTCCTTGCAGGCATAGCCAAACATCATCCCTTGATCGCCGGCACCCGTCTCCTGATGCACACTGCCACGGCTCTCATAAGCATCATTGACACCCATTGCAATATCTGGTGATTGCTTGTCCAATGCCTGCAAAACAGAACAGGTGTACCCATCAAATCCAAATTTCGCACGGTCATAACCAATATCTACAATCACATCCCTTGCAATCTGTGGAATATCCACCTTTGCTGTTGTAGAAATTTCCCCCATGCAAAGCACCATACCAGTGGTAACAACCGTTTCGCAGGCAACTCTTGCAGCTGCATCCTGTGCCAGAATCGCATCCAAAATGGCATCAGAAATCTGGTCACAGATTTTATCCGGATGTCCTTCTGTTACAGACTCCGAAGTAAATAAAAAGTGATTCATCGTATTGCTTCATCCTTTCAACAATAAAAATAAAAACGCACCTCATAACCGAAGTACGTTGATTTCGTTTGTTTATGCGAAATCCTCATCTCTCGGTACAACACCGCAGGAATTGGCACCTTCTTTGCATAACCACAATTAGGTTGCTGGGCTTCATCGGACCTGTTCCTCCGCCACTCTTGATAAGGTTTAACATTATTGTAACACAATTCGTGCCGCTTGTCAAGCGTTATTTTCAAATTTACAAAATAGCAGAATATTCGGCAAAAAAAGGGACACACTGTTTCCAGTGTGTCCCCTCTTACAATTCCGTTTTCAGGACAAACGTACAAATTACTGATACACTTAATCCATTGCTGGCAGCTCAGTAATCAGCATGATTACGAAGTTAATCAATGCATTGCCATCAGCTTCATTTACGGTAGCAGTACCATCAGCCTGATTGCAGTTTGCATTCTTCATTGCCTGGTCACCCAGTGTAATCTGCTTAGCCAGATACTTATTCAGAGAAATTGCATCCAACAAGTCAACCTTACCATCCAGGTTTACGTCACCAAGCAGGGTCTGATCACCGCCACCATTGCTTGTAGTAGTTGTTGTTGTTGTGCCACTATTGCTTGTAGTCGTGCCAGTGCCGCTTGTAGTAGTCGTAGTTGTTGTAGTGGTTGTCTGATCATTTGTTGTGGTTGTATCCTGATTTACATTTGGAGCTTCGTCTTCCAGGAAGGATGCAATCCATACCAACGGAGAGTTCCAGTTGATTGTACATTCGTTTACAGACCAAGCTTCTACGTTATCCAGATAGCAAGCCATTGGAGCCAGAGCACCAGCCTTATAACCTGCACCCTGAATCATCGGGTCCTGCATCTCAGAGTTCGGACCACCAGACAGAACGCCGTCCGGAGCATACGGGAAGTCTTCAGAGTTCAGCTGACCAGACCACCATCTGTGGTGCGGATACTGCAGTCTGTGTGTACCATAACCAGTTACATAAGACTGTTCAATTACGTTTCTACCAAGGATATAGTCCATCGCAGTGGATACACCATTGATGTACTTTGCTTCCTTGTCAATGTCATAAGCAAGTGCCATTGTGATAGCATTGTTCATAACCATGGAGTTAGAACCCCATTCATAACCGTTTGTCAAGGTCTTGCTTACAATACCTTCATCACCATTGCCAGCTTCATAGTCAGCAACTGTCCAAACCTTTGCCTCATAGTCATGACCAACATACGGAATACCGAAGTCAGATTCTTCTTCCAGACCGATGAAGTAGTCAGCAGCCTGCTTTACATTCTTTTCAATGGTATCTACTTCAGAAGCAGTCAACAAGCCCTTCTTCAGCATATCATCTGCATTGACGCACAGAGAGAAGGTACCCAAGCTTGCCAGTGTACCCCATGTGAAGGAGGAACGAGTACCATTGTTTTCACCGCCATACAGAGCAGTATCTACGCCCAATGCACCAGCACCTTCTGTGTAACCCATCAGGTCAGTCTTATAGGAAGCATCGCCTGTAGCAATGTACAGTTCGCATGCTGCCCAGTAGAATTCATCCAGTACATCGGTATCGCCGTAAGGGCCACCGCCCTTATTCTGTGCGATCGGTGCGTACAGAGATTCGAGGTCTGCATACTGGTCACTACCCCAGTCGTTAGCGAACGGCTTATAAGCAGCCTTAGCAGCCTTGTAAGCCTTTTCTGCGTTTGCCAGATAAGTGGTAGCGTCCTTATCCCATTCCTTTGCCAGTCTTGCATACTGTGCCATAGCAGCAGCATAGTTCAAGGTTGCAGCATAGGTAACCGGCTTTACAATACGTTCCAGCGGATCATCTGCCGGAGCTACGCAAAGTGCAGTCCACTTATAGTCATGAATCTTATGGTAAACCATGCCGTCTGATCTCTGCATCTTATTGAAGAAATCAGCTTCTACCTTTACTTCGTCCAAAATATCCGGCATACCATTTCCGTTTTCCGGAACAACAACTGTACCAGAGCCGTCTGCCCACTTGGAAGCATCGCCGTTCATCAGGTCGCTCTCATACAAGTTCAACAGTGTCCACATGGAAACACCGCCGTTTACAACGTACTTACCATGGTCACCAGCGTCATACCAACCGCCGGTTACGTCAATGGTTTCACCCTTCTCGATTTTTGTTTCATCTGGAATGATGTAAACCCACTTGCTCTGAACAGTAGCCATATCTGACATATGACCGCCAGCACGAGCCAGCTTATCCTTGCTGTCGTTTGCACCCTGAGAAGTGATGTAGCTTGCCAGAATATCTTCACCAGAACGGTTCTGATAGAAGTAGTTCATGGCATTGGTGGTCATACCCTTATAGATGTCGTTGCCAATGTTAAACGGCAGAGAAGTCTTTCCATCGCAAGTGATGGTGTAACCAGTGCCTTCGGTCTGGAAATCAGAGAAGTCGATGATCTGGTTGTAGGTGTTAGAACCATCACAAATCTGATCGCCTCTGGAAGCATCTGTGTTGCCTGTATATACAGTTTTACCGCTGGAATCCTTAATTTCAAAAGGCTTTGCAGTGGTATCCGAGCCATCCAGAACCAAAGTTGCCTTCTTAGAAAGCAACGGATAATAACCAACCTGGTTTACTTCGATGCCAGTCGGCTTATAAACATCTGCTGCGTTGTAGTTGGACTTGTCATCGGTCATATCAACCAGAGCCAAGTTATCGAACTTCAGCAAAGTACCTGCTTCGCAGCAGATGAAATCATTGTACGGGGAAGTACCACCAAGGTGGAATGTCAATTCACCAGTACCATTAGAATCCATGCAATGGCCTTCAGCATCCTGTGTAATGGTAAATTCCCATGCATAGGTTGTCCACTGATTTGCCTTTACAGTCGGCTGATTTTTCCAGCCGTCCCAGCCCTGCCAGTATTCTACATTTTCACCAGTTGGAGAAGCACTCTTCAACTTCTCAACCAATTCCTTATCATCCAAACCTTCTACATCAGAATAAGACAGATTCAACTTGGTACCATTCTGGTGCCAGTTTTCCTTATCATCATCGGTCATATCGCCAAGTTTTGCATAAATTCTAGCATCCTTGTTAGACCAAATGGAGTAAGTCAAACGATACTTACTACCAATAGAAACTGTCAAACCTCTGTGACGGAACTGACAGTCCCAACGACCTTCACCGTTGTTAGACAGACCACCCGGATTGGTAATCAGGATGTTGTAACAGCCATTTGCTACTTCAAACTTCATAGTACCGGTTGCACTTTCACAGATATGCCACGGCAGACCAACGCCATCATTAAAAGTACCGGAACCAAGCTCTTCAAAGCCAGTCACTGCGGCACTTGCGGTAATAGAAGACAGACCCACTGCCGTTGCAGATACGGTCATTGCTGCTGCCATAACAGAAGCAAGCATCTTCTTACCGAATTTGTTTTTCAGCATAGATATCCTCCTTAAAAGATAAAAATATAGATTTTTTGGTTGTTTCAATGGAAACTCCTTTGAAACCGGACACGCAGAATCTCCCAACCTTCTTCTTTTTTCTTATATAAAAAACAAAAGAAAGCCTGAAAATTCTCACTGTGGTTATTATACCATATGCCCACAATATTGTAAAGTTATTTTTGAATTTTCAGTAAATCAGTACAAAAGAGAGAAAGATTATTTGTACATTTTGCCGAAACGGTTTCCGTGATATTGGACAAAAAAGCTGGAAAGTGACGTGAAAAATCTAGTTGGCTTTCTGAAACGGCACGACTTTGTTCATATCTTCTGCAACCTTGTGAAATGTTATACCAAAAAGCCGCTGTATTTTTCATGAAATTCAATTTTCAGTATTTATGATATGGTTTTTGCAATGGCTTCCTCAGAATATAACAATGCCGCCCCCGTTTCCAGGAGCGGCATCGTATAAAGAATTAGGAGTGATGTAGTCGTCTAAATTGAGATTAGAGCGGCAAAGTGCTTACTGCATCAGCGGTAACCGGCAATGTTTCAAAGCCGTCCCAGCCTACCAGATATGCAAGCAGTGCCTTTGCATCCAGTTCATCGATGACACCATCGTGTACACAGTCTGCGTTCAAGGTTGCCTGTTCACCCAGTTTTACCTTGCCTGCAACTGCCTTGTTCAGAAGAACAACGTCAATAATGGTTACCTGACCATTGACATTTACGTCACCATACAACGGTACCAGTCCCTGGTGTGATGTAGTGGTAGTTGTTGTTGTAGTGGTTGTCGTAGTTGTGGTTGTACCTGATGTAGTCGTTACAATCGGATTCGGATTTTTTACGATAACGCAAACGCTGCCGTTTACATAATTTGCATCGATGACAGAATTGTTTTCGCCTGCCCACAGCAGTGCGTATC
>CAUDDP010000036.1 GCA_958448395.1 uncultured Oscillospiraceae bacterium | reverse complement strand
CACAGCAACAGGGCGGACAGCGGACACAGGCAGAGAGCGAAGCGATTCTGCCGGCGGAGGTGAGATTGGTATCCGTGAGAGAAAATACAAAAATGATTTCCGTATCAACATCATGATCCGACTTTTTTCCAGTTATGAGGTAGGGATTATAAAACAAACATTGTTTTACGAAAAAGTTACATTTTATCGAGACCGACAATCTGCATCGAATTTCACTTGCTTTTTTTGTTGCAATATGCTATAATAAAGAATGAAATCCAATTAAATAAGGGGCTTGCTGCCCCTATTATGTAATAAGCAGTCGGGGTAAATGCCCTTATAATTTCAAAAGGTAAGTTTATATTACCTTTTGAAATTATAAATGAAACTCGTCATCTAAGAAGCGGGGACATTGACTGCGGTTATATTTTGAAGGATTTTACAATCACATAATATCATTCAGGAAAGGTGGGTTCGATGTGCTTATCATTCGTTCTGTGAAAACAGAAGAGCAAATTCGACAGTTAGCAGAATTGGCAAGTCAAATTTGGAATGAATATTTTATCGAAATATTATCAAAAGAACAGATTGATTACATGATAGAAACATTTCAATCTGCTGCTGCTATAACAGAACAAATTCAGGAGGGATATCAGTATTATTTTATTATCAATGATACGGAAATAATTGGATATTTTGGAATTTGCAAGCAGGAAGACGGTACGATGTTCTTGCCTAAATTATATTTAGCAAAAGAGCATCGTGGAAAAGGACATGCATCACAAGTATTTCAATTTATCAAGGAAAAATCGTTGGAGCAGTGTTGCAGCAGCATCTGGCTAGCAGTAAATCGTCACAATCAACAAGCGATTGCTGTTTATGAACACCTTGGTATGCAGCGGCTTCGAGAGCAGGTGATAGACATCGGAAATGGCTTTGTGATGGATGATTTTGTCTATCGCTTTTTGCTATAAAATGCATCTTGTTTTCTGAACGGTTTTCCGCTTTTCCGGTAACAGATAAAAATACAATTTGCAGCCTTGTGAAAAAATTATCAAAGATGGGGCGAAGCTTTCTTTTTTCATCTTTTTTCTGTTTGCACTTACAGAAAAAAATAATTTACATCAAATTGCTTGAACAACAGCACGAAATATGATATAATAACAAATAGTGTGAAAGAATCGGCAGCTTTCGTGTGTTGCACGGATTGAAGCAGGGCTGTCGTATGGATTCAAATCGCATGACATTCTATTGCTTTTCATAAAAGCACAAACAAAATTAGGAGAGAAACTATGGAATATCGTATTGAACATGACTCCATGGGAGAAGTAAAAGTGCCAGCCGATAAGTATTGGGCAGCACAGACACAAAGAAGTAGTCAGAACTTTCCGATTGGTGTTGGACTGGAAACGATGCCGAGAGAAATTACCCATGCATTCGGCATTCTCAAAAAGGCTGCGGCAATGGCAAATCATTCGCTGAAGCCGGAAAAAATGACAGACGAAAAGCTGGCAGCCATTTCTCAGGCTTGTGATGAAGTAATGTCTGGTAGTTTGAATGCACATTTTCCGTTGGTTGTATGGCAGACAGGCAGCGGTACGCAGTCAAATATGAACGCCAACGAGGTCATCGCAAACCGGGGAAATGAAATTGCTGGCAAGAAGCTATTGCATCCGAATGACGATGTCAACATGAGCCAGTCTTCAAATGACACCTTCCCAACCGCAATGCATATCTCTGCTGTCATCGCTATTGAAGATAAGGTGCTGCCGGCAATTGATAAGCTGGTTGCAACTTTTCAGCGGCTGGAAGAAGAGAATGCAGGCATCGTAAAGAGCGGACGGACACACTTACAGGATGCAACGCCAATTGCCTTTTCACAGGAAATCAGCGGCTGGAGAAGTACATTGGAACGGGATAAGGAAATGCTGCTTTCTGCACTGCCTTATCTAAAAACATTGGCACTTGGCGGAACTGCTGTTGGTACAGGCCTGAATACACCAAAAGGCTTTGATGTAGCAGTTGCTAAGGCGGTTTCGGATATTACTGGTAAGGAATTTCGGACAGCAGAAAACAAATTCCACGCCTTGACCAGTAAGGACGAATTGGTATTCGCACATGGTGCTCTGAAAGCACTGGCAGCGGATATGATGAAGATTGCCAATGATGTTCGCTGGCTGGCAAGCGGTCCTCGTGATGGCTTGGGCGAAATTTTCATTCCGGAAAATGAACCGGGTTCTTCTATTATGCCGGGCAAGGTAAATCCGACACAATGCGAAGCGGTTACCATGGTTGCTGTACAGGTAATGGGTAATGATGTAGCTGTTGGAATCGCTGCTTCTCAGGGCAACTTTGAACTGAATGTATTCATGCCGGTTTGCATGTATAATTTCTTACAGTCTGCACGTCTGCTGGCAGAGGCAATCGTATCATTCAATGACCACTGTGCATGCGGCATTCGTGCGAATAAGGAAAAAATGCATCACAACCTGCATAACTCTCTGATGTTAGTAACAGCATTGAATCCGTATATTGGCTATGAGAATGCAGCAAAGACGGCAAAAAAAGCATACAAGGAAAATATTTCCCTCAAAGAGGCTTGTGTTTCCCTTGGTTTCTTAACAGCAGAACGCTTTGATGAAGTGTTCCATCCGGAGCAGATGGTCTGAGCCTGCTGTTTGCGTAATAGAAAATCTGCTTTTACAGTGTGATTTTTACGCTGTAAAAGCGGGTTTCAAACTTGAAAGAAAGGTAGTTTTGCTATGATATTCAGTTATTTCCCAGGATGTACACTGAAGACCAAAGCAAAGGAGCTGGATCGGTATGCAAGAGCCAGTGCAGAAGCGTTGGGCTTTACACTGGAAGAGCTTCCGGACTGGCAGTGCTGCGGTGGTGTGTATCCGATGGCAAAAAATGAAACAGCAACAAAGCTCTCTTCCGTGCGTGCACTGGTTTCTGCCAGAGAAAAAGGGCAGGCATTGGTAACGCTTTGTTCTGCATGTCATAATGTAATCAAGCAGGTCAACCATGATATGCAGACGGATGCGGATATCCAGATGAAGGCGAATAATTACATGAAGCTGGAAACCCCTTATACGGGTGA
The DNA here is from genome assembly GCA_958448395.1 of uncultured Oscillospiraceae bacterium. GTDB lineage: Bacteria > Bacillota > Clostridia > Oscillospirales > Ruminococcaceae > Ruminococcus_C. Next base: position 17,668 of record CAUDDP010000036.1, on the reverse strand, counting down.
AACAGAAGTGCTGCATTATCTGGAAGTGCTGCGGGATAAAATTGGCTTTGACAAAGTGGCAGCTGCGGTAAAGAATCCACTGACCGGCAAAAAAATTGCTGCATATTATGGATGCCTTTTGCTGCGGCCGGGCAAAGTGCTGCAAATGGACAATCCGGAAAATCCGAAAATTTTGGAGGATTTTATCCGGGCAATTGGTGCAGAACCGGTTCTCTATCCGCAGAGAAATGAGTGCTGCGGCGGATATATGACGATGGAAGAAAAGAGTGTTGCTGTTTCCAGAAGCAGTGCTGTAATGGACAGTGCCAAGGAATTTGGTGCAGAAATGGTCATCACAGCATGTCCGCTTTGTCTATATAATCTTAAGAAGAACAGTGGTTCCGAGCTGCCTGTAGTATATTTCACTGAGCTGCTGGCGGAAGCACTGGGTGTAAAATAAGGAGGGGACAAAATGGCTGATTTGAAAGAACAGGTACTGCGTACCAGCGGTGTCAATCCCCTGAAATGTATGCGTTGCGGAAAATGCTCCGCTACATGCCCTTCCTATGATGCAATGGAATATCATCCGCATCAGTTCGTTTATATGGTAGAAAAAGGGGACATCGAAACCCTGATGCAGTCTGAATCGATTTATAAATGCCTTTCCTGCTTTGCTTGTCTGGAACGTTGTCCCAGAAATGTAGAACCGGCAAAACTGGTGGAAGCAGTGCGTCTGGCAGTGATTCGTCAGCAGGGACAGAACCATCTGAAGCCGGAACAGATTCCTGCTATGTTGGATGAAGATCTTCCGCAGCAGGCAATTGTCAGTGCATTCAGAAAATACAGCAAATAAGGAGGCATAGGCAATGCGGAGAATTGGTGTTTTTGTATGCCACTGCGGTACGAATATTGCGTCAACCGTTGACGTAAAAACCGTTGCAGAAACGCTGGGAAAAGAACCAGCTGTTGTATTTGCAACAGATTATCCGTACATGTGCTCAGAGGCAGGACAAAACATAATCAAAGAGGCAATTAAGGAACATAAGCTGGAGGGCGTTGTAGTATGCTCCTGCTCTCCGAGAATGCATGAAGCAACTTTCCGGAAAGCAGTTGCTGCTGCCGGCTTAAATCCATATATGTTGGAAGTTGCAAATATACGGGAGCAGTGTTCCTGGATTCACAAGAACAAAGAAGAGGGTACCGCAAAGGCAATTGTGCTCGGTCGTGCGGCAATTGCAAAGGTACAGCTCAATGCACCACTGACTGCCGGAGAAAGCCCGGTTGTAAAGCGTGCTCTGGTCATCGGCGGCGGTATTGCTGGTATCCAGACAGCTCTGGATATTGCAGAAGCTGGTTATCCGGTTGACATCGTAGAAAAAGAACCGACTATCGGCGGTAAGATGACACAGATTGACAAGACATTCCCGACATTGGACTGCTCTTCCTGTATCCTGACACCGAAAATGGTAGATTGTTCACAGAATGAAAACATCACCATCTATTCTTACAGCGAAGTGGAAGCTGTAACTGGTTTTGTCGGCAATTTCAGTGTCAAAATCCGTCGAAAAAAGCGGTATGTAGACGAAACAAAGTGTACAGGTTGCGGTATTTGTACAGAAAAGTGCCCGGTCAAGAATGTACCAAGTGCATATGATCTGGGGCTGAAGAACCATCGTGCAATCTATATTCCATTTGCACAGGCAATTCCGAATGTAGCTGTCATTGATGCAGATTACTGTAATAAGCTGACCAAGGGCAAGTGCGGTATTTGTGCGAAGTTCTGTTCTGCTGGTGCCATTAACTACGATCAGGAAGATCAGATTGTAGAAGAAAAGTATGGTGCAATTATTGCAGCAACTGGTTACAATCCGATTTCGCTGGAAGGCTATGATGAATATGCTTATTCCCAGAGCAAGGACGTTGTGACTTCTCTCGAATTCGAGCGAATTCTGAAGGCAGATGGTCCGACAGAGGGGCACTTAGAACGGCTTTCTGACGGCAAGCAGCCGAAGACGATTGTATTTGTACAGTGCGTCGGCAGCAGACAGTCTGCGGATGCAGCACACGGCGGCTGTGGTAAGGAATATTGTTCCAAAATTTGCTGTATGTATACAGCAAAACATGCCATGTATTGCCGTGAAAAATACCCGGATACAGACGTTTATGTCTTCTATATTGATGTGCGGACGCCGGGTAAGAACTATGATGAGTTCTATCGCCGTGCCGTAGAACAGTACGGTGTACATTATATTAAGGGTATGGTTGGTAAGGTTGCACCGCAGGCAGATGGTTCCTTGATGGTACAGGCTTCTGATCTGCTGTCCAATGAACAACTGCATATCAAGGCAGACATGGTCGTACTGGCTGCTGCGATTGAGCCGAATAAGTCCGCTCGTCCGCTGGCAACTATGCTGACTGCAAGTATGGATACCAACGACTTCTTTACAGAAGCACATGCAAAGCTGCGTCCGGTAGAATCTCCGACCGCTGGTGTGTTCCTCTCTGGTGTTTGTCAAGGACCGAAGGATATTCCGGAAACGGTTTCTCAGGCAAGTGCCGCTGCGGCAAAAGCACTGGGTCTGTTGGCAAAGGATAAGCTCTCCTGTAATCCATGTGTTGCACACTCCGACGAGATGATGTGTAATGGCTGCTCCAGCTGTGCAAATGTTTGCCCATATGGTGCGATTACCTATTCTGATAAAGAATTTCGTGGGCCAAACCGGACAACCCTCATTCGTCGTGTGGCATCTGTCAATGCGGCAGTTTGTCAGGGCTGTGGTGCATGTACGGTTGCATGTCCGTCCGGTGCAATGGATTTGAAGGGCTTCTCAACCAGTCAAATTATGGCGGAGGTAGACGCAATATGCAAGTAAATAATGAATTCAAGCCGAAAATTGTTGCCTTTTGCTGTAACTGGTGTTCTTACGCCGGTGCAGATCTGGCAGGAACCAACCGTGCAAATTATCCGGCAGATGTTAAGATTATCCGTGTACCATGCTCCTGTCGTGTGAATCCGATTTTTATTTTGCGGGCATTTCAGCGTGGTGCAGATGGTGTCATTCTCTGTGGATGCCATCCGGGCGATTGCCACTATACAACCGGTAACTATTATGCACGTCGGAGGATGACCATGCTCTTCTCCATGTTGAATTACCTTGGAATTGAAAAAGAGAGAACCAGAGTAGAATGGGTTTCCGCTGCAGAAGGTGCAAAATTTGCAGAAACCATGAACGAGTTTACGGAAACCATCCTGAAGCTGGGTGAAAATAAGAGATTGGAGGATCTGAGATGCAAGAAGGAATGGTAAAAAGAGCCTCCGAACTGCTCACAGACGGCACCGTTGTACGGGTGCTGGGCTGGAAGAACGGCGAATTTGTCTATGACCCGACACCAGCTGTATTCGATTCTGTAGAAGCACTGAGCGATTTTGTATATAACGATTTCTGTGCAAGCAATCTTTCCAAGTATTTGGTTGCCCTCTCCAAAAAGGACGGCAAAACACTGGTATTCCTGAAGCCGTGTGATTCCTACAGCTTTAATCAGCTGCTGACAGAACATCGTGTGGATCGGGAAAAGGTTTATATCATTGGCATTCCGTGTGACGGCAAGGTAGACGAAAGCAAGCTGCGTGCACAGGGGGCAGAGGGTGTAACTGGTATTACAACAGATGGCGATACCATTACAGTTTCTACTCTGTATGGAGATGTACAGGTGAAAAAGGCAGATGTCATTGCGGAACGCTGCGTGACCTGTAAGAGTAAGAAAGTCGTTGCCTATGATGAAATGATGGGCGAAAATGGGGAAGTCAATCCAGATTGCGGCAGATTTGATCAGGTGGCTGAACTGGAAGCGATGACACCGGATGAACGGTTTGCATTTTGGAGAAACGAACTTTCCAAGTGTATTCGCTGCAATGCCTGCCGGAATATCTGTCCGGCTTGTACCTGCGAAAAATGCGTTTTCGATAATCCGAAGTCTGGCATTTCCCAGAAGGCGGCAGCAGATTCCTTTGAAGAAAATATGTTCCATATTATCCGTGCATTCCATGTAGCAGGTAGATGTACCGACTGCGGCGAGTGCTCCAGAGTATGTCCACAACATATTCCACTGCATCTGCTGAATCGGAAGTTCATCAAAGAAATGAACGAATGCTACGGTGAGTATCAGGCTGGTGCGGAAGCAGGCAGCCGTGCACCGCTGGTAAACTTCACAAAGGAAGACTGTGAACCGAGCATTGTTTATACAAAGGAGGCGAGCAAGTAATGAAAAAAATTTCTCTGACAAAGCTGGATGAATTTTTTGCCGCTGTTGCTGCTTCTAAGAATTTGTATCTGCCGGTTGATGGTGCAAAAGGTGCAGAATACAGCCTCTGGACAGAGGGAACTGTCATGAGCAAGGCGTATAATACGCTTCGCAGTGCGAAAGATTTCTTCTTTCCTCAGGTGGAAACATTGGCTGCTTTTAAGGTAGCTGGGAAGAACATCGAAGTAGAAGATGTGCGGAAGGAAACAGAGGATTTCGTTGTATTCGGTGTACGGGCTTGTGATGCAAAGAGTTTTGAAATTTTGGATACGGTTTATCTGGCTGATCCAGTGGATAGTTACTATGCATCCAGACGGGAACATGGTGTGATTATGACACTGTCCTGTAAGAAACCGACAGAAACCTGTTTCTGTAAAGTATTTGGAATTGATGCTACCAATCCCGGCGGCGATATTGCTTGCTGGATGACAGATAGCGAATTGCTGCTGCAAGCAAATACGGAAAAAGGTGAGGCACTGCTGGCATCTCTTTCTATGCTGGAAGATGCAGATGACAACGCTGCGGATACAGAAAAGGAAAAGCTGCAAACGATTCTGGATCAGCTTCCGTTGGGCAACCTTTCCACAGAATCATTCGGTGGTGACAAGCTGATGGCATTGTTTAACTCTGATAAGTGGGAAGCATTGTCAGAATCTTGTTTGGCATGTGGCACTTGTACGTTTGTATGCCCAACTTGTCAGTGTTATGACATTCGAGATTATGATACCGGTCACGGTGTACAGCGATTCCGTTGTTGGGATAGTTGTATGTATTCCGACTTTACCTTGTGTGCACATGGTAATACTCGTAACACACAGATGCAGCGGTTCCGTCAGCGGTTTATGCATAAGCTGGTATATTATCCAGCAAATAATAACGGTGTATTTGGTTGTGTCGGCTGTGGCAGATGCCTCAGAAGCTGTCCGATTTCCATGAACATCGTGAAAGTTATGAAAGCACTGGAGGGATAAAAAGGATGAGACCAGAAACTTTAATTCCAAAAATCGGTGTGGTAACAGACATTCGTGTGGATACCCCAGATGTAAAGACTTTCCGTGTGGTTGGATTAGACGGCAAAAAGGTGTTTGAACATATTCCGGGGCAGTGTGCCATGTTGTCTGTTCCAGGTGTTGGGGAAGGTATGTTCTCCATTACTTCTTCACCAACTAACGAAGCATTTATGGAATTCAGCATTAAGAAGTGCGGTTGTCTGACCAGTTGGCTGCACATGATGGATGTGGGACAGCAAATTACCATTCGTGGACCATACGGAAATGGATTCCCAGTAGAATCTGCACTGAAGGGAAAAGATTTGCTGTTCATTGCTGGTGGTATCGGTCTGGCACCACTGCGTTCTGTAATCAATTATGTGCGAGATAAAAAGGAAAACTACGGAAGTGTACATATCATTTACGGTTCCCGTTCCGCTGATGATCTGGTAGACTATCAGGAAATTCTCAACGAGTGGCAGACGGATGAAAATGTCAAGGTGGATCTGACGATTGACCGTCCGCAGGAAGGTTGGGATGGACATGTTGGTTTTATTCCAAGCTTTGTAGAAGAATTGAAGCCGGATCTGAGCCGGACAGTTTTGATTTGTGGCCCGCCGATTATGATCAAGTTTACACTGGACGGTCTGAAGAAGATGGGCTTTCAGGAGTCGCAGGTTTATACTACAATGGAACTGCGTATGAAGTGTGCAATTGGAAAATGCGGTCGATGCAATATCGGTAACAAGTATGTTTGCAAGGATGGACCGGTTTTCCGTTTTGATGAACTGTCTACATTGCCGAACGAATATTAATGGAAAAGGAGAATTCACATGGAACAGATGGTTAATGTTTTCATTATGGGCAAACAGTACAAGGTTCCAGCAAGCCTGACCATCATGAAAGCGTTTGAATATGCCGGTTATAAACTGATTAGAGGCTGTGGATGCCGGAATGGTTTTTGTGGTGCTTGTGCAACGGTTTACCGTATTAAAGGTGATAGAGAACTGAAAGTGTGTTTGGCATGTTCCACACAGGTTGAAGAAGGAATGTATCTGACACAGTTGCCGTTTTATCCGCTCATTAAGGAAGTTTATAACATTGAAGAAGTAAAGCCGACAGAACAGATCATGATGCAGTTGTATCCAGAAATCTATTCTTGTATTGGTTGTAATTCCTGTACCAACAGCTGTACACAAGAATTGAATGTTATGCAGTACATTGCTTATGCACAGCGTGGAGAATATGATAAGTGTGCAGAAGAATCTTTCGACTGCGTAATGTGCGGCTGCTGCTCTTCTCGTTGCCCGGCTGGGATTTCTCACCCGCAGGTTGCAATGCTGGCAAGACGGTTAAACGGTAAGTACATTGCTCCGGCTTGTGGCCATTTGGCAGATCGTGTAGAAGAAATTGCTTCTGGCAAGTGTGAAGAAGCAATTCGTGCAAACATGGCTTTGTCTGATGCAGAAATCCGTGAAATGTACAATAATCGTGAGATTGAAAAGTAAGGAGGTGCGGCATAATGTATACAGAAGAAATGCTGGAATCCATTAAGTTGGTAGAAGCTGCAAGAGTAGAAAATGCAGCGATGGAACCAAGAAGAATGACCGCAGAAGAAAAGGATCAGGTTCTGAAAGAAAATCATCCGGATTATCGGGAAGATCAGTTTGATGTCCTGTGCGTTGGCCCTAACAAGGGTGAAAAAGCACCAAAGGAACTGGTAAAGCTGTTGCAGTCAGACAGCCGTTTGAAAGATAATCTGCCGGATCTTTCCTGTCCAGATTATGAAACAGACGTTCTGATTATCGGCGGTGGCGGTGCTGGTGCATCTGCTGCCATTGAAGCCGACGAAGCTGGTCAGAAGGTTATGGTTGTTACCAAGCTACGAATTGGTGATGCCAACACCATGATGGCAGAAGGCGGCATTCAGGCTGCGGATAAGCCGAATGATTCTCCAGCACAGCACTTCCTCGATGCGTTCGGCGGCGGTCACTTTGCAGCTGACAAGGAATTGGTTTACAAGTTGGTAACGGAAGCACCGGATTGTATTCAGTGGCTGAACAAACTGGGCGTAGAGTTCGATAAGGACGAAGAAGGCAATATGATTACCACACACGGTGGCGGTACTTCCAGAAAGAGAATGCATGCTGCTAAGGATTACTCTGGTGCAGAAATCATGCGTACCCTGCGGGATGAAGTATTGAACCGTCAGATTCCGGTCATTGACTTCACCTCTGCCATTGAACTGATTCTGGATGATCAGGGTCACTGTGCAGGTGCAGTTCTTCAAAACATGGAAACCGGTGAAATTCTGATTGCAAAGGCAAAGGTTGTTGTCATTGCCACTGGTGGTGCAGGCAGAATGCACTATCAGGGATTCCCAACTTCTAACCATTATGGTGCAACCGCAGATGGTCTGGTACTGGCATACCGTGTTGGTGCACCGCTGCGTGAACAGTATACTTTGCAGTATCACCCGACTGGTGCTGCTTTCCCAGAACAGATTTTCGGTGCATTGGTAACAGAAAAGGTACGTTCTCTGGGTGCAAAACTTGTAAACGTAAAGGGCGAAGTGTTTATGAATCCGTTGGAAACCCGTGACGTTACCGCTGCAACGGTAATTCGCGAGTGCCGTCGTGGCAATCAGGTGAATACACCGAGTGGTCAAGGCGTTTGGTTGGATACACCAATGATTGATTTGAAGAACGGAGAAGGCACCATTGAAAAGAGAATTCCGGCAATGCTGCGTATGTTTGGAAAGTACGGCATTGATATCCGTAAGCAGCCGATTGTTATCTACCCGACACTGCACTATCAGAATGGTGGTGTAAAGGTTGGTACAGATAGCCAGACTTGCGTAGAAAACCTGTTTGTTGCAGGTGAAGCAGCTGGCGGCGTACACGGCGAAAACAGACTGATGGGTAACTCTTTGCTGGACGTTATTGTATTCGGCAGAAATGCCGGAAAATATGCAGCTGCAAAGGCAAAGGATGTCGTAGTTGGCAAGCTGACGCTGGATCATGTTGCAAAGTTTGAAAAGGAATTGGAGGACGCAGGTATTACACCAGACACCGTTTCTCCGATGCTGTTGCCGGATTATACTAGAAAAGTAAATGACTAAGTGCTTTTTTCTTGCAAAAGCGACTGATTTATGATACAAAAGAAGGCAAGGTACGCACAAAAGCGACCTTGCCTTTTTATTTTTTAATAGAATCGGAGACTGATAAAAATGGACAGTATCAACAATATCATAAAATCTGTTGATGACTTTGTGTGGGGCATTCCGCTGATTGTTTTAATTATGGCTTGCGGAATTTGGCTTACCATTCGTTGCTGTGGGCTGCAATTTCGTCATCTTGGAAAAGCCTTGAAGTTCATGGTGAAAAATGAATCAGATGGGGATGGAGAAGTTTCCAGCTTTGCTGCACTGTGTACCGCACTTTCCGCTACAATTGGTACAGGGAATATTGTCGGCGTTGCAACGGCGATGGCTGCTGGCGGACCGGGTGCTTTATTTTGGATGATAGTTGCCGCTTTGCTTGGTATGGCAACAAAATATGCAGAGGGTTTCCTTGCCATTAAGTATCGTACCATTGATACAGAAGGACACTACCATGGCGGACCTTTCTATTATATTGAACATGGTATGGGAGCACGGTGGAAGTGGTTGGCAAAGTTATTTGCGATTTTCGGCACATTGGCTGGTTTGCTGGGAATTGGTACCATTACACAGATCAATGGCATTACCTCTGCTGCCAATAACTTTTTTGATGTAAATGGATCACATATTGCATTCAGTTTGTTTGAGCATGATTATACTTGGACAACGGTAATCAGCGGTCTTTTGGTTACGGTATGTGTTGCATTGGTTGTGATTGGTGGCCTAAAGCGAATATCCAAGGTTTCACAGATTGTCGTGCCGTTTATGGCAATCTTATATGTACTTTGCGTATTGGTTATCGTCATTACTAATATTACAAAGTTGCCAGGAGCATTATTGGAAATCGTAGAAAGTGCATTTGGCATGCGTGCGGCAGCTGGTGGTGCTTTGGGTGCGATGATGATTGCATTGCAGAAGGGTGTTGCAAGAGGTATTTTCTCTAACGAAGCTGGTTTAGGTTCTGCACCAATTGCAGCAGCGGCTGCACAAACAAAAGAACCTGTACGGCAGGGACTGGTTACTATGACTGGGACATTTATTGATACCATTGTCATTTGTACCATGACAGGTCTTTCCATTGTTATGGCAGGTTCTTGGGCAGATCCCAATTTGGAGGGGGTAGAAATTACAACTGCGGCATTCCAGAGTGGGTTACCGATTGGTGGAAAATTTCCAGCATTCATCTTAATGATTTGTCTGATTTTCTTTGCTTTTACTACGATTCTCGGATGGAGTTATTACTCGGAACGATGCCTTTCCTATCTAATTGGTTCTCGAAAGTCCACTACGGTTTTATTCCGTTGGCTATATATTGTCGCTGTCTTTATTGGACCATATCTGACTGTAGAAGCAGTATGGAATATTGCAGATATTTTCAACGGTCTGATGGCATTGCCGAATATTATCGCATTGATTGCACTTTCCGGTGTCATTGCAAAAGATACAAAGGCATATTTTAAAAAGAATGCATTGCAAAGATAAGAAATGATTCTCTTATTTCAAATAATGCAACAATAGAAAAAGCAGACACTGTGCTTGTCCTGCCACAGTGCCTGTTTTTTTATTTATATTTTGATATATTAAAGAACGTCTTCTGGTTCAAAGTCTACATTTTCTTCAATTGGAATGATTTCCAATACAATGCAGGTGACATTGTCGATGCCGCCATAATTGACAGCTGTCTGTACCAATACAGCAGCTTCATTGAAATAATTTTGTGATAAAATATCTTGTATTTCCTGTTCAGGGCACATATCCACCAAACCATCTGTGCATAATAAAAATTTTCTGCCTGGTTGTAGAGCAACTGGTGGACGACTATCTGCATTTAAACCAAGCTCGTTCTTATCCACACCAATATAAAGTGTCAGGCGATGTTGATCTGCACTTTTCCTTGCCTCTGCTTCTGTATAAATACCAGCATCTAATTTTTGATTTGCCAGTGTATGATCTCTGGTTAGACAAATTAACGCTTCTTCATCCTGCATATAAATCCGACTGTCCCCAAGATAATAGAGCTTTGCCAAACCGCCGATAAAATATAGCATAGCAAAAGTTGTACCGCCACTCAGGCTATTTTTTTCTCGCAGCATATCACAAATAGCATTGTTTGCTTCTGTGACGAACTCTGTCACAATTTGATCAATTGCACGCATTCCCTCTGCGTTTTTCAAACGATACTCATATTTTTTCATTGTTTGCACTGCAATTTCCGAGGCAATTTCCCCATAAGCTGCACCGCCCATCCCGTCAAAAACAGCAAAGCTCATACCGTCGGCATCACTAATTGTATAGGTAGCAGAAAAATCGTTCCGAAAAATCTCATTTAATCGTAGACCTTCCAAATAGAAGTTATCCTCGTGATTTCCACGCACCTTTCCGATATGAGTGGAAACGGAAACCCGCAAATTATAAGAGGTGATGCCAGGTTTCATAAAGAGAGTATCATCTTGTGTTTGAAAAATCTCATTTTTATTGGTGGAGTAATAATATTGTGTTTCTTCCTGCTCCATGTCCTGATTCGTATCAAATTTCATTGTTACGATCTCCTTACTTATTCTCTTTCTTTCTGTGAAACCAAATATCATGCTGTCCGCAAATAATGATTTCTAAATACATTTGGTTATACGACATGAAATTGTACTTTCGTGAAGACAGTTTAACCTTTACTATCATACCACACTTTTCATAAAAAGTAAATAACAAAATGAAAAAACCCTGTGTTTCTTTTAAAAAAGAATCTTCACCATTGTATTTTAATTGACAGGGTGGAAGGGGCATGTTATAATAGTATCACGCTTTATAAAGCATTTTGTTTTGCTTTGCTTTGCTATATGACGTAGTATTTTATAAAGCTGTATAAAAAGAAGGAGAGGATATCTGCGTATGCTGCAATTAAAAAAAATTATAAAACAGTATGGTGCTGGTGAAAATTGTGTTACTGCCTTAAATGGTGTAGATCTGACATTTCGAGAGAATGAGTTCGTTGCCATTTTGGGGCATTCTGGTTGTGGGAAAACAACGCTTTTGAATATTATTGGTGGATTGGATCATTATACTTCTGGTGACTTGATTATCAATGGCGTTTCTACTAAATCTTATAAGTCAAAGGATTGGGATGCCTACCGAAATCACTCTATCGGTTTTATCTTTCAAAGTTATAATTTGATTCCGCATCAAACGGTTCTTGCCAATGTAGAACTGGCATTGACGATTTCTGGTGTTTCTAAATCAGAACGGAAAAAAAGAGCGATTGCTGCATTGGAACAAGTGGGACTGGGGAATCAACTGCATAAAAAACCCAACCAGATGTCTGGTGGACAGATGCAGAGAGTTGCCATTGCCCGTGCATTGATCAATAATCCCGATATTTTGCTGGCAGATGAGCCGACCGGTGCATTGGACAGTGAAACCAGTATCCAAGTGATGGAGCTGCTGAAGCAGATTGCAAAAGATAAATTGGTCATTATGGTGACACATAATCCGGAGCTGGCAGAACAGTATGCAAATAGAATAGTCAGGATTAAAGATGGTACCATCGTCAGTGACAGCAATCCATATTCCCCAAAAACAGAGAAAAAATCAATGCTGAATAAGGACAAGAAAAAACGGGTTTCCATGTCCTTTCTTACAGCAACCTCTCTTTCTTTAAACAATTTGATGACCAAAAAGGGACGTACTCTACTGACTTCTTTTGCCGGTTCTATTGGTATCATTGGTATCGCATTGATTTTGTCACTTTCTACTGGTATCAATCATTATATCGAAGCCATTCAAGAGGATACACTTTCTTCTTATCCATTGGAGATTGAAAAGGAAAGTATGGATACCACCAGTCTGATGCAATCTATTATGTCACAGGGTACTGGAGAAGAGAAAGAAGAAACAGAACGAGAAGGCGTTTATGCCAATACAGATGTTTATGAAATTTTTAATTCTTTTAATTCAACCGCAACACAAACCAATAACATGAAAGCATTTAAAGAGTATATCTCTGATAATGAGGAGATTCAAGAAAATGCAAGTGCAATTTCCTATCAATATGCAGTGCAGATGCCGATTTTTACAGAAGATCCAGATGGAAACATTGTGAAATCTGATTTTATGGAAACATACAATAAAGCATTTGGCATGGAAGAATCCGAATCCATGAAAACAATGGAAAGTAATAGCAGTTTAATGAGTATGTCTCCAATGGGAGATGTGAACATTTGGGAAGAACTACTGCCCGCAGAAAACGGAGATCCTGTTAACTCCCTGCTCTATCATCAATATGATTTGGTCTATGGCAGTTGGCCGCAGAATTATGATGAGGTAGTCGTTGTACTGTCAAAGGATAATGCACTGCCAGATATTGTTCTCTATGCATTGGGAATGAAGGAAGAAGAAAAGTTACCAGAAATTCTGACGAAAGTCATGAAGGGTGAGGTCATTACAGACTATGGACAGACAAAATGGTCTTATGCGGACCTGTGTGAAAAAGAATTTAAGCTGATTCTCCCCTGCGAGTATTACCAGAAAAACAAAGACGGTTCCGGGTATGCAGATTTGACAAAAAATGAAACGGGGCTGGATGTCTTATATCACACAGATGATGTGGGAACAAAATTGAAAATTACTGGCTTTATTCGTCCAAACGAAGAGACAAATACTGCAATGATAAATGGATACATTGGATATACGAATAAGTTAACATCTTATGTGATGGAACAAACAAATGACAGTGAAATTGTCAAGGAACAGCAGGAAAATCCAGATACAGATGTTTTATTGGGTGTAGAATTTGCTTCGGATGAAAATACAGGAAAAACGGATGCAGAAAAGATTACAGATGCAAAAGATTATCTGGCTGCCCAGCAGGCAGAGCAAAAAGCAGAGGTTTACCGCTATCTTGCCACGCTTCCCGATGAAGCGGAGATGCAGGCATATGTCGATCAAACACTTTCCTCTCATACCAGAGCAGAATTAGAGGCACAAATTACAGATGCCTATGCACAGGAAATGGGTGTGGATAAAGAGTCTGTAACCACATATATTCAGCAAATGGATGAGGAAACCCTTTACAGCTATTTGTCAGAAGCAATCAAACAGCAATATACGCAGCAGTATCAGGAGCAGGTTAACCAGCAGCTTTCTGGTCTCAGCACAGAACAATTGGCAGCGATGCTGGATCCATCCAAGCTGACAGATGCACAATACGTTGCGATATTTGATCAGTTTACACCGGAAGTAATTTCACAGTCTACATACGAAGAAAACATGTCAATTTTGGGTTATGCAAGTCAAGATGACCCATCTGCTATTCGGATTTATGCAAAGACATTTCGGGATAAGGATGCCATTTCTAATGCTATTGCAGATTATAATGATTCCGTTTCAGAGGAAGATCAGATTCACTATACTGACTATGTTGCCTTGCTGATGTCGTCTATTACAGATATTATCAGTGGAATTTCTTATCTTTTGATTGCCTTTGTCGGCATCTCCTTGGTCGTTTCTTCGATTATGATCGGGATTATCACCTATATTTCTGTATTGGAACGAACAAGAGAAATTGGTATCTTGCGTGCAATGGGTGCTTCCAAACATGATGTTTCCACAGTATTTAATGCAGAAACATTGTTGGTTGGATTGGCATCCGGTGTCATAGGAATTGGAGTCTCCTTACTTGCCATTATACCAATCAATGCAATTATCCATGGTATAACTGGAATTGAGGGATTGAAAGCCTTCCTGCCTCCAGTAGGGGCTGTAATATTAGTGGCAATCAGCATGTTCCTGACTTGGATTGCTGGATTGATTCCAGCAAAAATTGCAGCGAAAAAAGATCCAGTAGAAGCATTGCGAACAGAATAAATTGAAATAAATTTGCTTATAGGGAAACCGCTTCTGAAAGTGAAATCAGAAGCGGTTGTTTTTTATGGATTATTTTTTCTAAAAGCCAAATCTAGAATTCTATTTTTTAGTAAAATAAAAAGAGATAATTGACAGCAGTACAGAAATATGCTATAATTACAAAAATAAAGAGGATAGAGAGGGCGTACATTATGAAATATCTGAAATACTTTTTCATTGCAAGCATGATGTTGTTGGCAAGCGGTTGCAGTGAGGTTGCGAATACGTCTCAGACTTCACCTGTGCAAATTGACGTTGCCACAACGGCAAATGAAGGGACAATGGAGGAAGCAACGGTTAGTACTGTAATGAAAGAAGAAGAGAAAGAGACTGGTACAGAGACCGCTGTCACAAAGGAAGATACAGAAGTAACTGTAACGACTGCGACAATGCAATCAATAGAAACTGCAATTATCACAACAAGTACGGTCAGCGATACCAATACTGTAATGGATGCAGAAATGGTTGGAGATACTGGTTTTACCAAAGCAGAGTGGTTAGAAAAAGCACAGACTATGTATGAAACAGCTGCAAAGTTAAACTTCCAGTACCTTTGCTCCAGTCAACTGTTTCAATATGATTTCTCCGATGTCCATCCGGAAGATGCAAATTGCTATCTGATTCCCGCTTACACTACCATTGAGGAGGCAACTAAGCCTTATTATGAAGTGTTTACGCAGAAAAGTCATGCCGCTGATTTTGAGGGAATTCTCTTTGAGTTAGATGGAAAACTGTATGGGCGTGCTGGTGACCGTGGGGCGGATATTGCGTATCAAGGTGCAAAGGTAACTTCACTGATAGATGCCACGGAAACAACTCTGACTTTTGAAGTAGCCCTAACCTATGCTGAGCCGGATGACGAAACGAATACGACCACAAAGACAAATACGTTCACAATTTATCAGGAAAACGGCACTTGGAAGGTGGATACATTTACAATGCCATATTGATATATTATAGATAAGAATGGTAATTGCATAAAGTAAGTATATTCTATCAGCAGTTCTGACTTTGCTGATTGCTTATGAAAACAACAAAGGAGGAATGAAAATGTCAATGATAGATATTGTGAATCTGACTTTCGGTTATGAAGGAAGTTTTGAGAATGTATTTGAAAATGTCAGTTTTCAAATTGATACAAGTTGGAAACTTGGCTTCATTGGAAGAAACGGCCGTGGAAAGACAACGTTTTTGAATTTGCTGCTTGGAAATTATTTATACAGTGGAACAATCCACACGAATGTTCCATTTGCATATTTTCCCTACGCAGTGAAAGATATATCACAGGACACATTGGATGTAATGCAAATGGTGTGTCCTATGGCGGAAGATTGGGAAATGATACGTGAAATATCACAATTGGATGTAGATGCTGACGTTTTGTATAGACCATTTGAAACCCTTTCCAACGGGGAGAGAACAAAGATCTTACTGGCTGCATTGTTTCTTAATGCAGATCAATTTTTATTAATAGATGAACCAACCAATCACTTGGACAGCGAGACACGACAACGAGTCGGGGAATATTTAAAGAAAAAGAAGGGATTTATTCTTGTTTCTCATGATCGTTGCTTGCTGGATAGCTGTATTGACCATATTTTATCAATTAATCGTACAAATATTGAAATTCAGAAGGGAAATTTTTCTTCATGGCATCAAAACAAGCAGATGCAGGATAATTATGAACTCGCTGAAAATGAAAAGCTGAAAAAAGAAATTAGCAGGCTTTCTCAATCAGCAAAGCGTTCTGCTGTATGGTCTGATAAGGTGGAACGCAGTAAAAATGGAACCAAGAACGCTGGTTTAAAGCTGGATAAAGGATATGTCGGTCATAAAGCCGCCAAAATGATGAAACGAGCAAAAAGCCAGGAAAACCGTATGCAAGCTGCTGTGGAAGAAAAATCGGAGTTGCTTCACAATATAGAACAAAACGATAAATTGAAGATTGTACCGCTTGTATATCCGAAAAGGATGCTGATCAATGTAGCAGATCTTTCTATTCATTATGGATCAGTACAAGTTTGTTCAAAGGTTGCATTTCAAGTAAACAGAGGCGATCGACTTGCTATTGTTGGGAAAAATGGATGTGGGAAATCATCCTTGTTGAAACTCTTATGCGGTGAAGCAATTCCACATGCAGGAATTGTAGAGGTTGGTAGCAACCTGAAAATATCCTATGTTTCGCAAGATACGTCAGTTTTGAACGGAAGCCTCAGTGATTACGCAAATGCTTGTCATATAGAAGAAAGTTTGTTGAAATCTATTTTGAAAAAAATGGGATTTGAACGAATACAATTTGAAAAAGAGATGCAGACATTCAGTGGCGGACAAAAAAAGAAGGTGCTGCTTGCAAGAAGTCTATGTGAACAGGCACATCTTTATATCTGGGATGAGCCGCTGAATTTTATTGATGTGATATCAAGAATACAGATAGAGGAGCTATTATTGTACTATTGTCCGACAATTATATTCGTAGAGCATGATATTACTTTTCAAAAGAATATTGCTAATAAGAAATTGTGCTTATAACTGTAATGAAAAGATTGCCGAATCAGGAAGGCAGGATTTGGAAAATGCATTCTCTTTATAGTGTCATGAAAAGCAAAAATTACGCATAAAACAAGAAACTGCTGTCATATTTTTTCGACAGCAGTTTCTTGTTTTCATAAAAAGATCAATAGTGGCTACAGGGTGAGCAGCAGCCGCAAAACAAATTGCAGAGCAGATTGTAAAAACAGCATTCTAAACAGCTGGTATCAAAAGAAGGGGCATAGGTTTTCTGCATTTTTTGATAAGAGAAACCGTTGTTTTGCAGTTGCTGCACCAGACGCTGATATTCCGGGCGGCTTGGTTCCATTTGTGCCGCTGTTTTTGCGTGCTGCAATGCAATGTTTTGATTGCCAGCACCGCTGTTGGCAACAGCACTAACATAGTACCATTGTGCATCCCGGTTTTGAATGTCATTTAATACACGAATGGCTTCCGCAAATCGATAATTCTGAATAAAATTGACCGCAGCCTTTAAGTGCATACTGTCCTCATCCTGTGCACTGCCGGATTCTGTATGAAAGCCGGAAAATGCACCGTTTGGATTGTGCCGTTCATCCATAATCTGTTGGTATGCCTGCTGAATTTGCTTGAATTTTTCTTCATATTCTGCGGCATTTGGAGAGTTGATATTGGCATCCGGATGATACTTGCGACTCAATTTACGGTATGCCTTTTTGATTTCTTCATCGGATGCCTGTTTGCTGACACCCAAAATTTCATAGGGATTTGACATGATGCTTCTCCTGTTTCTGCTGGTCAAGGTGATTCGACGCAGCGGTTTCATATTCCTTTT
>CAUDDP010000035.1 GCA_958448395.1 uncultured Oscillospiraceae bacterium | reverse complement strand
GAGCCAGCTTGACCGCAGTTGCCATTCGGCAGATAAAACGCTCTCGTCGAACTCACATTATTTATACAAATTCTTACTCAGAAAAAATGTTTTCTGAAAATACCCAGATAGTATATCCTCTATAGTTCAGTTGCTCATGTGGCATCTCCAAAACCGGAGAATCAGACATATTTAACTTTTGTAGTTCTTCCTGCTCCATCAGCAAAAAATAACGGTCTTGATTTGGCTGATCCTGAAACCAATTCTGATTACTCTGATAGTGACTGGCAAAAACACCATTGCTTTCAAAAAAATCTACCGATCTTGCCTTTATCTTAGAATCCTCTAAGATTGTAATTGCTTGAGAATGCCAGAAGCTTGCATAACCATAGGTTAAATCCTGTTCCCTCAGATACTCCCCTAATTCATAGTTGATATTTGACTGACAAAGATCTTTTGGCATTTTTGCCACTTGCCAGCCACTGTGCAAAAAGAGATAGGTCAGCGGAATACAAAGTAAAATGCTCAGCCGCTTGTGTTCTACCTGATGATACAGCCAACGTAAAAAGGAAAAGGATACCAACCAACCTGTGCAAACGATCGGAGAAAGCCTCCAATTTGCGACTGACAGCAATCCACAGAAATAGCCAACCAAA
Organism: uncultured Oscillospiraceae bacterium; assembly: GCA_958448395.1. Lineage (GTDB taxonomy): Bacteria > Bacillota > Clostridia > Oscillospirales > Ruminococcaceae > Ruminococcus_C. The sequence goes on along the minus strand of CAUDDP010000035.1, from coordinate 21,422 downwards.
ATAAATGCTGTTACAATAAAATGTGCCCAAATCAAAATTCGCATTCCAGTCTCTCTGATTTTACGATAACAGCAAAGAGCAGCTACAGGCATAACCGTCAAAAATAGTGCGTAAAAAATCGTTAGGATTGCGTGCACGCCTTCTATCGAAGCGAGATTATTTTGCTTATTGATTTGCAGTCCGAGTAGATTTAAAAAGGCAATTGGCAACTTTTCTACATGTTCCCACCATTCACTTGGATTAGAGAATTTAGAATACGCCTCCGCATATGGTGCTGTCACATCACCCACAATAGCCGCACCAAGTCGCATACCTAACAACAACCCAATCACACAAATCAACAGCACAAATAGTGAAATATAATTTTTTTGATGACGAATGGGCGTCCGATAATCCAAAAAGCGTTCCAAAAATACACCACCAATAATGGGCAATGCAAATAGAGCAATGGCAGTGGTGGAATTCGTGCAGCAAATAATAAAATCAACTGCAAGCAGAATAAAAAAGATGATTTTCTGAACGCATATCCTGTGCGTAGGTCTTCTTTCACACAGATTCATAATTCGTAACACCAAAAACAAACCAATCAATAAGAACAAAACGCCAAGGCTGTAATGAATAATATGACCCCAAAAAATCTCACGCAGTTTCTGACTCAGACAAAGTGTCATCAACAAGCCACTTACAGTCATTGATATACCGCGTAGGCCAAAATGCATTTCTCGCAGCATCAAACAAAGAAATCCTACAAAGAAAATAAAAAAAGTTGCCATGCCCAAGGTATGTGTCAGCATTGAAATTCCAAAAAACGGGATCCAAATCTGCATAAATAAATTTCCGCCAAATGGCATCAGGGCTGCATAAGTAAAATCTGGATTGATAAGCCCCTTTCCCTGCATAGCGGCTTCTGCCCAATAGAGCGTGTCAGTACAGTCAGAGTGAAACTCGCCCTTCGCTGGAAAAAGGATATAGTACAATACAACTACGATACTGCTCAAAAGCAGCAAAAACGGCCATATTGCTTGAAAATATTGCTTTCCTTTTTGCAGAATCTGTTTTTTCTTTGACAGAACATTTCCACTCCCAATCGAAATGGGTACTTCTTCTATCTGTACAACATCCTGCAAAACAGAAGTGGTTACATTCTGCCTTGGCATCTGTTCCGATGTTGGAATCGTACCCGTCAGCGTCTCATTTTCTTCCACTTGTCTTTCCCCTTTATTCTGGATATTTCATCTGTTCCGGTGTCCAATTTGCCAGTATTGGCTGCATTTCTTTTGCAATTTGCTTTGCACCAGCTAAATCATGTGCCAAATAGTTACCACACTCCTGCCGTTTGCTGCCCGGAATTTCTCCCTCAAATTGCAGGACAAATGCCAGCGTTTCCTGCACCAAACGGATGGCATCTCTTTTGGGCAGTGTATCTCTGGTCAAAAAATAAAAACCCGTGCGGCAGCCCATTGGGCCAACATAAATGATCGCATCAGAATATGGCGTATTGCGTACATATGTTGCAAATAAGTGTTCAAATGTATGCAGTGCATTATCCTCCAAATAATCCTTTTCTGGATTATTTGGTAATTTCATCCGAATGTCATAGGTGATGATGTCGCCGTCCACACGAGAAACATACATTCCTCTTGTCAGGGAATCATGATTGATGGTAAAACTTGCAATCGTTTTCATATTACTTTTTCTCCTTTTTATTTTTTAGATAAATAATTTGCAAACCTCTCAGTAATAGTTTTTCGTCTACAATCATATGACATTTGCAACAAGGAACAATAACCGGTGCAAGATCTCCGGTTACAATCGCTGTTACAGGTTGTTGCAGCTCTGTTTCAATTTGCTCCAGCAGTCCGTCCAACGAACAAGCTGTTCCATACAACACGCCACTCTTCATACATTCAATGGTATTACTGCCAATTCGCTTTTTTGGTCGCTCTAGTGCAATTTTGGGAAGCTGTGCAGTTTGCCGCGTCAAAGCTGCCAGAGAAACTTTAACGCCCGGTAAAATCATGCCACCAATATATTCCGACTTGGCATTGAGTACAGAGATGGTAGTAGCTGTTCCCAAATCAATAATGGCAAGCGGAACGGGATACTGCTGCAAAGCGGCTACTGCCTCTACCACTAAATCACTACCTAACTGGGCTGGATTGTCAATACAAATCTTTAAACCAGTGCGAATACCGGGACCGACAATCATGACTTCCTTTTTTGTAATCATTTCCAATGCCTGCCGTACTGTATTGGTAATAGAAGGTACGACAGAGGAAATAATGCTGCCCTCAATTGCTGCAGTGGCAATGTGATAAATTTCCAAAATCAGTTTCAGAGAAACTGCATATTCCAGTGCCGTTGCAGTTTGATTGGTAGAAATACGTTCTACCAACAGAATTTTTTCTTCTTGAAAACATCCAATACTGATATTGGTGTTTCCAATGTCAATTGCGAGTACCATAACACCCTCCTTTTCCTTTTTATTATAACAAAAAAAGAATTCTTCTGCAACTGTTTTTCAAAAAAGAAAGACCCACTCTTTTTCAAGCAGGTCTTTCCTATAAATTTTATGAGGCATTACCAAATATGGTATGATTACGCTTATACGTTGAAAATCATCTCACTATATGCTGGTACTGGCCAAATCGTAGAAGGCAAAAGAACTTCTAGTGCATCTACAGCAGTCCGCAGTTCCTCCATTACTGGCAGAACGGTATCTCTGTAAGCATCTGCCATTTCCTTCATGCAGGTCTTTGCTGCTGCCACAGCGGTAACCTCTTCCAGCTTTGCAGTTGCATCATATGCCTGTTTGGTCAAATCAGTAATCTTCTTGAGCATTTCTGTTTCTACGCATGTGCAAATCTCAATGCTCTTCTTCACAGCAATGGCATCTGCCAATTCCTTAGAATAAGACAGACAAACCGGAATGTACTTCTTCTTTGCCATATCAATCATTGTCAGTGCTTCAATGTTAATGGTCTTTGCATAGCATTCCAACAGGATTTCCACTCTTGCTTCTATTTCTGCCTTTGTGAAGATACCAAACTTTTCAAACAACTTGACATTCTTCTCATCAACATAATGCGGTACGCAGTCTGCGGTAGTTCTGTAGTTCGGAAGACCTCTCCTAGCTGCCTCTTCCACCCATTCCTCAGAATAACCGTCGCCATTGAAAATAACCCGCTTATGTTCCTTTACAATATCAGCCAACAGCTTTTTCAGCTCGTCGCTGAATTGTTCAGCCGGTACACCTTCCATCTTATCTGCAATTTCAGACAACTCATTTGCAACAATCGTATTTAACATATGATTCGGGCAAGCAATATTTTCAGAAGAACCGACCATTCTAAACTCGAACCGATTACCAGTAAATGCAAACGGAGAAGTTCTATTTCGATCAGTGGAATCCTTCGGGAAATCCGGAAGGGCATCGACACCAATCTTAAAGGTCTTTGATTCGCTGACATAGGTGCCGCCGGATACCAGTGCATCCAGAACACCCTGTAATTCCTCGCCCATAAAGATGGAGATAATTGCCGGCGGTGCTTCGTTGGCACCCAGTCTGTGATCATTTGCAGCAGATGCTGCACTGATTCGCAGCAAGTCTGCATATTCATCCACACCCTTAATAACAGCACACAAGAATGTCAAGAACTGTAAATTTTCCATAGGTGTGCTGCCCGGATTCAACAGGTTCTGTCCGTCATTGGTAGCAATTGACCAGTTGTTGTGCTTACCGGAACCATTGACGCCTTCAAACGGCTTTTCATGCAGCAAGCAAACCAAACCGTGCTTGATTGCCAGCTTCTTCATAACTTCCATTGCCAGCTCATTCTGATCCGTAGAAATATTAGTGGTAGAAAAAACAGGTGCCATTTCATGCTGTGCTGGTGCAACCTCATTGTGCTTTGTGGTCGCAAACACACCAAGCTTCCACAGCTTTTCATCCAATTCTGACATGTAATCCCGAATTCTCGGCTTCAGGTTTGCGAAATACTGATCTTCCAGTTCCTGTCCCTTTGGCGGCATTGCACCGAACAGTGTTCTGCCAGTCATAATCAGGTCTTCCCGCTTATCGTACATCTTCTTATCAATCAGGAAATATTCCTGCTCTGGACCAACAGTGGAAGTTACCTTTGTCGCTGTTGTATTGCCAAACAGCCGCAATACCCGAAGTGCCTGCTGGCTCAAAGCATCCATCGAACGCAGCAACGGTGTCTTCTTATCCAAAATCTCACCTGTATAAGAAACGAATGCTGTTGGGATGTACAAAGAACCTTCCTTTACAAAACAGAAGGAAGTCGGATCCCATGCAGTATACCCTCTTGCCGAACTGGTAGCACGCAAACCACCAGACGGGAAAGAAGAGGCATCTGGTTCGCCCTTTACCAATTCCTTACCAGAGAAATTCATAATTACCATGCCGTTATCTGTCGGGGTAATAAAAGAATCGTGCTTTTCAGCCGTAGAACCTGTCATTGGCTGAAACCAGTGTGTATAGTGCGTGGCACCATGTTCAATTGCCCAATCCTTCAATGCATTTGCTACGACATCTGCATAAGTCGGATCCAACGGTACACCAAGCTTTCTGGTTTTGGTCAGTGCTTTGTAAACTGCCTTTGGCAGTCTTGCCTTCATCACCTCATCGTTAAAGACATCACATGCAAAGAAATCCGCAACATTTTTTGACATGATAAATAACCTCCTAAAATAAAAAAGACGCTCGTAGAAAACTTTCTTCTCTTGTCGTCACGCATTTTATTCTATGACGATAACGAAAAGAGTGCACCAACGAAACGTCTTTGTTTCAGAAAATATTGACTTCGTGTTCTTATCATACTGCAATTTCAGCTTTTTGTCAAGCATTTTCAAAATTTGCGTCATCCGAAAAGAAAAATGCCAAAATGAAAAACGATTTTTAAGTTTTTCAGCAATTTTTATTTTTTTATTCGGTTTCAGAAGAGAAACAGAATGGAGCCATCGTTTAAAATTGCAGCGGCACTGCTCGAATTGGCATGCCGTTTTGATCCATTCCAATCAATATCTGATCCGTTAATTGCAATTGGACAACTGCCTCCCAACCATTTAATTGTGAAGCAATGTCCTCTGCTTCTATTAAATAAAATGCTGTCCGCTGTACATAACTTTCTGATTCATCATCATAAATCCAAAGGGAAAGAGTACCATTTTCCGTCAATCCTGCAAAAGTAGTTTGTTCTTCTTCCATTGTAAGTGGAAATATTGCTTTTACCTGTTCAAGTGGCAATGGTTCTCCAGTTGTCCCATTCGACTGCAAGAAACAAACGGTACCATTCTGCAAATACAGCAGCCGTTTTTCCTGATCTGGTACAATTTGCTGCACCTGTTCCTTTACTTTTTCTTGTCCTGCACTGGAACCAACTGCTTCTACTCGATAGAGTACCTGTTCCAGCAGCTCATAACGATAATCACCGCAAACAATCGCATCTGCTGAGAGAGCGGGTTCCGTTTCACTTGGTGCAGCATCCGTAACTGTCGCCTGCCGTGTAAATACAGTCGTTGGCTCTGTCATAAGATTATCTGTTTTTGTGGCAGTCTGCTGAAAAGTAGTAACAATATGGTGTTCTATCTTATCCGGCTTTGGTGATTCTTTCCGAAAGAATAAAGCCACTAACACGGCAACTGCCAGACCCATTACAGCAAGAAGCAAAAAAAAGATTCGTCCATCGACTCTTTTTAGTGCACTGCCTCGTCTTTCGGCGACTGCAGCTGCTTTTTCTTCTTCTTTTGTATCAGAATCATAATAATATTTTGCAACAATAATTCGTTTTTCTTCGCTCTCCCCAGATAAAATCAAATGGTTTGCCGCATGGCAACCAATCAGCACCTCAGAATAAGCAAGCATCCGTTCCCGCATCTGCCGCTTGCAGACAATGGCAAGGCGTTCTGCATCTGGATAAGCTGGAATCGACTCCAGCAAATCAACAGCTGCCTGCAATTCTTCCACACTATTTGCCTTTTCCTTCATAATCTCAGCCTGCTGATACTTTGCTTTTTTCTGGTACTGTAAAATCCTCTCCCGAAATACAGGATCTGCGTGCTGCATTAGTTCAGCATACTGCGTGGTTTTCTCCATCGCACTGCCAGTTTTCAGCAAGTCCTCCTCACGCCGCACTTGAAGTTGTGCCATCATTTTTCCAAGATAGGCATTTGAATCGTTCGGTCTTTTCCGCAAAACCAGATCAAACTGTGCAGATGCCAGTTCCCATCGTTCTGCCTCCAGACTACGAAATCCGCTTTCCAATGTGAACTCAGACAATTTCTCTGGCTGTTCCATGTCCAACTCTCGCTGGCGTTCCTGCTCTAACAATGTACCGTCTGCTTCGTAATAGCTCTTTGCTTCTGTTTCAGCAAACTGCAAGGCAGACTGATAATCTGCATCTGCTGAAATTGGAGTTTCCAGTGGATTGGTACATTGCAAGGTATATTCTTTTTTTCCTATCCCTTGTAGGTAAACCATGCCATACCGGCAAAGCAGTCGTTGCCAATACCATTCACTTTCCTCTGCATCTGTTTGCAACAGCCCTTCAATCTGTTGGATTGCAGTGGAAAATGCACCCTTTTGCCGTAGTGTGCAAATTTGTGCATATTGTTTCTTCTGTTTCTGATTCCGGTAAAGCGGTAATGTTTGCTGCTTTTCACAATATGGACACGTAGCAATGCGTGCGGTTTCCGCAATTTCTATTTCTCTTCCGCAGCATTTGCACATCTGCTGGATCATACCATACCTCCTGTGCATTTTTGTTTTCCATGATAGATGTATATGCAGCCAGACAAATGCAAATGCAACAGCAATCAGTAAAGCAATCTCCATTGCCTTCCATGAAAATCAGGTTTTTCAAGCATCACTGTTCTGCATTGATACACATGCCATCCAATTCTGGTTACATACGATCCACTGCTACAAAATCATATTCATCCATCACTTCACAGTAGAATTCGATATAAAAGTTCTTTTTTATTATACTACATTCTATCAAAAACAGCAAGCATCCTTTCTCAATTTTTCACGACTTTTTTGAAAAATTGCTGTTTTGGAAGATTTTCATCCAATTTGACCACAGTCGCTTTTCAGCGAATAAAGTTTTTCATCAAGTCTCACATAAAATTGAAATTCAATAATATTTCTTAAAATGTAATATAAAAACAGATCGTACAGCACGCTCATTCTGCCACACGATCTGTTCTATCTTTTTCAATCAAGGATCTGTCCTATTATTTAACAAACAGTCAAAGCAATTTTCCTCAATCATTGCATGAGAAAATACAAAAAAATGATAAAAATATTGATTTCCATTGTAAAATTAGGATTGTATATATTGTTCCTTTAAAATATATTGTGGTCTACCTTTTACTTCCGAATAGACTTTGGAAACATACAAACCGATAATGCCGCTGCAAAACATGGATATGCCAGCTGTAAAACAAATGATACAAGCCAAAGACGGCCAGCCAGTGGCACGGTCTCCAAACGCCAAGGTCTTCACAATAATTACCACAATCATGATCATAGCAACCAAACAGAGTAAAATTCCCAAAATTGCTGAAAGAGCCAGCGGAGCAGTAGAGAATGCTAAAATTCCGTCAATGGCATAAAGCAACAATCCCCAGAATGACCATTTTGTTGTGCCTGCTTCCCGATTGCGGTTTTCAAACGGAAGCCATTTTGTTTGAAAACCCACCCATGCAAAAATGCCTTTGGAAAACCGGTTATATTCTCGCAGCGATAGCACCGCATCGGTCATCTGCCTTGTCATCATCCGAAAATCTCTTGCACCATCCATAATATTTACCTTAGAGATTTTGCGAATGACCTTATAAAACATTCTAGCAAAAAACGAACGGATTTTGGATTCGCCCTTTCTGGAGACACGACGGGACGCCACACAATCATAGTCAGTTGTTTTCAGCGTTTCGTACATTTCTATCATCAATTCAGGTGGATCCTGCAAGTCTGCATCTATGATTACAACATAATCTCCAGATGCATGTTCCAATCCAGCAAACATTGCCGCTTCCTTTCCAAAGTTTCTGGAAAAGGAAAGATAATTGACCCGTGGATTTTCCGCAGATGCCTGCTTCAAAAAACGCAGCGTCCCATCTCTTGATCCGTCATCTACAAACAAATATTCCATCTCTATGTCATATTTTTCCTGCATGACAACAAAAACTTTTTCCACTTCCTGTAGAAATAGCGGTAATACTTCCTCTTCATTGTGACATGGTACAATAATAGAGATTTTTTCTTTTTTTTGCATATTACGACACCTTCTTAAAAACTTTTTCTATCCCCTTCTTCTATTCCATCATTTTAATATTCTTTTACAGCCAGTTCCAACTGCGGATGATCTGCGACATAGTCCGGGCTGACATAGACATCTATGATATCTGCTGCACCGTTAAAGTAAACATAACCCTCTGTTCGCAGCTTATCCAGCTCCGATGCGTGCCAGTCATTGTTCAGCTCAGTCCGAATCACAACGAAGTCTGTAGAGGAAGGCTTTTCTGCATCAAAGTTATCCATAATATAAACTTCTTCTCTTTGTGCAACATGTGGCAAAAAGAACGAATCACATGCAACAGAGGCATCATCCGGTATGCTTTCCAATACTTCATCTTTTGCATCAAACTTTTCTTTGTTGTTATAATAGTTTTCTCTTGAGCCAACATTTCCCCCAAGCAAAGAAGAGAATAACAGCAAGGATGTAATGCCCATAAAGACCGGTAAATATTCTTTCCGTTTTCCTTTCAGTTCTGCATAGTTGATCACAGCAGCATAAATCAGGCAGGTTGCTGTTCCGAATACGTATTGGAAGCCATATTCATTCGCATAGCCATAACCCGATGCTAAATTCATCAACAAAAATGGAGCAATTAAGAAATAATGTGAGAAATGTTTTGTAACGAATGGCAAAAATGCCAGCGGAATCATGATAATCAACAGTGCTCTAAAATCTCTTTCATCTACGCATTGTGTGATAAAATACATTGGATCTGTAAGCACCGTTTTGATGATATTGCCAAAACTTGCATCCTGATCTGTCATTAAATTTCCATATGTACGAGAGGTCATAACACCTTCCCCATACTTTTCCATCAATTTGGAAACCACAACAAAGTAAATACCAGAAATGCCAGCAATAATCGCACCATGATAGCGTTTCTCCATGCGGAAAATACAATAGATGCCGATCAGAACCATGTAAGCAGGCACATCTTCCTTAACCGTCAGCAGCAACACTAACATACAGTACATGAGAATATGTTTTCTCTTTTCCACTGCATAGAAAAACCACATAAACAACGGCGGTAGAAATGCATTTTCATGAAAATCATAAAAACAAGGAGCAACCAATTCTACACAGAACAAATAAACTACAGAAAAGCAGAGTGTTGTCAGATTGGAGAGTTTTTGTTTTCTACAAATTCCGACCAACGGAATCACACCAGTTGCCACCAATGCAGCCTGCCCAATTAGAAGGGTATATGGTGATGGGAAAACATAATAAAATGGAAGCAATAAATAATAAATTGGTGAAAAATGAACTGCAAAGTGTGACAGCAGCTCACCTCGCTCACAGGTTGCCATCGGCGTAAAGGTTTCTGCCATGTAGTGATACATTTGTACAAAAATACCGAAGTCAAACGCCATAGAGCCATAAGTCTTATGACGATAAATCGTAAATACAGCGATAAATGCACCAACCAAGCACATTAAAACGGCAACAACGATGTAAATAACAGCACAGGGCAGCTTTTCAATTGCCCGAAATGCACCATAGCGATAGCAAAACCATGCTGTTACTGCACAAACCAATACAAACGCCATTGTATAGTAAAAATTATTGGTTTTCCAAATAGTTTGGAAAGACACGGCAACTATACCAACCACCAATGCAAAACAATCTGGCTCACAACGTGTATGAAGTATCTTTCTCAGTAAAAAACGAAGAAGCGACAACACAACAAAACCAGATAATATACACAATAAAAATGGTTTTAATGGCAGTTTCTCAATAAACTCCTGCCACTTATCAATCGGACTGAGGGCACCGGTTTTTAATTCTGCACGATTCAAAAACAAAAAACATGCCATTACCATAAAGTAACAGCCCAATGCCCGAATGATGATATGCGGAACAGAGATTGCCTTTCCAATTCGTTTACATACGCCAAAGATACGTTTTCTTCTTGGAACGGCTGCCAAAATGCTCTCTTCTTCCGGATTCGACATTTCCAGCGTTTCAGAGGCTTCTGGCGATTCCAGTTTCTCCAACGCTTCAGGCATTTCCGATGTTTCTAACGTTTCGGACGTTTCTGTTGTTTCCAACATTTCTGATGTTTTTTCCTCTTGTGGCTCTGATTTTACATCAGTAGATTCCGCTTCTTGTTCTGTAATAGCAAAATCTGCTGACGATGGATTAGGCGGTTCTGATGATGTTACAGCCTGTCTTGATGGTATATCGTCCGCAGATAAAGGCTGTTTAGAATCATCCTCCAACATAATGTATATACTCCTTCCTCGGACAATTAGAAAAATACACAATATATCATTTTATTCAATTTTCAAAGAACGATCAAAATATACAGATTAAATAAGGAGATTTCTAAGCACCTTCTAAAATTGCAAATGGAATTCCGCTGCCTGAAGGACAGAGAACGTTAGCTATAGCTATAATTGCATTGTTTACATTCTCCATTTTCAGTATAACAACGTTTCCACTTAATGACAGAAGGGAAACCAACTCCCATGGCTATCCTGATACTGGACAAGCTTCCTATTAAAAACAGCAAATACCGCATAAAACAGCCTACGATACCTGCCATGCTTTGTATTTTTTCTTTTGTCCTTTCAATTTTTTTCAAACTGCAACAATCCACTTTTCTATACTCTATTAAAATCGACTGCTGCATCATCGTCATACCATGAATTTGCTGTCTGTTTTCCCATGCAACATGACAAAAATCTCCTCCTTTCTTTCGGTATTTATTATACCATTTTTCTTTGTATCTGTCAACACACATTCAGTCCGTACACGCAAATCCATTTTCGTATTTTCTCGAACGGATATACCGGTTTCATCCTCCATTCTTTTAAACGCTCCTCATGCAAGCAATATAAAAATCATTGCAAAATAAGAAGTTCCCTTTTCATCATACACAAATCAAGTATGTTAATTACACCATCTTCAAAAAGATCTCCAGTCTGCCAACAGCTAAGCTCACCAGTACACAACAACCACTTCTGCATTGCTACAACATCGGCTATATTGAATACCCCATCAGCGTTCACATCCCCTCTCACCGCCAACGGCATCCATAATTCACGCAGCCACATTCTTCTTTTTTCTATAAAACTGCGAACAAGTTCTACAGATTCCATAAAATTATCTCCGCTGGATGAACCAAACACACAGTATTCCCGTCCGCCGTATGTATGCCATCTGGCGTTATTCATCTCAGCAGAAGAAAGTATTTCTTCCGCCATATTGGTAATGCGTGCCCCACCATCCTGTTTAGAATCTGTTAAATCTGCTAAATAGGAATCAAAACGCTCAAAATAGAGTTCAGAAACACGCTTTACAAACGCCTCATCTTTATAAAGCTGACCAATCCAGCTAATACCGCAAGTCGGACGATCACTTTCTCCATAGCCGCTTATCGGAAAACAAGTTACAAAGAGATTTTCTGTGCTCCATGAAAAGCCGATATCTCCATCAGAATTTCTTCTGCTTGTCGGAAAGTTACTATAGCTAAGATCAAAATCCCACGCAGGACCGCAGTGCAGCTTTCCATCGCCTGTCAAATCCGAATCTTTCCAAAGAAAAAAACTTGTTGATGTTGCATCAACATTCATGGAAACCTCCTGCACCAGATATGCTGTTATCAAAGAATCAACATCAATATATTCACTATAATGCCTACCTTTTTTATTGTATCCGGTTTCAGAATAGATTGCATCTTCCATTTCCTGCACAAAATTACGAATATAGAGCACCTGTTCCTGTGAAGCATACTCCGGACCATCCATTTCAATCGCCTGTCCCCTTGATGTAACAAAGCCACTCTTCGCTTTTGATCCATATCTGTTCCAAAGTTGAAACTGAATCAGATATCCACCTGTTATATCATCTGGATTATTTGGAATATCATAGTATTTATAGCTGTTTTCCATATATTCATCCAATCTTGACGCACCAACAACAATATGTTTATACGTATCAAGATCATTTTCATTCAATTCTTCCGTTTCTTCCTCCAGATCACAAATATTCACACGATTTTTCTGTATCTGTACACGCTCACTGAGTTGATAGGTTCCACGGTATGCACCATCTGCATAAAGGTCAACAAAGACAGAATCCATCACATATTCCATACCGGCAGCCCTACTCATTTCCAATGAAACCTGATTGCGAAGCATGGAGTGATCAAGATAATTTGCAATCAGTGCCCATTTTTTTGCTTTCCCCATTCCGTAGAGATTTTCTTTCTTAGGGAGCTTGATGTTATATGGTTTTTTTAAGCTATAATCCCATGAAGAATTGCCACGTCCAGTAATTTTCTCAATAGAACCACTGTATTCTGTACCCCCACTTGCATTCAACATTAACACGGAACCAGTTTCAATCAAACCTTTATTGGCATCCAGAGCGTCCAACCCGCCACTTGCCGTTGTAAGATAAATACAGCCGATATTGGATTGCATTACTTTTAATTTGCCACAATCAACGGATCCGACAGTCACTTCAAATACATCTGTTTCATACAACAATGAAGTCATTTGCCCAGAAACAACCAGTTTACCATTGAGATATAACGGTTCACTTTCCGTTTCATAGGTAACGATCAGTTGACTTCTGTCAGCAGTTGTCGGAAGAAAGACGTAATGACAATCCTCCCATTTACTGTACCACCAGTCAGTATAATCCAGATTCGTTTCTATTTGCGGTGATAAGTTGCTGACTTGGAATTGAACAACTGGGGTCTGAGCATATAAATTTGACGACGTTGATTCCAGACTTTCATCGTTGTATTCCGCAGCACCGTATACAGCAATATACTCCTCTGTTCTGTCGAAAAATTCTATACTTTCAGCAAAAGCCTGTATTTCCAAACAACAAATACATAAAATCCATGCAAGAAAGCAGGAAAGTAATCTTGTGAACCTTTTCCTCTTAATAGGAATTTTTAACATACCTGATGGTAATAGAACAGCCTTTCTGAATGGTGGATTTGTAGGGAAAATCCCTTTCAAATCATACTTTGACATAACGTATACATTCCTTTCTTGGACAATCAGGAAAATATACAAATATCAAGTTGTAGTCTGTTCCTATTCAATATTTTATTTTAATTTCTAAAAAACAAAATAAAAAGGGTAAAATAAGAAATTCCCCCCTATTAAAAAGCAAATACCGCATAAAACAGCCTACGGCATCTGCCATGCTTTGTATTTTTCCTTCTGTCCTTTCAATTTTTTTCAAATTACAGCAATCTGCTTTTCTGCCCCTTCTTAAAACCAGCTGCTGCATCATTCGTCATGCTATCAATTTGCCGTCCGTTTTCCCGTGCAACATGACAAAAATCCCCTCCTTTCTTTCATTTTTATCATACCATTTTTCTTTTTATCTGTCAACGTTCATCTAAATTTATACATGAAGATTTAAAAAAATAAAAATAAACATTAGTATCTTTCTGCACGTATAATCTCTTGTATTATACACATACTACCATTGCGAATTGATTGTAACAGGAGGAAACCGCAATGGAACAACAAGAAAAATGTGTTTTAAACGGATTTTATAAAAATGCAGCAGTCGGAAAAGATGCTATTTTCTGTGTGTTGGAACACACAGAAGATCCTGCACTCCGAAAAGAACTCTGTACGCAGTTGGAGTATTACGAAAACCAACAGCAAAAAATACGACAGCAGATGAAAGCATCCTATCTGTATCCACAAGAACAGGGAACCCTTGCCAAACTTTGCAGCTGTGCAAGCATCCGCATGCGTTGCCTTGGCAATACAGACAGCAGCCGGATTGCAAAATTAATGGTAGAAGGAACCAACATGGGTTTAATTCAGCTATCTCAGCTCTTAAATCGGTGTACAGATATTTCTGCACCGATTCGACAACAGGGAAAAGAGATGGTACAGCAGGAAGAAGCATATCGAAACCGTTTAAAGCCCTATCTCTAAGGAGGAAACTACCATGGAAGGGACACAAAAGCAACTGAAACCGAAAGATGCAGAAGTAAAGATTTACGTACCACAGGCAAAAATGTTTCCGGTACGACAGCAAACTGGTTTTCTTGACCATGCCCCCGTCCGTATTTATGAAAAACCAGTAAAGCAGGAATCTGTATTTCCACCTGTATTTTAATAAGTTGGCACAGCAAAAAACGGCGTACAGAAATCACTCTGTACACCGTTTTTCTATTTTTTCTTCTTTTGCTGTTTATCAATCCGACAATGCTTGCAGTAGCCGTAGAACACCGTCTTAGTGTGATCAATCTGGAATTGATGATGCTGTGCAATATGTGTCTGCATTTCATCCAGAAAGGCACACTGTACATGAAACAATGTTCCACAGGAAAGACATTTCAAATGAAAATGCTCTTGACAGGTAGGATGTTCTCCAATATACTGATAACAAGCACTGGACTTTCCGTCCAAAATATATTTTCGGACAAATCCCTCTTCCGTTAGCTGTTCCAGATAACGATAAATTGTTGCTGTTCCCACATGCGTACCATTTTCCTCCAGCCTTTTGCCCAGATCCGAAGCAGTGAAATGATGATTTTCAAAGGTATGCAGCAACTCTAAGATATATTCTTTTTGTTTTGTATTATACCCCATTCTGCTTGATGTGCACTACTTTCCACTCAGACAAGGGTTACAGATTTTATAACCTGCGGTGTCAGCGGTTTGTCTGCATAATCCGTTTGTACCCCTGCAATTTCATCAACAACCTCCATGCCGGAAATCACCTTGCCAAACGCAGCGTACTGTCCATCCAGATGCGGTGCATCCTGATGCATAATAAAGAACTGCGAACCCGCAGAGTTTGGATTCATGGAACGTGCCATAGAAAGCACACCTCTTGTATGTTTGAGGTCATTCTTTACACCATTGGCAGCAAACTCTCCCTTGATATTCCATCCGGGACCACCCATGCCAGTGCCTTCTGGGCATCCCCCTTGAATCATAAAGCCCGAAATTACACGATGAAATGTCAGTCCGTTATAAAAACCTGCCTTCACCAGCTTTTCAAAGTTCGCACAAGTAATCGGTGCAATCTCTGGATACAGCTCCAATTCAATCTTCTTTCCATTTTCCATTTCCATGATAACCATATTCCGGTTCCTCCTATTCATTTGTTAATGATAATAGTGTATCACGTTTTCTGAAAAAAATCAAGAGGTATAGAAATTCTCACAGGAAACGACTTTGCAGCATCCAATCATGCTCCCATTCTGTATCCATTTATAAAGCAATTTCAAGCATTGACTATTTCATTATAAATATTGAACGCATGCGAATTTTGCACTGTCTGATCGGACAGTTTTAAAAAATTCAAATTTATGTTATAATAAGTGAAAATAGATGGGGCATATCATTTCCGAAAAAACTACAGAAAATGAATAAAAATCAAAAATATAGAAAAATAAATGAAAACTGATATCATTTTAATATGGAAGAACTTATTTTTATTTATGTTTTGATTTATAAAATAAAATATATTATCTACTTTTTAGATTTAAGGAGGAAAATATATAATTGATAGAAGGATATATTATGCCATCGGATGCTTACAAAAAACTCCGTGTTTCAAAAATTTTGAAACAACCGCTCTATATTTATGGTGCAACTGGTTTCGGTAAAACCACACTTGTGCAGCAATATTTAAGTAATCAAAAATATATCTATATTTCCTGTGTGGACGGTTTGTGGGACTCTGAAAGAATTCCCAAGCCAGACGAAGAAACAAATGCCACACCCATTATTGTCATTGACGATATGCATGCACTGACCAATGAAGAAAAACGGCATGAAGTAATTGCACTTTCCCATCGCAAGGATATTTGGTTGATTATGATTTGCAGAAGCAAAATTCCTTCTTGGCTGATGGAAACATTTATGGAACTAAGTTTTCTGATCATTACTGAGATGGATTTACGATTGAATCAGAAGGATGTCAAGGGTTACCTTGAGAAGCTCGGCATAACACTTGCATCCGACAAATTGGAACGCTTGGTGAAAGAAAGCGAAGGAAACGCTTATATTATCAAACATACAGCAATGCGGATTGCCGAAGGCGGAGATATTGATGATCCTATGATAGAAGAAATTTCTAAAGTCTTTACAGATTATCTGGAAAATATAATTATTGTACAATGGGATCCAGAAGTAATTGATTTTCTGATGAAAATCAGCATAGTAGATGCATTTTCTATACCACTTGCTGAAATGATTACAGGAAATCCTTATGTTTCGTCGATACTTCAGAAAGCTGTGGAATCAGGCAACTTTATAGAATGCACGAACGGTGTTTACCGAATTCGTCCGGCTCTCATTCGTGCATTGCGGAATCGTGCAAACAAGATTTTAGGCTTACAGGAAATCAGACAATACAAATATAATGCTGGCGTGTACTACGAAATGCATGGACAGGATATGCAGGCACTGGAGCTATTTTGCCAGTGTGGAAACGACAGCGGCATTAAAAACTTGTTGATACGTAATGCCCGAAGAAATCCCGGAAATGGCCACTATTTCCAAATGCGTCAGTTTTATTTCAAACTGGAGGAAAGCGACATAGAAAAAGATGTCATCCTGATGACTGCTATGTGCATGCTGTACTCCCTCATAATGGATGTGGAGAAAAGTGAATATTGGTATGAAAAGCTAAAAACATATCATGCCAAGATAAAAGGTGGACAACGGCGTGAAGCAGCAAGCCGCCTTGCGTATCTGGATATCGCACTTCCGCACAGAGGCAGCACAGGGATTCTGGAAATCCTGAAAAAAATCCCATCCCTGTTATTTGATAAGGGAATCGGACTACCGGAATTTTCGGTTACCAGCAACCTTCCCTCCACCATGAATGGCGGCAAAGATTTCTGTCACTGGAGCCATAAGGATCAGGAGCTTGCGGCGACAGTTGGCAAGCTTGTGGAAAAAATTCTCGGACAGTATGGAAAAGGGCTGGTAAATGTTGCACTGGGTGAAAGCTTTTATGAAAAGGGCGGCGATACCTGTGAAGTGCTTTCCAAGCTGTCAAAGGCACAATTGGAAACAGAAGCGGGAGGCAAAATGGAAATCGCTTTTGCAGCAGTGGGGTTACAGGTGCGTTTATACTTGTCAAATGGAAGCAGTGAGACCGCAAAGAATCTGTTGAATTCCTTTGAAAAGAAAGTATATGAGGAACACACGCCACAGCTTTTAC
The DNA here is from genome assembly GCA_958448395.1 of uncultured Oscillospiraceae bacterium. Taxonomy (GTDB): domain Bacteria; phylum Bacillota; class Clostridia; order Oscillospirales; family Ruminococcaceae; genus Ruminococcus_C. The sequence goes on along the minus strand of CAUDDP010000035.1, from coordinate 3,930 downwards.
CAAATTTGCAAGCATTGAGATGCCGCATTGCACTTTATGAGGGTAACAGCAAAGTCATCTCACAGTGGCTGGAAAAAGCACCTGACGAAAACGCTGAATTCTACATCTTGGAACGGTATCGCTATCTGACAAAAATCCGTTGTTACCTTGCACAGGGGAAATATCATCCGGCATTTTCCTTAATCGAAAAACTACGGCTTTATGCGGAACAGTATGAGCGAAGGTATATTCGCATGGAACTTGGTCTTCTGACAGCAATACTAAAAAGCCGAAATGGTGGTGAGTGGCAGCATGATTTTGTTGCTACCTTGAAGGAAATTTGCAGTTATCAATTTATTCGTATCATCAGCGAAGAGGGAGCTGCCATCCTCAGCCTTTTGGAAAAGGTAAAAAAGCAGTGCCTCGCAGATGCAGAAATCGACAAACAATGGTTTCAGCGAATGCTGGAGGAAACAGCAAAAATGGCAAGACGATTTCCGGTGTATCTGAAACAGCAGTTTGTAACACTCCCCAATTTTTCAAAAACGGCATTGGATATTTTGCGTTTGCAGGCAGACGGACTTTCCATTCCCAAAATTGCAGAGATACTGGATATGAATCCAAGAACTGTAAAGTATCACACACAGGAAAATTACCGAAAATTAGGGGCTTCGGGAAAATCTGAAGCGTTGCTGGCAGCAAGAAACCTTGGGATTCTCTGAAAATAATATCGCATGAAAATGCGATTTGACATAGATATATTTTTATTTTAGGAGGTTGTTATGACAAAACAAAAACCAAAATGGACACGGCTAACAGCAATGCTGTTAGCAATCATCACGGCGTTGTTTGCTGTACCGCTGAATGCGGACATCTTACCAACGTTTCCGGCGAGTGCAGAGGGTACAGCGGCGGTGATGGTTACCGAGGAAAACTGCAACAGCCTTGGATTAACGGAGGACTTTGTTGGGTACTATGCCATCAGCAACGATGAAGATCTCTATTGGTTCACGGAATATGTCAACACTGGAACGGAGGAAGCAAGAAATGCAAACGCTGTTCTGGTCAATGACATCGTTGTAAACGAAGGAGAAATGACAGAGAAAACCGACCCTGCAACCGTAAGAGCTTGGTCACCGATTGGGCACGATTATAGTACTCGTTACAGCGGCACATTCGATGGACAAAATCACACAATCAGCGGATTGTATTTTAACAATGAAAGTCAAAAGTGGGTTGGGTTGTTTGGCTACGTAGGCTCTACAGCAACCGTTCAGAATGTTGGTGTCATCCACTCCTATATGAAGTGTGTCGGTGGCGTGTACGGATACGTCGGTGGCGTGTGCGGATCCAATGATGGGGGAACCCTCACCAATTGCTATAACGCAGGTACAGTGAATGGTACTAATTGTTTCAGTGGCGGCGTGTGCGGAGAAAATTCTAGGGGAACCATCACCAGTTGCTACAACATAGGGACAGTGAATAGTACTAATTTTGGTGCCGGCGGCGTGTGCGGAAACAACTCTAATGGAACCATCACCAATTGCTACAACACAGGGACAGTGAATAGTACTGATGGTACCAGCGGCGGCGTGTGCGGAGAAAATTCTAGGGGAACCATCACCAATTGCTACAACGCAGGAACAGTAAATAGTACTGATTGTGCCGGCGGCGTGTGCGGAAACATTACTTATGGAACCATCACCAATTGCTACAATACAGGAGCAGTGACTGGTGCTGATTCTGTCGGCGGCGTGTGTGGATTCAATCATATAACCATCACCAATTGCTACAATACAGGAGCAGTGACTGGTTCTAATTATGTCGGCGGCGTGTGCGGAAACAATAGTGCAAGCGGAACTCTCGCCAATTGCTACAGCACAGGGGCAGTGAATGGTACAGGATATTATATCGGCGGCGTGTGCGGATTCAATGATCATACCATCACCAATTGCTACTACCGCAAGGATGCCGATACCACTTACATCGGAATTGGTAGTATAGACGAAGATACCGATGGACAAACCATTCCCAAAACGAAAGAAGCATTCGCCAGCGGTGAAGTGGCTTACTTACTCCAGCAGGGACAGGAAGACCCGTCGGTGTCAGCTTGGTATCAGGGAATCGGCAAAGATCCGTCTCCGGTACTGGATGGCGATCAGGTTGTATATTATGGCTATGTCAGCTGTGCGGCAGGTGCAGAAAAGGTTTATACCAATGACAGCACAGCATCAAATGAAAAACTGAAACACAACGTTGATGACAACGGTTTTTGCAAAATCTGTGATGCCTATGAAGAACCTGCTTTGAAAGACGGCGTATATCAGATTGCAAATGCCGGAAACCTCTACTGGTTCATGGAATTTGTCAACACCGGAACGGAAGAAGCAGTAAAGGCAAATGCGGTTCTGGTCAATGACATCGTTGTCAACGAAGGAGAAATGACAGAAAAAACCGACCCTGCAACCGTAAGAGCTTGGTCACCAATTGGAAACAACTACTATTATAATATTCATTACAACGGCACATTTGATGGACAAAACCATACAATCAGCGGATTGTATTTTAACAATGAAAGTCAAAAGTGTGTTGGGTTGTTCGGCTACACAGACTCTGCAGCAACCATTCAGAATGTTGGTGTCATCCACTCTTATATAAAGGGGGCTAAGTATGTTGGCGGCGTGTGTGGAATCAATAATGGAACCATCACCAATTGCTACAACAAAGGTACAGTAACTGGTACAGATATGTATGTCGGCGGCGTGTGCGGAAAAAATAATGGAACCATCGCCAATTGCTACAACAAAGGTACAGTAACTGGTACAGGGCATGTCGGCGGCGTGTGCGGACTCAATTATGATGGAACCATCACCAATTGCTACAACACAGGGACAGTGAATGGCACAGGTATGTATGTCGGCGGCGTGTGCGGATACAATGAAAATGGAACCATCACCAATTGCTACAACACAGGGACAGTGAATGGCACAGGTAATTGTATCGGCGGCGTGTGCGGAGAAAATGATTATGGAACCATCGTCAATTGCTACAATACAGGAGCAGTGACTGGTACTAATTTTGTCGGCGGCGTGTGCGGATACAATAATGCTAATGGAACCATCACCAATTGCTACAACACAGGGACAGTGAATGGTTCTAATTCTGTCGGCAGCGTGTGCGGATACAATAATGCTAATGGAACCATCACCAATTGCTACTACAAGAATAAAGAAGCATTCGCCAGCGGTGAAGTGGCGTACTTACTCCAACAGGGACAGGAAGACCCGAAAGTACAAGTTTGGTATCAGGGAATCGGCAAAGATCCGTCTCCGGTACTGGATGGCGATCAGGTTGTATATTATGGCTATGTCAGCTGTGCGGCAGGTGCAGAAAAGGTTTATACCAATGACAGCACAGCATCAAATGAAAAACTGAAACACAACGTTGATGACAACGGTTTTTGCAAAATCTGTGATGCCTATGAAGAACCTGCTTTGAAAGACGGCGTATATCAGATTGCAAATGCCGGAAATCTCTACTGGTTCATGGAATTTGTCAATGCAGGAAACACAACAGCAAACGCGGTTCTGGTCAAAGACATCGTTGTGAACAAAGGAGAAATGACAGAAACCAGCAAAGATGCAAGAGCTTGGTTCCCGATTGGTTATTCTTATGACAGAGATGGCAACGGAACAAGCGAAAATATTCGTTACAATGGCACATTCGACGGACAGAACCACACCATTAGCGGATTGTATGTAAACAATGAAAACCAAAATTATGTTGGGCTGTTCGGCCAAATAAGCTCTACAGCAATCATTCAAAATGTTGGTGTCATCCATTCCTATGTAAAAGGGACTAATTATGTTGGCAGCGTGTGTGGAGACAATGATGGCGGAACCATCACCAATTGCTACAACACAGGGACAGTGAATGGCACAGGTAATTGTA
>CAUDDP010000034.1 GCA_958448395.1 uncultured Oscillospiraceae bacterium | reverse complement strand
GCTTACTGCTTCTGTTTGTCATTGGAAATTTCACTTTTTACAACTGTAATAATAGAAAACATCATCACCGCACTGTCCGGCTGAAACGAGAACTACCCCTGTTGCTCCGGTTACTTGTTCAACTTCTGTCAGTCGACCCTGAAGCTCTGCAACTTGGTTATTAAGTTCTGCAACGGTTTTATTATAGATGTCGAGCTTTGATAGAATTTCCGATACTTTGCATTTACCTAAAATGCATTTTACATATCCGCATTTCTTCTCATCACTGCGATGATCCCTGATATTTGAATCCGCAATGCTCGTCGCACCGCCATGCAAGTAGACCGAAGCAAGGGTTAAATATGTTTTTGTGTCTGTATTTTCAAATGCAGGTGTCGTTGGATTAGTTGCCGCAGTTCCACTCTTCACTTCTAACTTGCACATGCGAACAGAATCGCTGACATCACAGCTGATGCCAATTATCACATAGCGAGGCAGGGATTCATCCACATATCTGGATAAGTCAAGTACATAAGAGGAATCATTATTAAAATAATGACCATCTATCCATGCCTTACCCGTGCCGACAGCAACAGTCAATCCTGATCTGGGAGTAATTGAAAAATTATCTCCATAAGTATCCAAAATCCCGTTGCAGATCAAGCTTGACAGATAGCTTGTGAAATCTTCTGCTTTGTAAACTCTGTCCAAATTTTTTGCATTAAAAAAACCATATGAAAATGCCATAAAATCCTCCTATATTTTGAACGTAGGCGTCAAACCTCTGCCATTCTGATCAAAACTTTCTATCATTCCTACCAGCTGTATTTTCGGCTGTATCAAGCCAAAACGCTCATGCTGAACCGTGACGTAATCACCGACAAAATAATCCTTGTTGTACTGGTACTGCCCGTTATTGACTGCAATGGTAGATTCGCTTAACTCCGTAATTGGCACAAGATTTTCTGCACCTTTTTCTTGTAATAACTCCAGATACTCTTCATCCGAAATCTGTACCGTCTCGCCATTTTCCTGTGTTTCCTGCTGGATGTCTTTTGCATCTACATATACCTCATAACGGTCAAGATTTTGTGGTTCTTTGCCATAAAAATAGGTTGTCCTTTTTCTCGCATCCCCTTCACCGCAGCCCAAAATATATGCCGTATTGGTATGGGCGGAACTATCCGCAGAATAGGCGAAATGCAGCAGATTGTTGTAAGAATCTGAAAATACCAGATGCGGATTTTCACCCTGCAAAATACTTCGGTCAATCCCCTCTGAAAGTTCAAAAAGCATTCTGTACTGACCGCTGTTTGCATAGGTCTCCCACAATCGAACATTTGCGGAACCACCTACCAATTCACAGAGTTTGTAAATCCATTCCATAAGGTTTTCATAGCTGACCTGTAATCTTGCGGTCTGCTCCCAACAAGAACTGGAAGCTGCACCGATCGAAAGTCTTGGAATCTGTCGTGAACCAGGCAGCATACAATTCTGCAAGACAGCTTTTTTCAACATTTCTCCGTAGCTTGTTTTACTTGTGAAAGACAGCGTTGGATAAATGATTCTTCGTGAAAGCAGCGACATCAGAAATCTTCCGGTAACTGTTAAATAGTCACCATTTTCCGCATCCGTTTCCAAGCTGACAGTTTCAATAATTCCAAAGTGATTTTTATCGTCATCTCGTCCGACTATCTTGCCGATTTGGAAAATGTTCAGATTTCGTGGATTTGCGGCTATGTAAATTTCAAACTGTCCGCACTGGTAATATTCCACATCCCATAAAAGGCTTGAAAAACTGTCGCAGACGGCTTCTAATGTAATGGAAATCTCGCTACCGTTTGCCTGCATATCATAAACTTCAATCTGCATCTTATACCCCCAAGTAGGCGTCCGTGTGGATCAGTGTCACATGGAGATTTCTCACGTTCCGCACTGCCGTCACATGAAAGGCATTTGTGCCCTCACGTAAGACAAGCCATGTTGATCCTGCAACCAAGCGATTGATGATATTGTAATCCACACCATTTCGAGTCAGCGTAACTGTCTTATTGCCTGTTTTCGTAGTGATTGTAATCACATCACCTTTGAGAAGTTCGCCCTTGATTTGCAGGTATTCACCGGTATCAGCGTTGTAAATCGTCGGCGTTACAGCATCTGCAACAGCTTCTATCTGAATTGTAAATCCAATTATATCGCCTTGATTTTCGATGAAAATATTATCCGTTCTACTATAAGTTCCAAGTGGAAACGGTGCATCGCTCTCCGGAAACGGAAAGTGAAATGCTCCCGTGATTTGACTGTAATAGGCGTAAACTGCGGACGTACTGTACCAGTAAATATCGGGACAGATAATGGAAATCTGACCACTTGTAAGGGCATTAAAATTGCTGACTGTGCAGGTTTCCACATACCCCTCCGTATACACATCAATTCCTGCTGTCTTGTAATAAACCTTGATATATCGGGAAGGCTTGACCACTCTGTACAGCTCATGCCGCCGCTTTTCAATGCCGATTCCACGCATCCGAAAGGAAATCACCAAATTTCGCTTTTCGATGAAAGCGTTATTCAGGTAGCTGCCGTCCATGCCTGCATATGTCGATGTGCTGACCGTTCCGGCAGGCGGATACAAGCCGTCAATTTCGGAGACCATATATTTGTTTGCTGTGGTGGTCATGTCGATTTGTTTGCCGGTTTCGTTTTCAAGTATCAATTTAAAAAACATTTTTTGTGCTCCTTCCTTTTCGCTTGACAAATTAGCTAAAATGGGATATAATAAACTTAGCTAAAATGGAATGGAGGCTTTTTTATGATTATGGTATCTGCTACGGAAATTCAAAATAATTTCGGTCACTATCTTCAGGCAGTTCAGTCCGGAGATGAAATATTGATATTAAAAAACGGCAAAGAAATTGCAAGACTGATTTCTCATGAATCGGCAGTTTCCTTTCTTACCGATTCGCTCAAAGGCGTTCTCAAACACGACTACGATGATAAAGCAATTCGTGCGGAAAGGATAAAACGGCGTGAAAATATTGATTGATACCAATGTAATTCTTGATGTACTTTGCAATCGTCCGGTTTTTGCAGAAGATTCTTCAAAGGTATGGAAATATTGCGAAACAAGACAGATTGAAGGCTATATCTCGGCATTATCTGTACCGAATATTGTATATATTCTCCGAAAAGAACTTACACCACAAAAAACGCAGGAGATTATATCACAAATAATGACGGTTTTTGATGTAATTGATTTAAAATCCGCCGATTTGAAAAATGCTGCCGGAATGCTGACATCAGATTTTGAAGATGCTTTGCAGATATGCTGTGCAAACCGTATTAAGGTAGATTATATTATTACAAGAAATATCCGTGACTTTAAAAGCAGCAGAATTCCTGCATTAAAACCAACAGAATTTCTGGAAAGATTATAAAAATCATACTCTCAACGCATTCCGTGTCTGTCTAAAAATCTCCAGCCGTGACAGTGCCTTCGGACTATGATTGGTCTGATTCACTGTCCGGCTGTTGTCGTTATTGTAGTAATTATTTACCACAGCATTTGCCTTGGGAACATGCCCTAATCCACTGACATTCCAGTCCAATTGCAGTGATTTTTCCGCTGCTTTCATGACATCTTGTCCCATGGCGTTGACCGCACGGACAGCCGTCTTGACCTTGTCATCCACACCTTCTGCAAGACCATAAACAAGATTGAACCCAAGTTCCTTCTTAAACAGCTTGGACGGAGACGCAATGCCGAAAAATCCGGCAATATTATCCCAAATCTCCTGACAGAAACCGGAGATTTGTCCCCAAAGCCAGCCACAGACATCTGAAATGCCGTTCCAAATGCCGTAAACAATATCCGAACCGATACTGTAAACCCGATCTGGCAGACCAGTGATTCCATCCACAAGGTTGTTCCACAATTCCGATGCGGCATCTCTTGCCTTGTTCCCAATATCGACAACAAAGTTTCCAACCTTGTTGATAACATTACAAAGCCAGTTCCACACTTCTCCGGGTAAGCCGCTAATTTTATCAATGATATTACTGAAAAATCCGGAAATCGCTTCCGTCGCCTGATTCCTCATATTGAGCGACCAGGCTGCCACTTTTTCAATGACATTGCAAAGCCAATCCCAAAACTCACCCGGAAGCTGAGAAAGCTTATTGATGATATTGCTGAAAAAGCCCGTTATCATCTCTTGTGCCTTATTTTTCATATCAAGAGACCACTTGACTACATTTGTAATAATTTCACACAAGTGTTCCCAGATGTTCCCCGGAAGTTCCTGAAAGAATGTCACAATCTTGAGAATGACCGCTTCCATTCCTGTCTTTGCTTTTTCCAGCATATCAGAGCACCACTGTACAAATCTATCCCATGCTTCCGATAATTTTTCCCCGATTTTTTCTGCTAATGGTGCGAGACCTTCCACAATGGCTTGCAGGATTTGCGGCACGGCTAATATCAATTCGCCTGCAATCGTTGGAATTGCTTGCACAATCGTGCCCAGAAAGGAGAGAATGGAGGTCAAAAGGGTGGGAACAGAATCCATGAAAAACTGTACCAATGCCTGTATCAGCGTGGGCAAGGCGGCAACCAAAGACTGAATCACAGTTGGCAAAGCGTTGACCAACGTCATGAACAACTGCTGTGCAGCAGCAAGCAGCTGCGGAACAGCATTCACCAGAAAATTCGCAATCGAATGCAGAATATCCGGCAGCGTTGTCACAAGCACCTGAATCACCAACGGAATCGCATCAATCAATGCGTTTAACATAGACTGTGCTGCCGATAAAATCTGCGGCATTGCCTGATTGAAAAAGACAGTAATCGTGTTGATGATAGATGGTAATTCTGTCAGTAAATCCTGCAACACTTCCGGCAGGGCTTCTACTATGCCATGGAACAGCCGCTTTGCAGCCGAAAGCAGCTCCGGCAGCATCTGTGACAGAGCATCGCACAAATCTGCAATCAAATTGGAAGTGCCAGAAACCAAATCAATCTCTGACAGAGCGGTAAGCAAGCCCTCAAACAGCGTAATGGCAGCAGACAATAATTCCGGTGCCATGTTGATAAGTTCTGATGTCAGCCCAGAAATCAGGGATATAACAGTTGTCACCAGCTCCGGCAACACTGCCACCACCAGAGCCACCACGCTTTCCAACAAGGAACTTATGACAGCGGTGATTTCGGGCATACTTGCCTGTAAGCCGGACAGAATGCCAGTAATCAGGGTAGAAACGGCTGTCAGCAGCTGTGGCAATACGTCCTGCATCTGAGATAGAAGACCGCTGATGATCTGTGAAACAGCAGCGGAAATGTCTGCACCCGCACCGTCTACCCCTGCAAAGACATCCTGAAACGCCGCACGCAGCGATTCCAGACCGGGAATCATACTGCTGATGATTTCCGCTTTCATAGAGGTAAATTGTGCTGTCAGAGGTTCCATCGCACTGCCAACCTGTGCTACGCTGTTTTCATAGGCTAGATTCGCTTCCCGTGCAGAAATGATACTGGCATTGTTTTCTTGATATGCCTTTGCACTATCAGCGTAAAGTCCGTTCAGGGTATCTATAATCAATTGCTGTCGCTGCTGCTCGGAAGAACAAGCTGACAGCGATGCATTAAAGTCATCTTCCGATACGCCCGCCCAATTGAGAGCATCTGCCAATGTGCCGGTAATCTGCCCCACCTTAGCAGTTTCGTTGACGGATTCGGCAAGCCCATCTAAAGGGATCGAATCGCCGTAGGTTGCCCAGATACCGGTTGCAGACTCCAGCAGACTGTTCAAGTCATCCGTAGACGCTCCCAGCTTCATGAAGTTGGAAACGGTTGTATTGGCGGCGGTTTCATCGCCCAGCACGCCATACATCTGGCTAAATGCATCGCTGGCATATTCCGTAGAGTACCCGGCAGATTCAGCCGTGGTTTCCAGCTTCGCCATGTTTTCCCGAAACTCCATGGTAGATTCTGGAATTTCAGAAAATGTAGAAACGGCTTCGGCAGCAGAGTTGGCAAGGGAAGTAAGCGTATTTCCTGCAAAGGTAGCAACTGCACCTTTTGCAATAGAAAAGGCACCTTCGCTTTCTTCGGCAGAATCATTCAAGTCATCCATCGCTTTTTCTGCCTTTTCCGCTCCGTCTTCTGTATTATGTAGAAAAGGAATGAGAGACTTCAAGCCGTCCTTTGTCTTATCAATTGCCGTAGGCTTATCCAGCTTATCAAAAAATTTCGATGCTTTTTGCTCTGCCTTCTCCAAACTTTCTTCATTATCGCCAAGACTGCTGTTCAAATTTTTTATTTCTGTCCGCAGTTCTTTTGCTTCACTGGAATGCTTTCCATATTGAGCAACAGCGTCCACATAAGACGCTTTTAATTCTTCCAGCTTCTTTTTCTGAGCAGTCACTGCTTCGGAAAGAGAAGTCTGTGTACCGGACAGTGCTTTTGCTTCCTGTTGATATTGTTCCAGGGATTGCGTGGTAGCGATAATTTCTCGTTGCAAAGCATCAAACTGCTGCTGTGTGATTTTGCCCTGCTCCAGCTGCGATTGTGCCTGTTGTGCAGCGGCTTTCAGGGTTTCCAACTTCTCGCTGGTTGCGGAAACTGCCTGCGTTAGCAAGGTCTGTTTCTGTGCCAGCAGTTCGGTGTTGGTTGGATCCAGTTTCAGCAGCCGTTCCACATCTTTTAGTTGACTTTGTGTATTTCGGATGTTGCTGTTGACGCCCTCTAACGCCCTATTCAATCCAGTGGTATCGCCGCCGATTTCTACAATAATCCCTGCAATCCTGCTTGCCATGTATCTCACCTACCTTTTAGAAAAGCCTGCTAAATTAAAAGTTGTCAAAATCCGCTTGTGTTGCCTGATACGGATAGTCAAAGCTATCGTTCTCTTTTTCGATGATCATATCATAAATGCATCCGATTGTCAGCATGTCCAGATCACCAATGGATAGTCCCAACTGCACACACCGCAGCAAGAAAAGCGGTGTTGTTACGGCTCTGTCAATTGGGCGTTGTTTTTTTTAGCGGTTACCTGTGTTGCTATATTCAGCCCCCACAGTTCTAAGAGCTGTGGTAGAATGCGGTAAATGCTAAAGAGCTGGAACTGCTCCAGCCATTCATCCGGTGAATCTGGCACAGAAGCATCCGCATGTTTCGCCATGATGTAGGCGATATTCTCAAAGATCTCCAGGCTGTCAACGCTGAAAACAGCAGATTTAGAATCTGCTTCGCTTTTTTCGCTGAATTCTTTTTGCAGCTCTGAAAGGTCCTGAAAAATATCCCTGCGAAATTGGTCACGGTACATTCTTGTGATTGCTGCACTTGCCTTAAATGGCACTTCCATCCCATCAATCCTAATTTTTTTCGTAACACTCATAACTTACACACTTTCCTCTGTAGATTTTGTTGGCATGTATACAGAATCGTACCAGCTGTTATAGGTGGCTTCCTCTGTGCTTTCGCACGTTTTAGATTTTACATAACCATTTTCCAATGCGGTCGCTGTGAGAGACAGCGTCTCCGTTTTTACTTCTTTGCTATCTTCGATCGTACTGGATTCGGTGGTTGGTCTGGAAGCAGAGCAACGATAAAATACATGACGAATTTTCTTTTTATCGCCTGTGAATTCAAAGAGCAGTGCGAATTCGGAAACTTCTGCATCATTCCGTTCTGCCAAAACACCCTTAGCATCCAACTCTTCTCCAAGAATATCTGTTGCAAAATCGGTGGTGACCATTGCCATTTCCAATTCGCCTTCGTATCCGGCAGAGTTGTTGCAGACATAGTAAACGATGTTATCTGCATAGAAGGGTTCATTCTCGCCATTCGCATCCAAGCTCAAATTAACTGCACCGGGAAACCGCACCGGTTTTGCGTAAATCGGCAGGTTGTTTTCATCATAGCCGGTAATTTTTGCGTAGTGAACTTTATCCAAACCAAATTTGACTTTGTTCTTCTTTTCATCTGCTGCCATATTCTCAATTCCTTTCTATTGCCTTTCTCATCAACTCTTTTAGCAGTTCCACGCCGTGTTCTTCGGCTGGCTTGATGTGCGGATAGGCTCTTGTTCGTCCGCCATTTCTGGTGATATGCCCATTTTCCAGCAAATGTGCAAGACGGTAATACTTTTTGGAATGTACTACTATTTTCAACGTGTGAGATTTTTCATCCATTTTTGTAGCAGTCCAGCTCTTGGCGTATTTACCACCATTTTTGATGGCTTTCGGTGCATTGACGGAAATTTCCTTTTTCACTGTGTTTGCAGTCTTTTTCACCGCTGCTTTCATATCTGCATCCACAGCAGTTCCATATTTTTGCAGTTCCCTTGCGATTGCTTCTGACATTTGGTCAATATGCAATGTTCTACCCACACACATCACTCCAATAACACTTCAAATTCATATGTGTTTTCAAACATACATTCCGATTCAATGTAAGTTTCTTCTTTTGTATACGGAATGTCGTTCCCTTCCAGAACGGCTTCCACCGCTTCTTCCGCAGCAAAGTTTTTCTGTTCACTGTACAATTCCAACGTGACCGATACGATTTTTTGATAATTCTGATTATCAGCTTTGAAATCAGAACGGGCATCATAGTAGAATACCAGATACGGCAAAGGCGGTGCTTTTCCTTTTTCCCAGTGATGATACACACACGGAAGACCAGCGGAACGAATCAGATCAGCAATTTCCGCATAGGTCATAGCCCTGCACCGTCCCCTCCTTTTCCTTTACATATAGTTCCATTCTATCTGCCGATTGCAGAAAACACCTGTAAATTTCATATCGTTTCCCATGAAATTCTGCAATGGTCTCGCCATGATAGTCAACAGGTGAGACCGCAAACAGCATTTCAGAATGAAAGCCGGCTTTCATCGCCTGAAAAAACTCCGCCCGATTGATGGACTTTACCCGGCAGAGTATTTCATGCTGTTCTTCCCCCACTAACTGCTGCACCCCAAAATCGTCTATCGCATACTGCTGGGAAATCAGCACCAGCACATCATCCATTTGCATCCGCCCTCATTTTCTCGGAAAATAACCGATTGTTCAATGCATACCGCAGCATACGTGGCATTCCTTCTCCGGTATCTCGCTTTCTCCAGCTCCATGCGGCATACATCACCACAAGCTGATTATCATCAACTGTATCCAGCAATGTAATGCCCTCACGGGTTATTTCTGCTTTTGCCGCCTGTAAGTATTGCATCAGCCGTTCGTCATACACTTTTGCCGTAATGCCCAAATCCACTTTGAGCATAGCCAGCAAATCTACATCCACCATCTGATTAATCTCCTGCTACAGCCTTGTTTGCGGCATCCTCAGTAAATGTCACTGCACCGGCAGTCGGCTTGACACCACTGATCCCGATTGCTACAAATCCCTCTGCAATCACGGGCATCCCATCATAGCGTGCCGTTCCCTTGAATACGGTCTGATCTTCGAGGAAGCGAACATGCTCGGATTGTGCAATAGTTGTACCTGCTCTCTCAGCAAGCAAATACAAATCCCCATATCCGCCGATGATGACATCATCCGGAATAAAGGACAGCTTTTCAATGGTGCCACCAATTACTGGCATCGTGCCGCTCTGTCCAGTTACAATGGCACCAGCTGCATTGATAGTCAACGCATTTGCAACCAGCTTTGTAAACGTCTTTTCATTCATTGCCCAAAACAATTCGCCGTGGCTGTAATCCCCCTTTGCGTTGCCGGAGGCAATCACCAATTCCTTGAGCAGTGCCGCATCCGTCTTTCCAGTGATCGCCAGCACATTGCTGGCGGACAGGTTCTCCCATTTCCGTGCATTGGTTGGATAGTTGGACGGCTGTGCAGTCTGACACAAACGAGTGACAATTCCCAGCGGCATTTTTGTACCCGTACCGTACAAGATCGCCTTATCCAGTGCATAGCCGATTGCCTGCCCAATTGCAGAAATAATTTCGCTTGCCAGTGCAATGTCGGAATCCTCCAAAACGGCATTACAGATGGCAATGTATCCACCAACCTTATACCCATCCACTTCCACTGCTGTAAAGCTCAAATCCAGCTCATTCAGACTTGCACACATTTCTGTCCATACCGCTTCCGGAATGGCACCCATCACATTCTGCCGTGCCTTGCCGGGAACACCCTTGACATTTACATGCTGATACAGCTTAGAATAGTTCAGAATGTTCTCTTTAATCAGGTCAAGTACAATCGTTGGAATCAGTAAGTCTGCACCGGAAACCGCCCGCTTTTCCTTTCCCATGGTGCGAACACGTTCCAGAAACGTCTTTACTTCTTCCCGTGCGAAAAACGCATCCCGTTCCTGTCTGTTCATACCGAAAAATTTCGTTCTGGCTGTCATTGTGATCGGCTCCTTTCTTTCTTCTCCGCCTGTTGGCTCTGCCGGAGGCGGTGTTTCCTGTTTCTTTTCAACTTCTTCTAGTTCGCTTTCCATGCCGGTGATTTCTGCCTCCAAATCAGAGATACTTTTTTCATTCTTTGATTTCTCCTTCTCAAAATCGTCCACAGCACTTTCTACAGCAGCCTTTTCCTCTTCCGTCTTCGCTGCCTGAATATCCGTTTCCAGTTCGGATTCTCTGGTTTTCAGGGCGGTTTCTGTCTGCCGCAGGGCTTCCAGTTCCTGCTTCTTATCATTAATCTTCTTACGCAGCATCAGTGCTTTCAGCATTTTTTCTCTTCTCCTTTCAGTTTGGCAAGCATAGTGGTACGCCACGCTTCCACTTTTCGCTGTTCGATTTGTTCTCTGTCGTGTTTCCGTGCTGAAATTGCTGTTTCTGCATACGCCGGATATGTACAGCAAGATACTTCATACAGCTTTACCTTTGTAATTCTCCAATGGATTTCCCCATCTGTCGGGAAAGATGTTTCTTCGCTAAGGATTTCAAAGCCAAAACTACACTGGGACACATCGCCACGCTTTACACGTTCATAGAGATTCATCGCTTCGCTGTCTCTTGAATTGATGTAGATTTTTCCCCACAATCCATGCGAATCCTCACGCAGTTCCAACGTATGGGCAGTTGTCCGACCGAGTACAAGACGAGTGTCATGGTCAATTAGTGCTCGCACATCTCCGGAGAGTGTTTCCGAAAACGCACCCGACGCAATGCTCTCGCTCATACCATACCCCATGTCATAATTGGAATCGAATACTGCAAAATACCCCTCAATTACAGGGGTTTCATTTGTTTCGCCGTCTCTGGTTGTAAGCGTGGATTGCATGGTACGATACATGACTTTATTCCGTTCCATTTTCGCTTTCACCTCCCTGCACCAACTTTTTCTGATATGCCGACATTTCATAAGGAATGTAGTTTTCCAATACTCTCAGTTCGTCCAAACCATCCCGTGGTGACATACCTAAGCGATCCCGCACTTCATTGCCGGAGACAAAACCACGATCAGATAAGCCGCCGAATACATCGGATAGCGTTTTGATGTCCCAATCAAACAACGATAAGACATTAAACCGGATATACATTCTTGGAGATACAATCAGCTTTTTGGTCATTTCCTGTTGTAGTCCCACTACGATTGGCTTTACTGTATTGTTTACAAAGGCGTTCCAAGCGTCTTTGTTGTAATCGCCCACGCCAAGCAGAAATGGCGGCACGCCCAAAACAGCGGCAATCATGCGACGATTCAATTGCACGCCATCGCTAATCGCCAAATCAGACAATGATAACGGCTTGACCTGCTCTACGGAAAATTGATCTGCCGGAATCAGCCAGGGTTCGCCGGCTTCATTGGATTCTACGTAGTCTTTGAGCAGCTTTTTCCGCCCCTCCAACGAGCTGAATTCGTCTGTCAATGCATCTACTTTTACAATCACAGACGGTTTCCACTTACTGGACAGAAATGCTTTTTCTGTTGCCGCTGCCTGCTTTAGATTATTTGCAAACTGTCGCAAGGACACTTGTAAGCCACGCCCACGCCACAAACAGTTCGGGGATGGATTGCAAACGAAATGCAAAATCTCATCCGTATTGTATGGAATCCCGTCAATATAAATATTGTAATTTGTGCTTTCTGGGATAGAAACCCGTGTTGCTGCAATCGGTTCTAAGCTTTCCAAGTATCCGCTGTTTGTATGTACTCTCACAATACTGTTCCCATGTCCATACAGGAGCAGGTTCATGACAATGGCTTCCATCCATGTTTTGCGTGTCATAGTACTTGTTGGGTTGATGTCAATTTTGCGGCTCAATTCATTGATCACACGTTTATCGCCATGATCCGTATTCTCCATAACATGAATGGTCAATGAACCAATCAGTTCCGCAATCCGTCTGCACCCCGTCATCACCTCTGGACACTTGTCCAGTGTGGTATACCCTGGCACGCATAATGTATCCTGTGCATCATCCGACAGCAAAAATGCAACCGGTGATTTATTTCTTGTTTCTTTTCTGCGATTCCAAAACACAATTATCCCCACCAATTCTTTGCTTTCTGTTGACGCTCCATATTTTGCAAGTACCGGACACACGCAAATACGCTGGCGTCAAATAAATCAATCCGGCTTGTTTTTTCTACCTTTTCATACTGTACCATATCATCTGTTTTTTCAATCGCTGCTACATTCTCCACACAGTATTCAAACGCTTCGGAATGCAGATAGTATAGCTTCCCATCCTTTGCACGCTGCTCAATGTGCCGGAATCCTTCTGATTTCAGATAATAATACTGCGGCTGGTCTATCACATTGAATTTTGCATTCTTCATTTCAAAAAAGTATTCTCGTGCGAACTTTCTGTCGTGCCCCACCTGTTTAATTTTGAACCCACGCTGCCGCATGGTGATAAACCAATTTACCACGTCTGCTGCATTCACCGTTGGGGAATTACACATCGTCAACCAGCCATCATCTGCCCAGCCGAACAGCGGAATATTGTCCTCATCTGCTTTTTTCGCCGCCATGGTAATGGGGAAGAAGGCGTGCGTGATGATAATATCCACGTCCTCCTTTGCATAGTGCCCATAGAGTGCCGCTGCCGTCAAGTCATACATTCTGGATAAATCCGCTCCGCCGTACCAGTCAATCGGCAGCCTTGCCAATTCCTCCAGCGTCCAGTGATATTGTTTGTCAGATGCTCGGAATTCCTCCAAGTTGAAGTAGGCTTTCATCGCACTGGTATAAATGTTCAGGGAACGGCTCAAAAAGTCCTTTCGCTGCTGTGGATCGTTTTGTGCCTGCAAGGCTTCCTGCATGATATCTGCTGGACGGATGGTTACGCCATAAGATGGATTCGCTTTTTCATGCTGCAATGCAGAAGTATAGTCTACATTGCCACGTGCATCCTGCTCCGCCTGGGAAACAAAACAGAAAAGGAAATCGTCCTTTACCGTTCCATTCAAGACCTTTTTCGCATACTCCAATCTTCGATAGCAAAAGCTATTGATGTTATCGCCGGCAGTGGTAATGCCAATCATCAGCTTATTGGTGTAGGCTTTCATCGCTTCTTTGAATCGGTTGTACTGGGCGGATTTCTTAAATGCGTGTACCTCGTCAGCAATCGCAATGTTACAATTGAAGGAATCTTGTGCATCCGGATTGCTGGCTAATGCTTCGATGTGGATCGATCCGTCTGGTCTGCCGTTTGCATCCGTAAATTGATAGCTGATAGAGTGTTCTGCATTGTTGTTTAGCACCCTAAAATCGTCAATCATTCCACGGTATCGCAGGGTGTACAAAATATCGTTAAAAGATTCGCACGCTTGCTTTTGAGAAGCTGCTACAATGTAGATGATAGAGCCGGAACGGCGTTCCAGAATCGCCAAAGCAAACGACAATGCTGCAATAAACATGGTTTTTCCAGACTTTCGGGGAATGAAAATAAACGCCTCCTTGTACCGCCGTTCTTTTGTCCCGTTGTAGTAAAATCCGACCAGATTATACACGCAGAACACCTGCCATGGCTGCAACAGCATGGGCGTATTCATCAAGGGTTCCCCATTCAGATTTTCTCCTTGCTTATGCACCATAAACCGCTCAATGATGTTGCAAACCAAATCCGGTTCTTTTGTGTGCAGTTCCAAATCTTCACGCTTTAAATCCGCTAAAAACCGCTTGCATTCCAGCAAGTTATTTCCAGCGATAATCCTTCCTGCGGCAACATCCTCGGCGTATTGTATTGCAATCTTTTTAAACTGTTTAGTCGCCAAGGTCTTTTAGCACCTCAGCCAACGTATCCGTTTTTTTCTTTTTCATCGCCTGCTCATCAATGCTTTTTAGCCCCTTTGGAGTAAGTCCAAGGTCTCGCCAATATGCCAGAGCTGTTTTGTTCAGTTCATCCCACAACATCAAAGATGGATTTTTCATTCGGTTTGTTTCTCCGTGAGAATTGGTGTGCTTTATGATGGGATTGCCGTCATATGTTTCTAATGTTTGGTCACGCTTTTCCAGAATATCTGCCAAGGAATCAATCACACCATCAAAGGATTCTTTGTAGGTATTGATAGCAAGGCAGGCTTTCTTGATTTTAGATTTCCATTTTGATTTTGTCATCGAATCACCTCCCAAGGCTTTCTTGAAAAAAACCAACGCAGTTAGAAAGAGTTCCCCACACCGTTGTCCTTCGGGATCGTTCTGCCCTGCCATGGTGGGGGGGAGCAGGTCAGAACCTGCGACCGCCCTTCTCCGGATGTCGCTTATTGTGGCAGGCATCGCATAGGCTGACCAGATTGCTGTTTGTAAGTGCAAGCTCCGGATGCTGGTCTAAATGCTTGATGTGGTGTACAGTAGTAGCTTGTCGCATCCGCCCATACCGCTTACAATCCTGACATCGGTATCCATCCCGCCGCAAAATCACGCCTCGTTTCCGCTTCCACGCTTTCGATTGATAGAAATCTTCTACCATTCCACCACCGCCTAACAAAAATGCCGACATGGGAAACCCACATCGGCAAACATTCACACTCATATTATATCACATGTACCACCTGCAAATCCACGCAATTACCTGCAATCACCTGCAAAAGTCTGCAATCTTTTCCTGTGCCTGCTGTAATTTATAGCTGACTGCACGCACAGAATAATGGGTATGTACGGCAATTTCCTCCAGTTGTTCAAAATTTAAATACCTGCGGATGAGAATAGCTTCCAATACCGGATCCTGCACCTGCTCAATTGCCTGCTTAATCTCTTTCCGGCAAGCCGCAACAATCTGTTCCTGCTCCAGATACTGGGTTTCTGCTGCCATTCTCTCAATTGCCTTTCTATCTGTTCCATTTCCGCCCCTCTCTGCTTGCTCCACTTTTCTTTGCTTGTAATCCCTTAATGCTTCCAGTTTCATTTCCTCAGAAAACGCCCGGTTTAGCCATTTTATGACTTTTTCCTGCTTCTGAGACAAGGATACTTCACACTCCTTCCTGATAGTAAGATATGATACATTGAATGGCTTCCTCAAATCCATAACAAACCTTTGCAAGATAACCCTGCTCCATCAATTGGCGAATCCATGCTTTCTGATTTTCAGTGGCTCTCCCTTTCTCTGCTTTCAGCTCTATGTAGAGTCCGTGATATTTTCCACGGGCAACCGTTTGATTCCTCCCACAAGCTACAGGCTCTCATATAGAGCAGGCAGCGGCATCCAGGCGACGATACCTGGGATAGTAAATTCTGACACCTCTTCTTCCGACATCCAATCGGAACAATTAAACTTCCCATGGGCAGCGGAAAAATTAACAAGGTAAAATTCAGGCTTGCACGATCTGCTAACTTGCCTAGCCCTTTGCACAAGATATTCCCCGCTTTTTTCTGGCAACCGCTCTTTGCATGGTATCCAATTCATTTCCATTTTCAATCAGTTCTCCATATCCATGATTGTAATAAGCCGTTGGCGGCACGCTGTAGGCATTTTGTGTGTTCGGTTGGGTAGTTTTGCGGATTCTCATTAAAATTCCCCTGTGCGGCATTCTGGCTTGCATCAGCGGCTTTCTTGCTTTCCCCAAAATCAACACTGTGTGCACATGCTTCCATCGCATAGTGTTTTACACCATTACTGTCGGTATAGTCCGCATTCTGTATTCTGCCCTCCACAATTGCCATGCTACCCTTCCGGAAGTATCGGCTTACAAACTCCGCCAACTGATTCCAACACACACAGGGAATGAAATCCGCTTGCTTTTGCCCGTTCTCCGCTTTCTGATTCCGTTCCACCGCCAGCCGGAAACGGCATACTGCTTTTCCATTCTGTGTCTGCCGAAAATCCGGATCCGCACACAAACGTCCTCTTATGATTATTACATTTGTCATATCCTGTCTTTCCCCTCTCTCATATTTTCAATATTGTAATCATGAAATCATGGATAAAGCGATCTTTCTCTGTTTCATCCGGATATAATCTTCCTGCTATAGAATCCACAATCTCACGCAGCACCGCTATTATCTCAGCATCATTTACGCCATTACACTTCGTTGCCATTCCCAGTGCATCATTCTCATACAGAATGACTCTCATTTCAAACTTCTTGCCCATGCCTTTTCCTTTCCTGCTCTATCTCTTCTACCTTTATTTCGTAAAGCTGCTGCAAAACCATATTTGCTTTTTGCAATTCTCGTATCTGCTCTTTCTGCAATCTGCGAATTGTTCGGCCATCTGCCCGGTACTCCTTCTGGTACGCTGCCTTCTGGACAGCTCTATGAATCTTCTGACATTCCTCACACCGCTGAATCCGGTTGAACCGCTGCTGTCCTAAGGTGTCTCTTGTCCCGAGCAGGCATCCACAGTCCTTGCAGAACTTCATCTCGTCTAGCATTCGACTGTTTCACTCCCCTCCCCTGCTCCCCTCTCCGTTTTGTCCACGGTTTTGACTTCACCGTAAGAACGGATTTTCTCAAATTCGCAAAACAGGGAAATGCCCAATCGCTTCTTTTCTGCTGCCACAACCTGCTCCATAAGGCTCGCATTGGCGATACATGCACCGCTGATCGGCAGATCATATGCCACATATTTGCACTGATTCCAGTCATACCACTGAATCTGGATGACCTGATTTTCACGATACAGATCCGTTCGGCTCATGTCGATTTTAGTTTGCAGCTGCTGTAGGATTTCCAGATTTTCTCTGATGCGTGTGGCATTGTCCATGCCGGCAGACACGGAAAAAAAGTCGAATCCATACTGCTTAATGCTTTTTTGCTCCGATGTTTCCTGTTTGTTTTCTTCTGTCTTGTCCTTCTTATTATGCCGCCAAAAGCAATAAATAACGCCTGCTACCTCAGCGGCAAGCATCAATCCTGCTACTGCTTCATCCATCATTTTTTCCTCTTTTCTTGACAGATTCAGGGAAGTATGATATAATGGCAGTAATCCCTGAAACTGTTTTTAGTTTCTAACATCCTCGGAAAACCCTGTTACGTCCATAACAGGGTTCTTTTCTTTTATTCCCCCGGCAGATTGAATATCAGGCTTGCATAGGCTGATGCATTTTCTGCATGATAATCATCCGGATTCTTTTCCGGATACTTTCCTTCCTGCTCCCCCCAACGTTTCAACGTTGCCTTCCAGTGGCTTGCAACATCTCGTCCATTCTTATCTTTCCAGCTGCGTTCTTCATAGTAGCTGTAGAATCGCTGCACATCCGTCTGAATGTTTTCTGCTTCTGCGTAGGCTTCTACCTCTTTCAACATTGGTTTGTTGAAAACTTGTTGAAAAGTTGAAGAATTTTCGCTCCTAGCTAGATAGAAAGATAGATTATCTTTCTCTTTATCTTGCTCTATCTCTAACTCTATCTCTTTCTCTCTATCTATCTCTGTGTTGCATAATGTTGCAATGATGTTGCATTGCAACACTTCTTGTTCCACATCTTTTTTTCTCATACGAGATCTTCTTGAACGTTCTGTTGATTTTGCTTCCGAGCCAATCGCATTATAGGCATCCGGCATATAGAATTCGGTATCTGATTTTTGCATCAACTTTCCACTCCGTATTAAAAATGCTACGGTAACCCGAACGTTTTCCTCATCTTCATCCAAATCCAATGCCAGTTCAGAGCTGAAATCCTGCTCCACGCCGTCATAGAACAAACACCCGTCACTGGTAATGCTAAGCAGCATCATTTTCAAATAAATGATGACATAAGTATCGCCGCCTGCAATCTTCCTCAACTTCTTCATGACCTTATCCCGAAAGAAGTCTTCTTTCAGCTTCAGCCAATAATAGCGTTTTGATGGTGCCGCCATTATACCGTCTCCTCATCTTTTACCTGCTCCAGTTGCTCAGAAGATACTGGAATCCCTGTGTACTCCGTAAACCGAAACGGACTGATGTAGTACGTGTAATTCTTATCTCTCAATTTAATGGCATAGCCAAACGGTAAAATGCCACGTTGGAGACCAACTCGCACAAATTGTGTAGACACACCCATCAATTCTGCTGCTGTCAGTACTGACAAGCGGTATTTTTTTGTCTCTGTTGCCATTACTGCAATTCCTCCTTTATTCTCATGCGTTTGTACCTGTTCGCAAACTTCCAGCTCCGGCAGGTTCGATCCTTCTTGTCGTTATCCGATTGGATTATCCTTGCTTTCATGGGATTCTCCTTTCTGTTGAATCTGATTTCCATTTTGAAATGCAAATCCAGTTTCGATTTCTTCTCTTTTCTGGTAGCCCTCAATAAAGCCCCTCAGCCAGCTGTAACGATCAAACGGTACAGCTACATCCAATGCTGCACGTATCAGACGTTCTGCGTCTACTGTCTTAGCAGCTGCCATATTCTCACTTCCTTTATTTTTGATACCCTTTCGGGCGATGGAGAGCGGTTTTTCGTCATGCTCGGGACGTAGTATAAAGACAATTTAGAGATACGATAAGAGGTAGTTCCCAGTTCAACGGTGCTGCCACACCGTCCGGCTCACTTGATATGTAATATCTTTCTTGCAATCACTTGTGCATAGTATCTGATTTCTTCTCTTGTGGGTTCACGGTATTTTTCAGTTACAAACATCATGGTGGTCAGTGCCGTGAATTTCCATTTCCACCACTTCCACAATGCCAGAATAAGAAATACAGAAAGGATTACTATGATAAAGCAAATTATACCATCACCCTCTTTCATTCATGTCGAAACAATTCATTCACAGAGATGTCCGGAAAAAATTCTTCCTGCAACCGGATCGCTTCATCCAGAGAAAACCGCCGCATTCCATTCAGTTTCAACACAAATCCGGACTGTTCCAATCCTAAAAATTCCCGCATCTCTTTCTTTGTAATATTCCGTAGAATAATTTCATGCTCCAATACCGGATAATAAGTGCTTCCATCTTTTCTCATGTTGTCACCTCTTTCCCTATATTTTGTGCCGCACTTGACATTTTGAAATAGATATGGTATAATGAAAATTATGGAAAGGAGGTGAATGCTACATGAGTGATAAGCTATTTGACAATATTGATATTGAATGCCCAAACTGTAATAAAGAATTATCAATATCAATAAACTCTGTTGGTAGTTCTATTATTTGCCCACATTGCCAACAAACCATAGAACTCAAAGACAATGGAATTACAGACGCATTGGATAAAGCTGAAAGCGAAATCAATGATTTCCTCGACAACATCAAATTTTAACATCTGATAGCAGTCGGCTTGCCGTTTCTATAAGATCGTTCATTTTCTTAGATACCAAGTCAATTTTTCTTTCAACGTTGTCAAGGGATTCCATGATGCCTGTGGTATCTGCACTCAATTCAACCACAATAGACTTCTGCTGCTCTTTAGCGGCAGGGGTCTTTTTTTCTGCCACATCCGTTTTCTGCTCTGGTGCCATATCATCACCTCCTTTCCATTTATTCCACAAGCTTCCCATTCTCAACCACTAACAAGCTGCTGGGGGTTTCTCTCGCTTGCTGGGGTTTGCTACGGAGAATCTTGGCAAGCTCTCCAATCAAGATACTTGTCTTTGCCGTTGCTACACTATCTGCAAATAGAACTTTCGGCTTGTCCTGCTCTACTTTCGCTTCTAACTGCATACACTGCGTTTCCAATCGGTGTATTTGCTGGTCTGCGTTGTCGTAGTTGACCTTGATGAGTTCATTCATTTGCTCACATCCTTTCTGATTATTCAGTCAAGCGTTTTGTTTAGGTTTGCACTTTTGTGCTTCCCACAATCAAATTATACGCCCTTTTGTTCAAAATGTCAATACGTGATTTTGCACAAATGTTACTTTCTGTTTTTGTCAATATTGCACATAAGTTCTTTTATGGATAAAATAAGCCTTGACATTTAGGAACAATTGTGCTAACATTGACTGTATAAGGAGGTGAATTACATGGAAACAAAAGAAATTTTAAAGCGATTAAGAGAAAACAAGGGATATTCTATTCAAGATGTATCAGAAAAAACAGGAATCAGCTATTCTGTTTACCAAAAATACGAATCTGGTGTTCGAGGTGTTGGTGTTCCAGCACTTTCCAAACTCGCCGACTTCTACGGTGTGACCACAGATTACCTGCTCGGACGTGACACCGCAGAGCCGCCGCCTGATCCGATTGCAATGTTGTGCCAATCGTATGGATTTGGCATTACAGAACGTGCCATTATTACAGGATACTGTGCAATGGATAAAAAGCAACGTGCGGAATTTATAGAGCAGCTCGACGCAAAAATTCAAAAAGCAAAGGAAGATTTCATACCACAAGAAGAGTCCGATTACATAACTGTGTCTACGACACTCGGCGAAATCGAAGACCGAATGAAAGCGGAGGAAGATGCTAACTCCAAAGACGGAGCATAGTTCTGACACGCAGAATTTTTAAAAGAAGTTCCTTTCGCTTGCTCTGGTTTACTATAGGGTCTTGCGGTTTTATTCGTTTTCCAGAGCAGGCAAAAGCGGTTCCGCTTCCATTAACTTATCCACAAAATAAATCTGCCCTTTTCCTGTTACTTTCGGGGTCTTACTAATAGATACATGTCCGTCTGCATGGGGTATCGCTGTTTCCTTAACCTCAAACAAACCCATATTCATTGCTCTCTGTGTGGGCATATTGTACTCTGAGCCCTTCCGCTTGATCAGAAAGCCATTTTCTCGCATCCACTCAAAAAGTCGCTGCTGTCCGGTCTTCACGCCATTCTGACGGAGAATCTTGGCAAGCTCTCCAATCAAGATACTTGTCTTCGCCGTTGCTACACTATCTGCAAATAGAACTTTCGGCTTGTCCTGCTCTACTTTCGCTTCTAACTGCATACACTGCGTTTCCAATCGGTGTATTTGCTGGTCTGCCATCCGGATTGCCCGTGCCATCACGGCTTCTGGCTTGTTCCATTGCTCTTCTATCGCAATGAAATACTGTCGCATCTCTTTGCCCTTGTCTGTCCGCTGGAGCATGCAGAGTTCTTTTGCCATAGAAATTGTAAGTTGGTGGTCTTCAATCTCTCTTCTGACTTGACGTGTTCCTTCGATGCGAACCTGCTCAAAAATGAGCGGGTTGAAATCCACACCCTCTGTAAATCCATACTTACACATTCTGGGAAACCAATCCTTGTATGCGGTTTCTACTTTCAATGCCTCATGTAATTCCCGACCGGAAACTGTCGGGCGGTCTGCGTTGTCGTAGTTGACCTTAATCAATTCGTTCATGAACTTCTCCTTTCTGCTGCCTGCATATTTTTCAGCAGGATAATTGTCATTTCCAGAATCGACTTGAAAATGATGCGGTCACTCGCACTCAGGCTTTTGTACAGCTGTGTAACATTTTGCCGTTCAGCGGTCGCAGTTGTGATTTTGGTCACTGCCATACGATTCTCCTTTCTATTTATCAAAAATTTTTCTTGCCTTTTTTGTCCCTCTGTGGTATAATTATAAAAGATAGAGTGGCGGCAAGTACCACCCTGTCTTTTCTCACTGAATTGCCTTGCTGGTCTGTCGTTACCGTTCCAGCAGGGCTTTTATTTTGTCCTGTGCTTCCTGCAAATCCTTGCAACTCTTAATAATTTCAAGAATCATTTTCAAGAAGGTTTCAATTTCATACTCGCTCACTGAATTCATATCTTTCTCCTTTCTGACACTTGCCGTCGGATTCAATCGTGCACGTTTTGTCCTTGACTGTGGTTTTATTATACTACATTTCGTGCACGATGTCAATAGAAAAACAAGAAAAAACTATACAAAATGTGCACTTATTTTTTGTATAGTTTGCATAATGCGTACACATCAAATAAAATTTTCTTGACACCGTGCACGTTTTGTGGTATCATAAAATTAGAAAGAAGGTGATAAAATGGCATGGTTTAATACTCTAAAAAGTTTAAGAGAAAAATCAGGAGAATCTATGTCCGAAACAGCTGAAATACTGAAAATAGCCAAAAGCACGTATGCAAGCTATGAATATGGAAAAAGAGAACCAAACATTGAAATGCTTACAAAAATTTCAAATCATTTCGGCGTGTCCACAGACTACCTGCTTGGCAGAGAGCCTGCTCCAAGCCCATTTGCTGACCTGAATCTAAGTGAAGACGATGAAGCGGAAGTCATTGCAAAGTACATGAGCTTACCGCCGGAAATCCGTGCTTGTATGCTGGATGTGCTGGTGCAACTTGGAGAAGCAGCGAAAAAGCGGCAAGCAAAACCAGAACCAGACGACGCAGACTACATCACAGTTACCACGAC